>NZ_JBEYSU010000001.1:0-448635 GCF_040704235.1 Micromonospora sp. NPDC047707
ATGGCCACCACGGCGGCCCGCTCGTCCATGTCGGCCTTCTTCGTCGCCGCGATGATCGCCTTCACATTCGCGGTCTGCTCGTCGTCCAGGTCGATGCGGGACTGCTTGCCCTGCACACCGTGCGGGATCAGCGTGCCCTTGTCCGCCTTGTCGGCCAGCACCGTGGCGGCGACCGGCCTCGACTCCACCACGGGGGCGGCGTGAGCGGTGGCGGGGCCGGCGAACACACCGGTGGCGAACGCCAGACCAGCAACACCCAGAACGCTCTTACGCAGCATCGTGTTCATGACCAAGCTCCATTCGGGGGAAGACGCCACCCACCCGCAAAGGGGGGACAAGGGGTGTGGTGACCGTCCGGCGCTCACAGACATTCAGGGGATGACCACCAGACCCCAAGGGGGGCGGGCAGGTGGTGATCGAAAGACCGGCGAACCGGGGCCGGGGGCCCTCGTGGTGCCGGGACCAGATGTAACGACCAGGCGGCCGCCATCATTCCGGGGCCGCTCACCCTGCCATCAAGGCGGGCGCTGCTCGATCGTCCAGGTGATGTAACGACCCCGCCCCCGCCACCATTCCACCCCCACGACGCCGCCCATCACACCCCCGAAACCCGACATTCAGCGTAGGAAGGCGCCATCGCCACCAGTTCGCCCTTGACGTACTGACGAAATGTGCAAGGATTGTCAGCATGTCGAGCGACCGGCTGGAGACGATCCTCGCGGCGGCGTACGAGTGCTTCACCCGACACGGGGTGCGTCGGACGACGATGGACGACATCGCGGCCGCTGCCGGGATGTCGCGTCCGGCCGTCTACCAGTACGTCCGCAACAAGGACGACGCGTACCGACGGCTTGCCGAGCGGCTGTTCGCCGACTCGCTCGCCGAGGCGCGCCGGGCGGCCGCCGACCCCACGGCGTCCACGGCCGAGCGGTTGGTCACCGTGCTCGGGGCGAAGCTGGACCTCACCCTGACCCTGCACCGGGAGAGCCGGCACGCCGCCGAGTTGCTCGACGAGAGCACCAAGCTGACCGGGGACCTCGTCGAGGCGTACACCCGGGAGCTGACCGACGTGGTGGCCGCAGCGCTCGCCGACCGTGCCGGGCCCCGCGCCCGCGCGGTGGCCGACGTGCTGGTCGCGCTCACCCGCGGCCTGGAGGCCGACCTCACCGACCCCGACCTGCCCCGGCGGCGACTGCGCGACGGGGTCGCGTTGATCGTCGCCGGCCTGGACACCCCTGGAGACCTCGCATGACCACCGTCCTCGTCACCGGCACCTCGTCCGGCATCGGCCGGGCCACCGTCGCGCGGCTGGCCCGGCACCCCGGGCTGACTGTCTACGCCACCGCCCGCAAGGTCGAGGCGATCGCCGACCTGGCGGGGGCCGGCGCCCGGCTGCTTCCCCTCGACGTCACCGACGAGGCGTCGATGACCGCCGCCGTCGCCGCGATCGAGGCCGAGCACGGCCAGGTCGACGTCCTGGTGAACAACGCCGGATACGGAGAGTACGGCCCGGTCGAGGAGACCCCGATGGATCGGGTGCGGGCGCAGTTCGAGACGAACGTGTTCGGGCTGAGCCGGCTCACCCAGCTGGTGCTGCCCGGCATGCGTCGGGCCGGCCGGGGCCGGATCGTCAACGTCAGCTCGATGGGCGGCCGGATCGTGTTCCCCGGCGGGGGCTACTACCACGCGAGCAAGTACGCGGTGGAGGCCATCTCCGACGCGCTGCGCCAGGAGGTGCGACCGTTCGGCGTCGACGTGGCGATCGTCGAGCCGGGCCTGATCCGTACCGGCTTCGGCGCCGTCGCGGCCGGGTCGCTCGGCGCGGGAGCGGACCCGGCCGGGCCGTACCGGAGGATGGTGGCGGCGGTGGACGAGACGATGGCGCGGTCGTACGAGAACCGCCTGCTCGCGGCCGCGCCCGACGCGGTGGCCCGGGTGATCGAGCGGGCGGTGACCGCCCGTCGCCCGCGCACCCGCTACCTGGTCACGGCGGCGGCGTGGGCGATGGTGCACACGCGGCGGCTCTTCGGCGCCCGCGTCTTCGACGCGATCAACCGCCTCCAGTTCCGCTGAGCCGCGCCACCCGGTGACGGCGTCCGCCGCCGGGCCCCGGGCGCGAAGACCGCCGGGGCGCGGCGGCGGGCAGCACAGGCGGTACGCCGATCCCGCCCCGCCGCCGTACCGCCCGGACTAGCCTCGGGACGGGGGCCGGGTGCGACGCCTGCGGAGGTGATGCCGGATGACCGCAGTCACCGAGACGCCGGTGCTGGCCGGTGTCGGCTCGGAGCGGAGCCTGTCGCTGGTCCGGCTGGCCGCGCGCGAGGCCGTCGGGCACGGGCGGTCGCTGCACCTGGTGCACGCCTTCGACTGGGGAGCGGCCCTGGCGGCGCCGTCGGTCGCCGGGCCGCACGACGCGGCGGAGGAGCTTCTCGCCCGCGCCACCGAGGTCGCCAAGGACGTCGACGGGAGCCTCCCGGTCAGCGGTGAGATCTCCGAGGAACCCACCGTGGACACGCTGGTCCGCCGGTCGGAGACGGCGTTCCTGGTCGCCGTGGGCGACAGCGGCATGAGCAGCGCTCCGGGACGGGTATGCGTCGACGCACCGGCGGTGCAGGTCGCCGCCCGGGCCGGGTGTCCGGTGCTGGTCGGACGCCGGGATCCTCCGCCGGAGGGCCCGGTGCTGGTCGGCGTGGACGGCTCACCCGACTCCCGGAAGGCGCTGGCGTGGGCGTTCGACTGCGCCGCGCGTCGCGAGGCCCGGCTGGTGGCCGTCCGGGTGGCGGAGCCGGGGTGCGCCGACGACGACCCGGAGGTGCTCACCGGCACCGTCGCCCGGGTCGGCGAACGGTGGCCCGCCGTACCCGTCGAGTGTCACACCATCCGCGGCGACCCGCGTTCCGTCCTCGTCGAGCAGACGCGGTCGGCCCAGCTCGCGGTGGTGGCTGCGCGGGCGGACCAGCCCGGCCGGGGCATGCTCGGGTCCGTGAGCCAGACGCTGCTCTACCACTCCCCGGTGCCGGTGATCGTGGTACGCGGATTCGCCGCGACGGACGGCCCGGACGCACAGGACCAACGACCCTGATCCACCGCAGCCGATCCGGCGAGGCTGATGACGGAACCCTTCCTTCCGGATGCGCCACTCCCCGACCCGCGAGAGGCTCAGGCAGTATGGACACCGCAACCGACCTGCACGGCCCCCTGACCGAAGACGAGCTGCGCCGGCTGGACGCGTACTGGCGGGCGGCGAACTACCTCACGGTCGGGCAGATCTACCTGCTCGACAATCCGCTGCTCCGGGAGCCGCTCGCAGCCGAGCACGTGAAGCCGCGGCTGCTCGGTCACTGGGGCACGAGCCCCGGCCTGAACCTGATCTACGCCCACCTCAACCGCGTCGTCGTCGCCCGTGACCTCTCCGCCATCTTCATCACCGGCCCGGGCCATGGCGGCCCGGCCCTGGTCGCGAACACCTGGCTGGAGGGCACGTGGAGCGAGCGCTACCACGGCACCGGCCGCGACGAGGCCGGCATGGCCCGGCTGTTCCGCCAGTTCTCCTTCCCGGGCGGCGTCCCGAGCCACGTCGCGTCCGAGGTGCCGGGTTCGATCCACGAGGGCGGCGAGCTGGGGTACGCGCTCAGCCACGCCTACGGCGCCGCGTTCGACAACCCGGACCTGCTGGTCGCCTGCGTCATCGGTGACGGCGAGGCCGAGACCGGCCCGCTCGCCGGCAGTTGGCTGTCCAACGTGTTCCTCAACCCGGCCCGGGACGGCGCGGTGCTGCCCATCCTGCACCTCAACGGGTACAAGATCGCCAACCCGACGGTGCTCGACCGCATCCCGGAGTCCGACCTGCTGGACATGATGCGCGGGAACGGCTACCAGCCGTACGTGGTCGCCGGCGACGACCCGGCGACCGTGCACCAGGCGCTCGCCGCGACCCTGGACCGGGCGCTGGACGAGATCGCCGCGATCCAGCGGAAGGCCCGGTCGGGTGGCGCGGTCGAGCGTCCGCGCTGGCCGATGGTCATCCTCCGGACGCCGAAGGGCTGGACCGGCCCCCGCGAGGTCGACGGCAAGCACGTGGAGGGCACGTACCGGTCGCACCAGGTGCCGCTGTCGGAGGTGCGCACCAACCCGGCGCACCTGGCCGAGCTGGAGCGGTGGCTGCGCAGCTACCGGCCGGAGGATCTGTTCGACGCGACCGGCGCCCCGGTGGCCGACCTGGCGGCGCTGCCTCCGGCTGGGGACCGCCGGATGAGCGCCAACCCGGTCACGAACGGCGGGCTGGTGTTGCGGGACCTGAATCTGCCGGACTTCCGCGACTACGCGGTGGAGGTGGCGAGTCCCGGCGCGACGATCGGCGGTGCCACCGGGGCGTTGGGGCCGTGGGTCCGGGACGTGATCGCGGCGAATCCGCAGACGTTCCGGCTGTTCGGCCCGGACGAGGTCGAGTCCAACCGGCTCGGTGCCGCGCTCGAGGTCACCGGCCGGGCCTGGGTGGCGGCGACGGTGCCCGACGACGACCACCTGTCCCCCGACGGCCGGGTCATGGAGGTGCTGTCGGAGACCCTGTGCCAGGGCTGGCTGGAGGGGTACCTGCTGACCGGCCGGCACGGGATCTTCACCAGCTACGAGGCGTTCATCCACATCGTCGACTCGATGGTCAACCAGCACGCGAAGTGGCTGAAGGTGACCCGGGCCATCCCCTGGCGGCAGCCGCTGGCCTCGCTGAACTACCTGCTCTCCAGTCACGTGTGGCGGCAGGACCACAACGGCTTCTCGCACCAGGACCCGGGCTTCATCGACCATGTCATGAACAAGAAGGCGGAGGTGGTCCGGGTCTACCTGCCGCCGGACGCCAACACCCTGCTCTCCACCATGGACCACTGCCTGCGCAGCCGGCACTACATCAACGTGGTGGTCTCCGGGAAGCAGCCGGCGCCGAACTGGCTGTCGATGGACGACGCGATCATGCACTGCCGCCGTGGCCTTGGCATCTGGGACTGGGCCAGCAGCGACGGCGGTGAGGAGCCGGACGTGGTGCTCGCCTGCGCCGGCGATGTGCCGACCCTGGAGACCCTCGCCGCGGCCGACCTGCTGCGCCGGCACCTGCCCGACCTGAAGGTGCGGGTGGTCAACGTGGTCGACCTGATGCGCCTCCAGCCGCCCACGGAACACCCGCACGGGCTGTCGGACAAGGAGTTCGACACGATCTTCACCGCGGACAAGCCGGTCATCTTCGCGTACCACGGCTACCCGTGGCTGATCCACCGGCTGACGTACCGTCGGACCAACCACGAGAACCTGCACGTACGCGGCTACAAGGAGGAGGGCACCACCACCACGCCGTTCGACATGGTGATGCTCAACGACCTGGACCGCTTCCACCTGGTCATCGACGTGATCGACCGGGTGCCCGGGCTGGCCGCCCGGGCGGCCCACCTGCGGCAGGAGATGGTCGACGCCCGCCAGTCGTGCCGCGACTACACCCGCCGGCACGGCGAGGACGACCCGCGGGTGTCCGAGTGGCGGTGGATCCGGGAGAGCGACCCCAAGGTCAAAGGTGACCAGTGAGCGCGAGGAGTGCGCCGGCGAGCCCCGCAGCCGCGGACGGAAGGCGGGCTCCGTGAGCGGCGACGAGATCCTGGTCGGCTACGACGGCTCGCCGGACGCCGCGCTGGCCCTGGAGTGGGCCTTGGACGAGGCCGGACGGAGCGGGCGGCCGGTGCGGCTCGCGTACGTCTTCGAATGGCTCACCGTCGCCGGGTGGATCGGCCCCGGTGTGGCACCGGGCGTCTGGCCCGACGAGGCGGCCCGGCGGCAGGTGGAGGAGTTGGTCCAGCGGGCTGCGGCCGACGCCGCCCGCCCGGGGCTCACGGTCACCGGCGAGGTGTACGACGGGCCGCCCGCCCTGGTGCTCCAGGAGCGGTCGGCGCGGGCCGGTCTGCTGGTGCTCGGCACCCGGGGGCACGGCGGGTTCGGCGGTCTGCTCGCCGGCTCCACGGCGGTGTCGGTCACCGCGCACGCACACTGCCCGGTCGTCGTGGTCCGCGGCAACACCGGCGGGCGCACCCGGCACGTCTCCGTCGGCGTGGACGGGTCGGAGCACTCGCTGCTGGCGCTGGGCTTCGCGTTCGAGCAGGCCGCCGTCCGGAACGTGGCGCTACGCGTGCTCCGCGCCTGGCACGTGCCACCGGGTCAGCGCCCGCCGTCGGATCCGGAGAACCGGGAGGCGGTCCGCGCCGACCGCGCCGAGCTGGACGAGCCGCTGCGCCGCTGCGAGCGGGCGTTCCCGGACGTCGACGTGACGCTGCACGTGGCGGAGGGCAGCGGCGCCGCCCTGCTGGTGGCGGCGAGCCGGGACGCGCAGCTCGTCGTGGTCGGCACCCGGGGCCGGGGTGGTCTGGCGGGGATGCTCCTCGGCTCGGTCAGCCAGCAGCTCCTGCACCACGCGCACTGCCCGGTCGCGGTCGTCCGGGAACGCTGACCACCCGGCCGGCCCGACGGCCGGTCGGTGCCCCGTCCGGCCCGCAGCCGACGGCGATGGGGCGGGCCGAAGGACCCGGCCGGTGGGGACCTGCGCACCCTGCGCCGGTCCGCGGGGTGTCGCAGGATGGAGCCGCAACCCCGCCCGGGGCGCCGTCGGGGTGGGAGACGATGTGCTCGAGACGGAAAGGTCGTGAGGATGAGCCAGGACACGCCGGCGACGGACGGCCCGCTGACCATCGCGCTCGCGGAGGCCGCCGCGACCGCCGGTCACGCCCCCTCGGTGCACAACACGCAGCCGTGGCGTTGGCGGGTGCTGCCGGACGCGCTGGAGCTGCACACCGTCCGGGACCGCCAGCTCGCGGCCACCGACCCGGAGGGCCGGCTGTCGACGCTGAGCTGCGGCGCGGCGCTGCACCACGCGCGGGTCGCGCTGACCGCCGAGGGCTGGCGGGCCGCCGTGGAGCGGATGCCCGACCCCGCCGACCCGGACCTGCTGGCCCGCCTGACCGGGCTGACCCGGGTCGGGGCCGACCCGGACGCGATGCGCCTCGTGCAGTGCATGCAGGTCCGCCACACCGACCGGCGGCCGGTCAGCGCGGAGCCCGTGCCGACCGCCGCGCTCGGCGACATCACCAAGGCCGTCGTGGCCGAGGGCGTCCAGCTCCAACTGCTCGACCGCGACCAGGTCCTGGAACTGGCGGCCGCGGCCTCGCACGCCGCCACCGTCGAGGCGGAGGACCCGCAGCTGCACGAGGAGCTCGCGTACTGGACGAGCCGCGCCGGCGGCGCCGGTCTGCCGCCCGAGGTGCTGCCGGAGGCGGCCCCGGAGACGACGGTGCCGGCCCGCGACTTCGGCCGCCCGGGCACCCTGCCGGTCGGCCTCGGCCACGACCGTGCGGCCGGGTACGGGCTGCTCTACGGCGACGAGGACGAGCCGATCGACTGGCTGCGCGCCGGCGAGGCGCTCTCGGCCGGTTGGCTGACCGCGACCCGGCTCGGTGTCTCGGTCGTGCCGCTGAGCGGTGTGGTGGAGGTGCCCGGCACCCGTCAGACGCTGCGCGGACTGCTGGCCGGCATGGGTCACCCGTACCTGGTGCTGCGCCTGGGGATCGCGGACCCGGCGCACGCCGGCCCGCCGCACACCCCGCGGCTCGCCGTCGAGCAGGTGGTCGACACCTCCGCCGTCCGGGGCGCCTGACAGGGCTGTCCCGGCACGACCGGCCGGCGATAGCATCGGGCGGTGGCCAGCGCACCGACTCCCCGGAGCGGACCACCCGCGACCCCCTCGCTCGGGCTGACCCCGCTGTCGCGGGTACGCCTCGACGAGCTGCTCCAGGAGATGCTGGACCGGGTCGGCGAGGTGGTCACCAGCCGGGAGCGGCTGCGCGCGCTGCTCGACGCGGTGGTCGGCATCGGCACCGACCTCGACCTGCGCAGCACCCTCCAGCGCATCGTGGAGTCGGCCTGCGGGCTGGCCGGCGCCCGTTACGGCGCGCTCGGCATCGTCGGCCGCGACCGGATGCTGCACGACTTCATCACCCACGGCATCGACGCCGAGCTGCACGCGAAGATCGGGGACCTGCCGCACGGCCGGGGGGTGCTCGGCCTGCTCATCGACGACCCGCGTCCGGTCCGGATGCCCGACATCACCCGGCACCCGAAGTCGTACGGCTTCCCGCCGAACCACCCGCCGATGCACAGCTTCCTCGGCGTGCCGGTACGCATCCGCGACCACGTCTTCGGCAACCTCTACCTGGCCGAGAAGCAGGGTGCCGCCGAGTTCACCGAGGACGACGAGGAGATCGTGGTGGCGTTGGCCGCCGCGGCCGGCGTCGCGATCGAGAACGCCCGCCTCTACGCGCTGGCCCACCGGCGGGAGCGCTGGCTCGCGGCCACCGCCGAGATCACCTCGCTGCTGCTCGGCGAGGTCCGCCGCACCGACGCGCTGAGCCTGGTGGCGCGGCGCGCCCGGGAGGTCGCCGAGGCGGAGCTGGCGCTGGTGCTGCTGTACGACCCCGACGCCGACCGGTTCACCGTCGAGGTGGTCGACGGTGCCGGCGAGCAGGCCGGCGCGCTGGTCGGCACGGTCGTGCCCGCCGCCGAGACCAGCTTCGCCGCCGCCGTCGCCGAGGGCCGGCACGACCAGGTGGGCGACCTGGCGCACGCCGCGCCGTGGCCGGCGCTGCTGCACACCGGGCCGGCCGTGGTGTCCCCGCTGGCCACCGCCGACACCCTGCACGGCGTACTGGTGGTGGCGCACCATCCGGATCACGGCGGCACCAGCGACGACGACCTGGCCCTGCTCGGCAGCTTCGCCGGGCAGGCGGCGCTGGCCATGGAACGGGCGCGGGGGCAGGAGGAGCGCGAGCTGCTGGTCGTCCTGGAGGACCGCGAGCGCATCGCCCGCGACCTGCACGACGTGGTGATCCAGCGGTTGTTCGCGACCGGCCTCCAGTTGCAGAGCGCGGTACCGATGAGCGCGCGCCCGGAGGTCGCCAAGCGGATCAACGCGGCGGTCGACGACCTGGATGCCACCATCAAGGACATCCGCCGCACCATCTTCGAGCTGCGTACGCCGATGAGCGCGGCGCTGCGCACCGAGATCCGGGAGGCGGTCGACGTGGCGGCGGAGTCGCTCGGTTTCCGGCCTGCCCTGGACCTGGCCGGCCCGATCGACAGCGCCGTCCCCGACGACGTCCGCCCCGACCTCACGGCCGTGCTGCGGGAGGCGTTGTCCAACGCGGTACGCCACGCGCAGGCCCACCACGTCACCGTCGCCGTCCGCGTGGACGCCGGCCAGGTCACGGTGACCGTCACCGACGACGGGGTCGGCTGCGACCCGGCCGCCGCGCGGAGCGGCCTCGTCAACCTGCGTGAACGCGCCGAGCGGCACGGCGGCACCTTCGAGGTGCAACCGGTCGCCCCGCACGGCACCCGCCTACACTGGTGCGTGCCGTTGCACGGCTGACGCCCCGCCGGTCAGGGGTGCCGCCGGGTGGTCAGGGGGTCTTGCCGAGGAGGCGGGTGGCCAGCACGGCGGCCTGGGTCCGCCGCTCCAAACCTAGCTTGGCCAGCACGCTGGAGACGTAGTTCTTCACCGTCTTCTCGGCGAGGAACATCCTGCCGGCGATCTCCCGGTTGGTGAGGCCCTCGGCCACGTACTCCAGGATCCGCCGCTCCTGCTCGGTCAGCGACTTCAGCTCGCGGGGCTGCTCGACGCCGCTGCGGATCCGCTCCAGCACGCGGGTGGTGATCGCCGGGTCGAGCAGCGACTGCCCCGCCGCCACCCGCCGGACCGCGTCGACCAGGTCGGTGCCGCGGATCTGCTTGAGCACGTACCCGGCGGCGCCGGCCATGATCGCCGCGAACAAGGCCTCGTCGTCCTCGTACGAGGTGAGGATCAGGCCCTTGATCGACGAGTCCACGGCCCGGATGTCACGGCACACGTCGATGCCGCTGCCGTCCGGGAGCCGTGCGTCGAGGATCGCCACGTCGGGGCGCAGCGCCGGAATCCATCGCGCCGCCTCCTGGGCCAGGCCGGACTCGCCGACCACCTCGATGTCACCACTGCTGGTGAGCAGGTCGGCCAGGCCACGACGGACGACCTCGTGGTCGTCGAGCAGGAACACGCGGATCATCTCTCGTTTCTACCCGCCGCAGCCGTGACCCGCACGGGCCGAAGGTCCCGACCCGTGACCGGCCCGAACGGCACGCTCCGGGGCGTGACCTGCGGTGCGGGGGGCGGTGGGTCCTGGCGGGACGGGACGTCCGACCCTGCTCGGGCGGCCCCGGCGTGACGCACCGTGGGGAGGAACCCACCGAGGGCGGCACCAGCCGCCACGGAAGGAGCGACACCATGGACGCCGGCTACACCGTCGAGCAGCTACGCGCCGCCGCGACCGACGCCGTGCGGGCGCCCTCCCTGCACAACACCCAGCCGTGGCGGTTCCGCCTGCGCGACGGCGGGATCGAGATCCTGGTCGACCCGTCCCGGCGCCTGCCGGCCACCGACCCGAGCGGGTGGGGTGTCCGCGTCGCCTGCGGGGCGGCGCTGTTCAACCTGCGGCTCGCCCTGACGGTGGCCGGTACGCCGGCGGCGGTGCGGCTGCGCCCGTACCCGGCCGAGCCCGACGTGGTCGCCCGACTGGTGCCGGACGTGCCGCGCCGCCCCACCCCCGCCGAGCAGGCCCTGTACGCGGCCCTTGCCCGCCGGTTCAGCAACCGCGCCCCGTTCTGGCCCGACCCGGTCCCGGCGGACGCGCGGTGGCGCCTCACCGAGGCGGCCCGGGCCGAAGGGTGCTGGCTGGAGCTGCTGGTCGGGGTGAGCGCGGTGAACGCGTTCGCCGAGATCGCCCGCGGCGCGCACCGGGTGCTGGAGCGGGATCCGGCCTACCGGGCCGAGCGGGAGGAGTGGGTCCGTGCCGAGCCCGCCCCCGACGGCGTGCCGACGTCGGCCGGCGGCCCGCAGGCCGAGCCGCAGGACCTGCTGCCGTCGCGCGGCTTCGGCGGACGGAACCGCGCCCCCGGGCGCGACTTCGAGCCGGAGCCCCTCGTCGCGGTGCTCGGCTCGACCGGCAACACCGCCGTCGACCAGGTGGTGGCCGGGCAGGCGTTGCAGCGGGTGCTGCTCACCGCCACCGACGCGGGGCTGGCGGCGTCGCTGCTGTCCCAGCCGATCGAGGTGCCGACCGCCCGCGAGCAGCTGCGGCTGTCGCTGGGGCGGTTCGGCACCCCGCAGATGGTGCTGCGCATCGGCTACGGCCAGCCCGGCTGGCCGACTCCCCGCCGGCCGGTCGACGAGGTGCTCGACCTGCCGGTGCCGCGGGCCTGATCCACCACCAGGGCGCGCTACCGGATCCAGCCGACGGCCGCGCAGCACCCGGCCGCCCGGGCGGAGCGCCGCGGCCCGGTCAGTGCGCGGCGGCGAGGACGGCCTCCTCCCGGGCCGGGTCGAGGCCGACCGGGGCGCGCTGCGGGCGGCCGGCCCGGGGCGGCACGGTGCCGACCGACCGCAGCCAGGCCCACGTGTCGGCGACGGTCTCGGCGATCGGGCGGCAGGTCAGCCCGGCCGCGTACGCGCGGCTGACGTCGCGCTCCTGCAACCAGCGGTACGGGTGCCCCGGCGGGATCCAGATCGGCAGGTCGTTCCACGGTTCCACGCCGGCGGCCAGGATCGCCTCCGGATCGGTCCAGCGCAGCCGCGCACCGGCCCCGGTCACCGCGACGGCGGCGTCCAGCAGGGCGCCCATCGTGGTGTGCCCGGTGCGGCTGATCACGTTGTACGTCCCGCCGGGCACGACCGGGTCGAGCAGGAAGGCGGCGAGGTCGCGGGCGTCGACGTACTGCAGGGGCAGGTCGGCCGGGCCGGGCGCCAGCACATCCCCGCCCCGGGCGACGCGACCGAGCCACCATGGCAGCCGCCCGATGTCCTCGCCGGGGCCGAGGATCAGGCCGGCACGGGCGATCAGCGCGTTCTGCCCGTACACCGCCCGCACGGCACGTTCGGCACCGGCCTTGTTGGACGGGTAGTCGGCGTCGTCCGCGTCCGGCGCGGCGTCCACGACGGGGGCGTCCTCGGCCGATCCGGGCGTCACCGGCTCGGCGTAGACGGAGCCGCTGGAGACGTAGACGTAGCGCCCGACGCGCCCGGCCAGGGCGCGGGCCGACGCCCCGGCGGCCCGTGGCGCCCCGTCCCAGGTGTCGACCGCCACGTCCCACTCGCCGGCGGCGAGGGCGGCCAGGCCGCCGGGCGCGGTCCGGTCGCCGGTCAACCGTTCCACGCCGGACGGAACGGTCCCGTGCCGGCCGCGGTTGAACACCGTCACGGACCAGCCACCGCGTACCGCCTCGGTGACCGTCGCTCCGCCCACGAATCCCGTACCACCCAGCACCAGCAGTCTCATGCGTTCCACTCTGCCGGCCGGCGGGCCCCGTCCGGCACCGCGTTCACCGTCAGCGGATCTGCCGACGGCAGAACACCACGCCGCGGCCTCCGTCGCCGGGTCGGGACGGACGGTGACGGCGTCGGCAGGAATAATGACGCGAGCCCGTCCCGGGGGAACGGTCGCTCATGGAGCCTCCCCCGGCCCGACCGACCCGAGCGAGGATCTGCCATGACCGAGGGCCACCCCTCCGTCCCGAGCCCGCCCGCCCCGCCCTGGGCCCAGCCACCCGCCCCGCCGCCGAGGAAGTCGGGGCGCGGCCTGTGGGTCGCGTTGGGCGCGATCGCGGTGGCCCTGCTGGTGCTGCTGGTCGGCTCGGTGGTCGCCGTCTCGGTCTACCTGGACCGTTCCTCCTCCACCACGGCGGAGGGCTCGGACGAGATCGACAGGCTGCTGGCGGAGCACACCCGGGCGCTCAGGGAGCGGGACCTCGCGGCGTACCTGGCCCCGTTCGACGCGGGCGACAAGGACCTGGTCGCCCGGCAGACCGCGCTGTTCCACAACCTCACCAGGCTGCCGCTGGCCGAGGCACGGTACGAGGAGTTCGGCGCGAGCACGGCCACCGAGGGCACCTTCGACGTCCGGGTGTCGTTCGTGCACCGGTTCGACGGCATGGACCCGACCCCGGTCGAGGAACTGTACAAGTGGACGGTCACCCGCACCGACGCGGACGCCCCGCTGAAGGTCACCGCCGTCGGTGGCGCCCTGGTCGACGGCCCGGCCCGGGACATGACCACCTACTACCCGGCACCGTGGGACACCGGCCGCCCCATCCACGTCGAGAGGACCCCGCACACGGTGCTCGTCGTCGACGAGTCACTCAAGGCCGAGGCGCAGCGGTACGCGCCGGTCGCCGAGCGCGCGGCGACCGAGAACGCGGCCGCGTGGAAGGCCGGCGGCGTCCCGGCCACGGTGCCGCAGGGCTTCGTCATCTCCCTGGTCAAGGGCAAGAAGGAGTTGGGTTCGCTCTACCGGACGACGAAGGAGACGCCCACCGAGTCCGGCGTGGCGATCCCGGTGCCGCCGGCCGGGGCGATCGACGGCGCGGACGCGTCCGCGCCCGAGGTGGGCACCAGCCGCGTGGTGATCGACGTGACGGACGAGTACCACTTCACCAAGGGCGACCGGGAGCTGGAGATCTTCCGACACGAGCTGGCCCACGCCATCGTCAACGTGCTGCTGAAGCGTGGCCGGGGGGCGACCGCGCTCGACGGGCCGGAGAACTGGGTCGTCGAGGGGTTCGCCGAGTACCTGGCCCATGGCGGGAAGGCGTTCACCACCAGCGACCGCACCGCCGATTCGACGAGGATCCTCCGCTCGTACGGCTACCGCCAGGACCTGCCCGGCAACGCGGCCTGGGAGATGGAGGGACGGTTGAGCTACCACTACTGGCTGGGTCACTCGGCGATGAGCTACATCGCGGAGCGCCACGGCGAGCAGAAGGTCTTCCAGCTCGTCACCGAGCACTACCGGGGCACCCCGATCGGTGACGTGACGCGGAGCGTGCTCGGCATGTCGTACGCGGACTTCGAGGCCGGCTGGGCGGAGCACCTGCGGTCGGCGGTGCGCTGACCGCACCTCACCGGTCGGGTAGGCTGCCGAGCAGTAGCGCGCGGGAGGTACGGCGGGTCAACTCCTCCGCCACGCTGCCGAGCAGCCGGTCCCGCATGCCATGGCCGTGCCGGCCGACCACCAGCAGATCGACATCATGCGCCTCGGCGGCAGCCAGCAGCGCGTCCACCGGGTGACCGCGAACGATCTCGGTGGTCGGCGGCGGCAACCCGTCGGGAATGGTTCTGGCGCGCTCGTCAAGCATGCGTCGGGCGGCCCGCTGCGCGATCGAGACGTCTTCCCCCACCAGGTCCGGGTTCGTCACCGTGACCAGCACCAGCACGCTCGCGGTACGGCTGAGGATCCGGGCGGTCGACCGCAGGGCCAGGTCGGACTCGGGTGATCCGTCGACACCGATCGCCACTCTGAGGCCCGTCCCCTGCCTGGCCGGCGGCCGGTGCGCCACGTCCGTCACCGTCGGGTCGGCGCGCCCCCGTTCCACAGCGATCGGAATGAACAGCGGACCGAGTAGTGCGCCCACGAGATACCAGGACAGGTGACGGTGGCCGGCCCGGATCACGAACCAGGCCGCGGTGAGCAGACCGATGGTCAGCCAGACCACGGCCACGAGGAGCACCCACCACCCGGATGTCACCATCGGCTCCGGGTGACGGTTCGCGGCGACGGAAACATGCCGGTTATTACCCGAACTGTCGACCGGTAACCCGGCCGCCGGGGTACGTCCCGAGGGCACCGCTCGTCGATCATGACAACCACAGCCTCGCGACGCCGATGGCGAAGACGCGGAGCCGCGCCCTGCATCGTCATGATCCAGATGGGTCGTCAGTCCCGGTGGGGGGCGGTGGTTTCCGGGTGAGCGATTCCTGGACCTCGCTCTCTCCGCTGAGGAGGTGTGCCCGCTCCTCGATGATCACGAGGACCGCCGGGGCGGCGGTGGGCAGCGCACGCACCGAGATGAGGTCGTGGCTGCAGTGGATGCGGAGCCAGTGCCCGCGATAGCGCACGTCGAAGTCGAGGTGGGTGAGGGTGTGCGGGAGTTGCGGATGGAGGCGGAGCGCGTCCCCGCGGACTTCCAGCCCGGTGTAGCACCGTTGCAGGATGTCCGCGGTACTCGCCATCGCGCCGAGATGGATTCCCTGACGGGTGGTACCGGCCTGGGTGTCGGCGAGGTCGGCGGCGAGCGCGTCGCGCAGCAGGTACCAGGACTGGGAGCGGCGGGTGCGGGCGAGCACCCAGGAGTGCACGACGCGGCTCAGGGTCGATCCGTGGGTGGTCCGGATCAGGTAGTGGTGGACCGTGGCCGGGATGGTCGCGGGGTCGAAGTCGTAGCCGAGCCGGTTCAGCAGCGCGGTCACCTCCTCGGCACTGAACAGGTAGAACAGCATCAGGACGTCAGCCTGTTTCGAGGTCTGGTAGCGGCTCGGGTGGTCGCCCTCCGCCTCGAGGATGAGGTCGAGCCGGCCGATGTCGCCGTACCGTTCGCGGTACGGCCGGAGGTCGAGTTCAGCGAGGTCGGCGAAACCCTCGAACTGGCTGAGCAGCCCGTTCGGCAGGAAAGGGACATGCAGTCGGCGGCTGATCCGGTCCCAGCGGGCGAACTCCTGCTCGTCGACCGCGAGACGCCGCCACAGGTCGTCGCTGTGGTACCCGCCGAGGATCCGGAAGGCGTCGATCGTCCGGGCGAGGGCCCACGCGGTCATGACGTTGACGTAGGCGTTGTCGTCGATCCCGGACCCCGGGCGGTCGGGATAGCCGTCGTGGAACTCGTCCGGACCCATCACGCCACGGATGTGGTACCGGTCCGACCGCGGGTCGTGCTCGGCGGTCCCGGCCCAGAACCTCGCGATCTCGACGAGGAGTTCGGCGCCGTACATGGCGAGGAAGTCGATGTCGTCGGTGACCTCGTAGTACTGCCAGACGTTGTAGGCCACGGCGAGGTTGACGTGGTACTGCCGGCGGGAGTTGTCCGGCATCCAGCGCTGCGAGAGCGGATTGTGGAAGAACTCCGGGGTCTCCTCGCGGCCGTCGCTGCCGCTCTGCCACGGGAACAGCGCACCGGGCAGACCCAGCGCACGGGCGAGCCGCCGAGCCTCGGCGAGGCGCCGGTACCGGTAGAGCAGCAGGGCCCGGGTCAGCTCGGGGGTACGCAGGTTGAGCAGAGGGAAGACGAACAGTTCGTCCCAGAAGACGTGTCCCCGGTAACCCTCACCGTGCAGACCGCGAGCGGGGACGCCCGCGTCGGCGTCGGCGGTGTAACCGGACAGGGTCTGCGCGACGTGGAACAGGTGCACGTTGAGTGCCAACTGCTCCCGAACCAGGTCGTGCCCGCCGAGACGGAGGTGGAAACGTCGCCAGAGGTGTTCCCACGCCAGCAGGTGCGCATCCCGGACGGCGGGGTGGTGAGGAGCGTCGCTGATCTCACCGCGGGCGGCGTCCAGCGGTTCGGAGATCGCCCGGTCCCGCGACGTGTAGGTGGCGACGGTCTTGTCGATGGTGACCGGCGTGCCCGGGGCCATGGTGAGGTGGATCTCGTGCCCGACGTAGCCGGGCCCACTGATGTGGTGGTGGGAGGCGGACCCCTCGTGCTGGTGCAGGGTGATCCGAGCGGCCTGGGCGATCCGGATCCACGACTGTGTGGTGCGTACGGTCAGCCAGCAGACGTCCCCCTGCTGTCCGGTGGTGCAGTCGACCAGGTGGTGCCGGGCGAACGCGCCGTACTCGGCGACGTTGTCGTTGGTGACCCGGGCGTCCAGGAGGCTTCGCACGTGCAGCGGTCCCGACCAGTCCACGGGCGTGATCGTCGTACGGAGGCTGGCCAGGTGCGGACGGTCCATCGAGACGATCCGTTCCTGCACGATCCGGGTACGGCGACCGTGCGGGTCACGGACCAGAAACTCCCGCCGCTCCAGGCCGTGTCGCAGGTTGAGCGCGACATGGCGGTGCGCGACGTGGAACGAGACGCGGGAGAACCAGGGCCCACCCGGGTGGCGGAACGTCAACGGCAACCAGTTGGGCAGGTTGACGATGCTCTCGTCGACCCGGCGGCGGCCGTCGACGTCGGAGACCAACCGGTTGTAGAGGCCGGCGACGTAGGTGGCCGGGTAGTGCACGCCGTCGGCGGTGGCGTAGGTCGCCGCGCCCCGCGTCATCTGGTAGCCGTTGCCCAGCGCCAGCAACGCCTCCCGCGTGGTCTCCCGCGCCGGGTCGAAGCCCTCGTAGGCCAGCAGCCACTCGTCGCGGGGCAGGTGGCACAGCCCGCACTGATCACCGTTCATCGGTTCCCGACCGATCCGCTGACGAGTCCTGGTGCTCCCCCACGTCGTGCCGGCGGGCACCGAGGACCGCCGGGCTGCGGCCGGCCGCGAGCGCACCGGCCGGGCCGGCGCTGCCGAGTCCGGTCGGGGGCGGTGCCGTCGGTGGGGTCAGACCACGGAACACGACCACAGCGGCGACGGCCAGGTAGCTCAACGATCCGGGAAACCACATCAACGCCGCGCCCAGTTGCTGGTCCTCCAGCGGCGTCAGCCCCCAGGCGCCGGCGCGGTGGCCGCCGTACCACGACCTCGCACTGAACGTCAGCAGGCCGGCGAGCACCGAGGTTGGCAGCATCGCGGCCAGCACCGACAGCAGCGCGGCCGGAAGACTGATCCGGGAACGGCGGCGGAGGATCACCGACCACAGCACCACGCCGCTGCCGAGGAACAGCACGTGCTCGGCGACGTGGGCCGCGTCCCACCGCAGGGCCAGGTCGTACGGGCCCGGAAGGTGCCACAGCCACCACGTGCCGGCGTGTACTCCGGCCGCCGCGACACCGGCCGCCGCGCCCGATCGCAGCGGACGGGGCGTCCAGCGCCGGGGATGGACGACCCGGCGGACCGACCGCGGCAGCGCCCTGCCGATCACCAGGCCGGCCCGGCCCAGGACCAGCAGCGGCGGCGCGGCCAGCGCGAGCAGCTGATGCTGCACCATGTGCACCCAGAACAGGTCCTCGGCCACCACGTCGACGGGCCCGACCAGGGCTACCGCCATCACCAGGAGCCCGGCGTGGAAGCACCGGACCCGCCAGCGCGGCAGCACGGCCGGCCCGGACCGGTAGGCCGCCAGTTCGCGGCGCCCCTGGAGATACAGCAGCATGGTGGCCACCAGGGCGAGCGCCGTCGCGGGATCACCCTGCCACCAGGAGGCGGTGGCGGTGGCCTGAGTCATCCGGCGCCGTCCAGCAGCCGGCGGACCCCCGGCGCGGCGGGATGGTCGGCGGCCACGTCCAGGAACCGACGCAGGGTCTCGCCGGCCTCGGGCTGGCCCGCCTCGCGTTGCAGCATGCCGAGCAGCAGCAGCGCCTCGGCGTGCTGCCCGTCGCGCGTGAGGACCTCCTGCAGCAGCGGGCGGGCTCGTTCCGCCTGACCGGAACGGGCGTAGGCGAAGGCGAGGCGGAACAGCGCGGCCGTGTCCTCCGGGTCGAGCCGGACCGTCCGTTCGTACGCCGCGGCGGCCTCCGCCAGCCTTCCACGGTGCTCCAACGCCCGGCCCAGGGAGAACCAGGTACTCCCGTCGTCGGGGGTGGACCGGGCGGCCGCGGTCAGGACCTCCAGTTCCCCGTCGCCGGCCGGCGCCGCGCGAGGACCGGCCGGCTGGTCACCGGTGCCCTGCCCGGCCGCGGCGAGCCCGACGGCGAGGGCGACGGCGACGGCCGCGGCCAGCACCAGCGCACTCAGGCCGGACCGGCCCGGGGGGACCACCTCCGCCTCCGCGGTGCAGCCGGTTCGCCGCACCGCCGAACCGGCTTTCCGCCGTCGGGCCCAACGGACCACGGCCAGTCCGGCGAGCGCGGACGGCACGAACGCCACCGGCAGCCACCACAACAGCAGCCCCAGCCCTCGGGCCGGTGGTTCGAGGAGGATGCCCGGCCCGTACCGGTCGACGAACCACCGCTGGATCTCGTCCGGCTCCCGCCCGGCCCGTACCTGCTCGCGGATCGTCTCGCGGATCCCCCGGGCCATCGGCGCCTGCGAGTCGGCCGCCGACTCCCCGACGCACTCGGGGCACCGGACGGTGGCGGCGATCGCCCGCACGCGCGCGTCCTCGCCGGAGGGGGCCGAGGCGGCCCGGGACGCCCGGTACAGTCCGGCGGCGAACAGCAGCAACGCGGCGACCGCCAGCAGTCCCAGGCCGAACCGCCTCAGCCCAGGAGGGGTCCGACGGAGGCTTCCAGCCACGCCCACGTCACCTCTCCCTGATGCCGGGCGGCGAGCCGGCCGCCGCGGTCGACGACGACGGTTTCGGGGATGCCCCGTACGGCCCAGGCGACCGCCTGCCGGCCGTCGGGGTCGGACACCACGGGCAACGCCTCGGCAGCCGCCTCGCGCAGGAACCGACGCGCGCTCTCCGGCCGGTCGGCGGTGTTGAGGCCGACCACGCGCAGCCCCGCCGGGTACCACCGCGACCGGGCGGCCAGCAGCACCGGGAATTCCCGGCGGCAGGGCTCGCACCAGGACGCCCAGACGGTGACGACCACGATGTGGCCGCGCAGCGTGGCGAGGTCGAAGAAGGTCCCGTCCGGCCCGTTGCCGGCCAGGGGGGCGGCCAGTCCGCCGGGGGACGCGGCCGGCACACCGGGAGCTACCCGCAGACCGTGGGCGAGCGGGACGGTGACGGCCAGCCCGGCGCCGGCGGCCGCCGCGACGAGTACGGCTCGACGGGTGATCGGGCGACGGCGTCCGGTCACCGGCCCACCTCCTCGGCCGTGCGGGGTGCCCGTGCAGGGGCGCGTCGTCGGGACGCCAACGCGGCTCGCTGGGGCCAGGCGGCCAGGGCGATGCCGATCAGCAGCAGCCCGGCCGCACCCCACAGCACCCCCATGAAGCTGTTCACGGAGACCCGGAGCAGCGCGGTCTTCGTCTCGGCATCGGCGGACAGGAGGGTGACGTACAGGTCCCGTGTCAGCCCCGGGTCGATGGCCGGGGTGGCGACGACCATGCCGTGGTCGGGAAAGAGCGCCAGTGTGGGCGACATGCGGCGTTCGTCGCCGTTCCCCGGGCGGACCACCAGCCGCGCGGTGGCCCGCTCCTGCCCGTCCGTCACCGTCGAGTCGAGCCCGATCAGCCGGATCGTCACCCCGCGCGACGTGACCGTGCCGTCGAGGGCGACCGCCCGCTGCTCGGCGGGCGGGTCGGCGCCGGACACCACGATCGCCATCGCCGCGATCGCGAGGGCCAGGTGTGCGAGCTGCGCGCCGAGGGCGCGCCGGTGGCGGCGCAAGGCCCGCCGGGCGCCCGCCGCGCCACCGCCGGCCAGCCGTGCGGCCATCGCGCTGACCAGGGTCGAGGCGACGAACGCGGCCAGCCCGCACACCACCACCACGCTCGGCCGCTGGCTCCCGCTCAGTCCGACGAGGCCGGCGACCACGCCGGCGGTGATCGCGGGTGTCGCGGCACGACGGGCCAACCGCGCCGGCGGGTCCCCGCGCCAGGCCAGCAACGGGCCGATCGCCATCAGGGCCAGCACGGCCAGCGCCAGCGGGGCCAGTGCCTGGTTGTAGTACCCGGGACCGACGGTCAGCCGGGTACCGGAGAGCATCTCCTGCACGGTGGGGAACAGCGTGCCGACCAGGACGGTGGCCGCGACCGCGGCGAGGAGCAGGTTGTTGCCGACCAGGGCGCTCCGCAGGGACAGCAGGCGCACGCGCCCGGCGCCCGCATCACGGGTCCGGTTCGGCTCCGACCCGGCCAACCGGTCGCCCCGGAGGGCGAGCAGCGCCAGCCAGGCGACCGTCGTGGCGGCGAGGAAGACCAGCAACGGGGGTCCGATGCCGGACTGCGTGAAGGTGTGCACGCTGCCGACCACGCCGGACCGGGTGAGGAACGTACCGAGGATCACCAGGGTGAACGTCAGGGCGGCCAGGCAGACCACCCACCCGGTGCGGCCCCCGCCGCGCCGTTCGGCCAGCAGTGCGTGCAGCAGGGCCGTGGCGGTCAGCCAGGGCAGCAGCGAGGCGTTCTCCACCGGATCCCACGCCCAGTAGCCGCCCCAGCCGAGGACGGCGTACGACCACCAGGCACCGACCGCGATGCCGGCGGTGAGGGCCGCCCAGCCGAGCAGCGTCCACCCGCGCACGGCGCGCGCCCACCCCGCGCCGGCCCGGCCGGTCACCAGGGCCGCGATCGCGTACGCGAACGGCACCGCCAGGCCGACGTAGCCGGCGTAGAGCAGCGGCGGGTGCACGCCCATCGCGGGGTGGCTGCGCAGCAGCGGGTTCGGCCCGGGCCCGTCCGCTGGTGCCGCCGGCACCGCTTCGAAGGGGTTGCCGGCCAGCAGCGCGAGGCCGAAGAAGAACGCGGCCGTCGCGGTGAGTACCGCCATGGCGGGCGGGTGCAGACGCGGTTCGGCCGCCGGCGGACGGCGCAACGCCAGCACCACCACGGTGCCCAGGGCCAGCAGCCAGAGCAGCAGGGAGCCCTCCAACGCGCTCCACAGGCTCGTGACCGTGTAGTACGGGGGCACGTCCCGGCCGCCGTGTTCGGCGACGTACCGCACGCTGAAGTCCCTGCTCAGCAGGGCCCACTCCAGGAGCAGGAAGGCAGCCAGGGCCGCGCCGGCGAGCGCGTACGTGGCGGAGTGTGGCGGCTTCCGTCGCCCGTCGCGGGTGCGGGCCACCCAACCGGCGGTGGCCACCAGCGCGGCGACCGTCCCGAGGCCGAGACAGGCGGTGCCGAGCAGCGACACGGTCATGCCGGGTCGGTGGCGGGCCGGTACTCGTTGTCGTGGCTGGCGATGACCCGCTGGGCGTGCAGGACGCGGTCGCTGTCCAGGAGCCCCTCGACGACCGCGTCGCGTCCCTCGCCGAACATGTCGGGCAGCGCGCCCTCGTGGACGACCTCGACGTCGGCGGAGCCGTCGGTCAGCCGCAGTCGCGTCGCCGTCCCGGCGCGGTGGACGGACCCGGGCACCACGGTGCCCCCGATCCGCAGATCCTGGTTGACCGCGACCTGGCCGGCGACGACCTCGGACGGCGTCCGGTAGTACACCAGACTCTCGTCGAGGCCCTTGCCGGCGAGCACGGCCAGACCGGCGGCCACGGCGCCGGCCACCAGCAGGGCCGGCACGCTGACCCGGTTCATGTCCGCTCCCGGCCGCGACCCGACCACCAGACGAGACCGGCCCACACCGCGGCCGTCAGGCCGTACCCCAGGCCGATGGCCAGCCCGGCGGTCATGCCGGCACCTGCGTACGCTGGTCGGCGCTCGGAGCGTCGGGCCCGCTCGTGGCCGCCGGCGTCGCGGCGACCGCTGCCGGCCGGGGAGCCGTTGGCGTCGTGCCGGCGGCGGTCGTGGTGAGGCGGGAGACGCGGCGGGTGACGACCCAGGCACCGGCGAGGGTGAAGGCGAGCGTCGCACCGGCCAGGGCGAACGCCATCGACGCGGCGATCGGGGGCGTCGGATCGGGCCCGAGCAGCGTCGGTGGTTGGTGCAGGGTGCGCCACCAGATCACGGAGAAGTGCACCAGCGGCAGCATGACGAAGGCGAGTACGCCGAGCACGGCGGCGCGACGGGCGCGGCGATCCCGGTCGACGCCCAGCTCGCGGACGGCGAGGTAGCCGATGTAGACGAGCAGGAGCGCCGCCGCTGACACGAGCCGGGCGTCCCAGGTCCACCAGACGCCCCAGGTTACCCGGCCCCAGATGCTGCCCAGCGCAACAGCCAGCGCCATCATGCCGACGCCGAGTTCGGCGCAGGACGCGGCCCAGTGGTCCCACCGCCGCCGCCCGGTCCGCAGGTACGCCACGCTCGTCACCAGCAGGCCGGTGAAGGCGAGGTACGCCGTCCAGGCCGCCGGAACGTGGACGTACATCAACCTCTGCGACTCGCCCTGCACCACGTCCGCCGGGGCGACGGCCACCAGGACGGCGGCGGTCACCGCCGCGCCGACCGCGCCAAGGCCGAGAGCGCGGTGCAGGTCAACCATGGCTACCCTCTCCCCCAGTGGACGCATCCGGTCCAGGATGGCTTAACAGAAGCCACAAAGGAGGCATTTCGTCAAACCTCACCCGTGGGCACCACGGGGTGTCGCCGCCGCCGACCGCACCGCACCGGCACGCCGGGCTCAGCCGCAGTTCCAGAAGACCAGCGGGTTGACCGCGAGCAGGACCAGACCCAACAGGAAGATCGCCGCGAGGCCCAGGCCCACGGCCCCGGCGAACCGGGCCAGCTCCGCGCCGGCGACGCCGCGCCGGCCGCGCCGGCCGCCTCGCCAGAGCCGCACCGCCACCCACCCCGCGACCAGGGGCACCACGGCCAGCACGGCGTTGAGAGCGAGGATCGTGACGGGAACGGCGGCGCTCACCCCCCGCCCGCCGTTGCGCAGGTAGCAGCTGACATCCGCCACGGCGTAGCTCGCCGCCAGCGCGACCAGCCAGGCCACGGCCGGCCCGAGCAGGACGAAGGCGATGGCCCACGCGTCGCGCCGGTCCTGCCGCACGGCACCTCCTAACCGACCAGTGCGATGGACAGGGATCCGGCAGCCAGCGCCCACCATGCCGCGGTGAGCGACCAGTAGCCGGCCGCCACCTGCAGGAGCAACCGGAGGCGCCCGGGAGGCCCACCCGCCACCGCCCGCAGGTACGCGAGCCCGGTCGCCACCAGCGCGACCAGCACCAGCGCCGCCTGGAACACCAGCACGAGGAGCACCATCGAGTCGTAGGCGTGCCGGGAGGGCTCGGGTGGCGCGGCGGCGTACACCGCGACAGTCAACGCCCCGGCCACCACACCGACCACCGTCACGCCCGCGAGCCCGGCCAGCGTCGCCCGCCGGTGTATCCGGGCGCGCGTGCTCAGCCAGAGAGCACCACCGGCGGCCAGGACGAGGGCCGCGAGCAGGACGACCGGCAGCACCGCGGCCGGCCGCTGGGTCGGCGCCGGCGGCCAGGTGGCGGCGTTGACCTGGAGGAAGTGGTACGAGGCCAGGATGGTGCCACCGGCGGTGGCCAGCACGGCGATCGTGGCCATCGCCCCCCACCAGCCGATCGCCTGAACGCCGTGCACGTCCACGGCCAGGCCGCCGACGCGTACCCCCGCCCGTTCCGGCCACCGATCGGCCTCGTTGCGGCGCAACCAGCCGGCGACGCCGATGGCGACGACCACCAGAGCTGCCACCGCGAGCGGGTACGCCTGGGCGATCAGGGCGGCGGCGGTCGCCGCCAGTCCCAGCGCCGGGACGAGGGGCCAGCGGGTGGGGCTCGGCAGGTGTACGACGGCCTCCGGCTCGGCCAGCAGAACGCTGGTCGTCGGGCTGGCCCGGAACTCCGCCGGCGCCCGGTCGAAGGCGCGGATCCGGTCGTCCCGGTCGGGTCGGTCGCGCTCCCTCTGCCAGAGCGGGTAGCGGCTGCCGACCACCGGGATCCGGGGGAAGTTCTCCGACGGCGGCGGCGACGGGACGGACCACTCCAGGCCGTCGCCCGCCCAGGTGTCGCTGCCCGCGGGGTCCCCGCGACGCCAGGCGACGGCGAGGTCGACGACGAACACCAGCACGCCGGCCGCCAACAGGAACGCGCCCACGGTGGACAGCAGGTTGAGACCTCCGATGCCCAGGTCCGGCTCGTAGGTGTAGACCCGCCTGACCATGCCCCACATGCCGGACATGTGCATCGGGAAGAACGTCAGATGGAAGCCGACGAACACCAGCGCGAACACGACCACGCCCGGCCGGTGGTGCAGTTGCCGGCCGGTCATCTTCGGCAGCCAGTGGTACAGGGCCGCGAAGAGCGGAAACAGCACGCCACCGATGAGTACGTAGTGGAAGTGGGCCACGACGAAGTAGGTGTCGTGCACCTGCTGGTCGAACGGCACCGACGCGACCATCACACCGGTGATGCCGCCGGCGACGAAGGTCACGATGAACCCGACGACGAACATCATCGCCACCGTGAACCGCGGCCGGCCCAGCCAGATCGTCGCCACCCAGGCCAGGACCTGGATTCCGCTGGCGATCGCGATCGTCATGCTCGCGGCGGTGAAGAAGCTCATGGTCAGCGGTGGCAGCCCGGTGGTGAACATGTGGTGGACCCACAGGCCGAGACTGATGACCGCCGTCAGCACGAAGGCGAGCACCACGAACGGGTAGCCGACCAGCCGCTGGCGGGCGTGCACCTGCACCACCTGTGACACCAGTCCGGCCGCGGGCAGGAACATGATGTAGACCTCCGGATGACCGAAGATCCAGAACAGGTGCTGCCACAGCAGCGGGCTGCCGTCCTTCTCGGCCACGAAGATCGTGGCACCGAGCAGCCGGTCCATCTCCAGCATCCCCGTCGCGACCAGCAGCGGCGTGAACGCGAGGACGATCAGCGCGGACGCCGTCAGCATCGCCCAGGCGAACACCGGCATCCGGGCCAGCGACATGCCGGGTGCCCGCATCCGCAGCGTCAGCACCAGGATCTCCACCGCGGCACCGATGCCGGACACCTCGACGAGCGCCAGCCCCCACAACCAGAAGTCCATCGCCGGACCCGGCGAGTAGGGGTCGCTGCTCAGCGGCACGTAGGCGAACCATCCCGTATCCGGTACGGCCGCGGCGGCGAAGCTGCTGTACAGCAGCACACCGCCGAACAGGTAGCACCAGTAGTTGAACGCGTTGAACCGGGGAAACGGCTGGTCGCGGGCACCGAGCTGGACCGGTAGCAGGTAGTTGGCCAGGCCCTCGATGAACGGCACCACGAACAGGAACATCATCGTGGTGCCGTGCATGGTGAACAGGTCGTTGTAGGTCTCGGCGTCGAGGAAGTCGTTCTCGGGCCGGGCGAGCTGGACGCGCATCAGCAGCGCCTCGACGCCGCCGACGAGGAAGAACACCCCCGCCGTGACCATGAACCGGCTGCCCACCGGTTTGTGGCTGACCACCGCCAGGCCGCCCCAGATGCCGCGTGGGTTACGCCACCGGTCGACGAAGTCGGGCCGGCCGCCGGTGGCGGCGCCCGGGACGCCGTGGGTGAGGGACACGTCGGCTCCTACTCGAGAGACCCGAGGTAGGCGAGCAGCGCCTGGAGGTCGTCGGGCGGCAGGTAGTTGTTCGGCATCCGCGCTCCCGGCTTGACCTGTTGCGGGTCGACGATCCAACCGCCCAGGTGCCCCTTCGTGTTCGGGATGATGCCGGCGGCCAAGGTGTCCCGGCTGGCCAGGTGGGTCAGGTCGGGTCCGATCGCGCTGACCGTGGCGGTCCCCCGGATGGTGTGGCAGTAGACGCAGGACGCGGACAGGAACACCTGCCGGCCCCGAGCGGCCAGCGCGTCGGCCGGCTCGGCGGCCGACTCGCCCTGCGCGGCGAGCCACTCCTGGAATCTCGGCTCGTCGTCCACCACGACCCGGAACCGCATCTTGGCGTGCTGCAGGCCGCAGAACTCGGCGCACTGGCCCTCGTAGACGCCCGGCCGGTCCGTGTTGATCCACACTGTGTTCGACCGGCCCGGGATCAGGTCGATCTTTCCGGCGAGCGCCGGCACCCAGAAGCTGTGGATGACGTCGGCGGTGCGGAGTTCCAGCCGTACCGGCCGGCCGGCCGGCACGTGCACCTCGTTGGCCGTGACCACGTTGCGCTCCGGGTACCGCACCTCCCACCACCACTGGTGTCCGATCACCTGCACGACCGTGGCCTCGGCCGCCGCAGGGGGATCGGCGTGCCGCATCGCGTCGACGGTCGCTCCGGTGAGAACGACGAGCACGATGCTGGGCAGCACGATCCCGCCCCAGATCAGGGGGGTGTTCTCCCAGCGCCGTCCGGCCAGCGGGTCGTGCCGGCCCGGCTGGCGGCGGTAGAGCGCGTACAGCGTCGCGGCGGTCACGACGACCCAGATGCCAGCGCCGAGCCAGAACATCAACCACCACAGCCCGGCGGCGCGACCGGCGTCGGCGCCCACCGGAGACAGCATCGACTGGTCGGGGCCGCACGCCGTGAGCGCGAGGGCCGCCACCGCGAGCACCGCGCCGAGCCGGAACAGCGGTCGGCTGCCCGTCGGGATCTCAGTCAATCCGGACCTCCTCCCGTTCGTCCCGGTGGCGCCGCCGGCGCCCGATCACGAACAGAGCGACCAGCCCGACGGTCCCCACCAGACCGTCCAGCAGGCCTCGGCGCTGCGAAGCCGCCCCGACAGCCGGGGGCGCGGACACCTCTTCGACGCTCACCCCCGGGTACGCGGTGGTGGCGGCGGTGACGGCGGACTGTCGGTCGGGGAAGGAGTCGGTACTGATCAGGCTGACGGCGCCCCGCTGCTCGACGTATCGCCACCGCCACCCTTCCTCGGCCCGCTGCCACAGCTCCACGTGGGCGTCATCGGGCACAACGGGACCCGCACCGGGTGGCATGCGACGGCCGAACCGGGACGCCACGTGCGCCGACGACCGCACCTCGGCCCAGCTCAGCGAGCCGAGTTTCTCGCCCGGCCGGTCCCGCAACCCCCTGGCGATCCAGTACGCCGCCGCGCCGGTCACCCACGGCAGGGTCAGCAGCAGAATCCGCAGGACCGACGTGACTGTCGTGACGGGCGCGTCCAGCATGTACGCGATGACGTCGTTGTTCCCGGCCGCCGTCAACACGCCGACGGCGGTCAGCGCGGCCACACCGACGCCGACGCGCACCGGGTGGTCGCGCGGTCGGTCGAGCAGGTGGTGCGGCGCACGGTCACGGGTCAGCCGTGCGTCCAGCAGCGGCCACGCGTACAGCCCGACAAGCGCCACCGCGAGGGCGAGGCCCGGCGGGAACTGCGACGGCACCAGGTGCCCGAAGATCCGGAACTCCATCGGCGGTGACAGGCGGAGGAACCCGTCGGCCCACGCGAGGTACCAGTCGGCCGCGGCCGGGGTGGTGGCCTGGGCCGGGTCGTACGGGCCGTAGATCCAGATCGGGTTGATCTGCACCAGCCCACCCAGGATGACGGCGGTGCCGGCCACGTAGCCGAACAGGGCGACCGTCCGGGCGGCGTAGCCGGGCCACAGACGGGAGCCGACCGTGTTGCGCTCGGTGTGGCCGGGGCCCGGGAACTGGGTGTGGCGCTGCCGCACCAGGATCGCCATGTGCAGGGAGATGAGACCGACCAGCGCCGCCGGTATCAGCAGCACGTGCGCGATGAAGAAGCGCGGCACCAGGAGATCACTGGGGTACTCGCCGCCGAACAGCAGGAAGGCCAGCCACCCGCCGACCACCGGGATCGACAGGACGACCGAGTAGGCGATCCGCACACCGGTGCCGGAGAGGAGGTCCTCGGACATCGAGTAGCCGATGAAGGCGGTGAGCAGAACCAGCGCGAGCAGGGTCACCCCCACGAGCCAGTTCACGTCCCGGGGACGGCGGAACGCCCCGGTGAAGAAGATGCGCAGCAGGTGCGCGACGACCGCGGCCACGAAGATCAGCGCGGCCCAGTGATGGGTCTGCCGCATGAGCAGCCCAGCCGGTATGTCAAAACTGAGCGCCACGGTGGACGCGAAGGCCGCGGGCACCCGCTCGCCGTCCAGCGGGGCGTAGTTGCCCCGGTACGTCGTCTCGGCGCTGCTGGGGACGAAGAAGAGGGTGAGGAACACACCGGTGAGCACGAGCACCGCGAACGAGTACAGCGCGATCTCGCCGAGCATGAACGACCAGTGGTCCGGGAACACCTTGGTCAGTGCCTTGCGCGCCAGGGGCCGGGCGCCGAGGCGCGAATCCACCGCGCGGACCAGTCGGGGGGCGATCACGGCCGGCTCCAGTACCCGGGGCCGGGCGGCGAGCTGAGTTCGCCGGCGGCGCTCAGGTAGCCGTCGGCGTCGACCCTGAGCGGCAACGACGGCAACGGACGGGCGGCCGGCCCGCTGACCGGACGGGCCCCGGCCCGAAGGTCGAACGCCGACTGATGGCACGGGCAGAACACCCGGCCGACGTCCGGCTCGTACTGCCCCACCGGGCAGCCGGCATGCGTGCACAACAGGGAGTAGGCCACCAGCCCGTCGATGCCGGCCGGGTCGGTGGCGGGAGCCGCCGGGTCGAGCCGGACGACGAACACCGGCGCTCCGGGCGCTTCCCGGTGGTCCTGCGGATAGGTGACGACGATGCTGTCGGGACCCACGTCGTCCGGCCGTACCGGCTCGTTTCGGGTGTCCACCAACCGGCGCCCCGCTCGCCACGGGGTGGCCCGCAGTTCCTCGACGGGGCCGCTGAAGCGTGGACCCACCAGCGAGCGGAGCGGAAACAACGCGGCGAGGCCCAGCGTGCCGACGGCGAGGAGAAGCAGGCGGCGCAGCCCGGGGTGCGACGCGGGGGACTCCTCGTGGATCACCGGAACCGGAAGGATGCGCGACCGGGTCGCCAGCTCGGGATTCGTCTCGACGTACCCGCCGGAGGGCAGGAGCCGGCGAGCCCAGACCGCCAGCCCGTGGGCCAGCGAGACGATCGCCAGGCCCAGTGTGACGCCCAGCCACTGGGTCCCGGCGTCCAGAACGTACGCCGCGGCGAAGCCGGCCGCCGCGACGGCGGCGAGCCCGAACAGGACGGCCACCGGGCCGGTACCCCGACCAGCGCTCATCGACGGCTGCCCTGGGGCGCGCGCCGGGCCAGCCAGCGGGCCAGCAACACGAAGAGCAGCGCCGCGGCGACGAGCCCGACGGCACCCTCGTACAGCGGGCCGATCCGGCCCAGAGCCAGCCCACCGGGATCGACGTCCTGCCGCTTGTTCTGCAGCACCTCCACGTAGGTGACGAGTGCGTTCAGTTCCCGATCGTCGAGCAGGGACTCGGGGTACGCCGGCATCGCACCGGGTCCCACCCGGATCGCCTCCGCGACCTGGACGGCTGTCGCCTCGAACAGAGCCGGCGCCGTGCGGCCGCCGGAGAGCGCCCCGCCCGCCCCGGTAGCCGAGTGGCAGGTGGCGCAGTTGGCCAGGTACAGCGCCTGGCCAACGGAGACGTCGCCGGGCTCGACCGCCGGGATCGGTGGTCCGTCACCGAAACCGGCGACGTAGCGAACGAGCGCGTCGATCTCCTCCGGGCCGTAGACCGGGTCTGCCCGGCGGTCCACGTCCCGTGGGGACGCCGGCGGCATCCGGCCCGTGCTGACCTGGAAGTCCACCGATGCTGCACCGGCCCCGGCGATCGCCGGCCCCTTCGGAGTGCCGCCGCCCCGCTGCCCGTGGCAGCCGGCGCAGTCCCGAAAGTACAGGGACGCGCCCCGGCCGAGGTCCGGCGGCGACGGCGCGGCGTGGGCCGCCGCCATCGATGATCCCGGTGACGGAGCCGTCGGCGCTGCGGTCGGGACCACCGGGAGCAGGTGGAGCAGGCAGGCGGCGACGGCGGCCAGTCGGCCGACCCGCGCTGCGCGCCGGAACGGAGACCTGCCCCACGCGGTGGCCGGCACCGGACCCTCCTTCCGGAGTACAGGACGGACAGAGACGTCATTCGAGCGTGAACAGGAAGGCCGTGAGGTCCAGGGCATCGGCCTCCGTCACGCCCAGGTTCGGCATCGCCGTGCCCGGGTCCACCTCCTGCGGGTTCCGAATCCATCGCTGCATGTTGATGGCGTTGTTGGTCAGCCGCCCACCGACGTAGGCGCGGGCGCCGATCCCCGTTAGCGGCGGGCCCACCCGGCCGTCGGCACCGGGGACGCCCGGCACGGCGTGACAGGTTCCGCAGCCGTAGTACTCGATCAGTCGGGCACCGCGCTCGACGTCACCCTCGACCACCTCGGGCGGCGGCGTGGGTGGCACGGTGGCGCATCCACCCGCTCCGGGGACGAGCGTCGCCGCCAGAGCCAGCGCCAGTCGTCGTTTCACCTCCACACCACCTAAGGCTGTTCCGATCCTGGTGGAACCCGGGGGCACAAGCTCGGTTCGGTCCGGACACGGCACGAGAGGGCCCGCATATGGACAAACATGAGGAAACGGATGATTGACGCCATCGTATAGGCCAGCGAATTGAGCCGGCGGGCGAACGCACCAGACTCCCCCGGGATCCTGGTGACAGCGCCGGATCGACCGGGCACCGCGACTGACGGTCCATATCGGTGCGGGACCGGTGACGCCAGCGGCTGGAGCCGAGCGTCGACCGCTGCGGCGTCCAGGACGCCTGGTGCGGATCGATCGCGATGACAACCGGGCAGATGCCCGGCTCGAGGTGGGGTCACCCCGTGCAATAACCCCGAGGCTACCTATGGTGGGCGATACTGGGTTTGAACCAGTGACCTCTTCCGTGTCAAGGAAGCGCGCTCCCACTGCGCCAATCGCCCGTGGCGCCCATCCCGACCCGGTTCAGCGGGCGGGCGGTTCGCGAGCGGACGACGGGATTCGAACCCGCGACCCTCACCTTGGCAAGGTGATGCGCTACCAGCTGCGCTACGTCCGCGTGTCGCCGGATCACCCCGGCAACGGGGTTCACTCTACCCGATGGCCAAGATCGCCCGACGGCCACCCCGCTCCGGGTGTGGTTGCGCAGGTCGCGCTCCGGGTACAGAGCACGGTCGACAGCGCACCACATCCCGAAGAAGGAGGCTGTCGTGGGTATCGGCACCAGCATCTTCCTGCTCGCGCTCGGCGCGATCCTCACCTTCGCCCTGGACGCCACGCTGGCCGGCATCGACCTCGACGTGGTCGGCTGGATCCTGATGGCCGCCGGCGTGCTCGGCCTGATCATGACGACGCTCGTGTGGGGCCGCCGCCGGCGGACGGTCGTCAGCACCAGCGAGGAGCCGGTCGAGTACCGGCGGGTGGAGGAGCGGCGCGACATCGCCCCGCCGCTCTGAGCCAGACCCCCTGCCACCCGGGCACCCGGCCACCCGCGACGGTGGCCGGGTGCCCGGGTGCCCGGGTGCCCGGGTGCGGTCAGGATGCGGTGGTCACGAGAACATCGCCGCTGGTGCTGGCCGCCTCGATCCGCAGGGCCGAGCTGCCGCTCGCGGTCTGGCTGACCGGCAGGTCGCTGCGGGTCGTACCGCTGCGGCTGGACAGGTCGACGCGGGCGGTGACGCCCGGGCGGACACCCACCCGGATGGAGCCCGGCCCGGTGCGGACCTGGATCCGGCCGGCGACCGCCTCGGCGATGGCGACGCGGTTGGCCCCGGTGGTGAGGGACAGGTCGGCCTCGACGGTTCCGATGCTCACGGTGCCGCTGCCGGTGGTGAGCCGGGCGCCGCCGCCGCTGATGTGGCCGATCTCGACATGCCCCTGCCCGATGCGGGCGTCGAGCTGGCCACCGCTCTCGGCGAGCCGCAGCGACCCGTCCCCGTTCCGGATCTTGCATTTGCCGTCGACCCGGTCGGCGGTGAGGCCGCCGCCGCTGGCCTGGAGTTCGAGCGAACCGGCCCGGCCGCTGACGGTGAACTGGGCGTCGCTGCCGGTCAGCTGGATCTTCGAGCCCGGCCGGGCCCGGACGACGACCCGTACCGGCACCGGCCGCAGGCGCCGGCGGGGCGGCTGCACGACCAGCCGGCCGCGGGTGAAGTGGACCGTCGTGCCACGCAGCACGTCGGCGATCGCGTCGGCCGGCGTGTCACCGGACGCCGGCGACACCGCGACGGTGACGGCGTCGGTGTCCATCAGCTCCACCAGGACCTCGCCGGTGCCGAGGTGGACCTGGATGTCGGCCGGCCCGGGGCAGTTGAACGATTCGATGCGGACGGTGGAGTCGATGTCGGCCATGGCGGACCCTTTCCTTCGTCTGGGCGGCGATGCGGCGCGTGGTCGGTGGGACGGTGGTCGTGCGGGTCAGCCGACGACCCAGCCGCTGATCCGGCTGCGGACGAGGCCGGAGCGGCGGCCACGCCGCTCCAGCGACTCCTGCACGGACCGGACGAGCCAGGTGTTGAGCGAGACGCCCTGCGCGCCGGCGGCCTCCTCCGCCCGGATCTTCAGCTCCTCCGGCAGCCGCAGGGTGACCCGGCTGGTCTCCCCCGACACCTCCAGCGCCGCCGGCTCGGGGGCGGACTCGTCAGGTTCCGGGAGGTCGGTGACGACGACGGCGACGTCGCGGCCGTCGAGCCGGACCTCCACGACCGGCCCCGCCAGCCGGTCGGTGACCTCGGCGGCGAGGTCGGACAGGGCGGTGAGCAGCGCCAGCCGGGCCGCGGGTTCGAGCGCGGCGGCCAGCAGTGCGGCGGTGCGGCGGGTCTCGTCGTCCCCGGCGGCCCCCGTGCGGGCGAGAGCGGCGTCGAGGTCGGCGAGGTACGGTGCGAGGTTCATGACACCATGATGACGTCATTGACGACGTCAGTCAAGGAATTCTGACGTCATAATGACGTCAGGCCGGACATCGGCGGGGCGGCCGGTGCCCACCGACCGCCCCGCCGCCCCGCCGTGCTCAGGCCCGGACGGGCACCTGCACCTCGGACGTCACCGGGGCGTCCCAGTCGATGCGGTAACGCTGCTCGGGGCCGAGGGTCTTCTCCGGGTTGAGGAAGGTCTTCAGCGCGAGCGGCATCATGATCCGCATCATGGTCTTGGCGAACGAGCCCACCGTCTTGCTGTTCGTGGTGCGCTTGCCGCGCAGGATGATCTTCTCGACCCGCTCGCGGCGCAGCTTCTCGTACGCGGCGAAGGCGCTCGGCAGGTCGTCGAAGTCCCGCAGGCAGCGGGCCACCTGGACAGCGCTCTCGGTGGCCATCGAGGCACCCTGACCGGAACTCGGCGACGGCGCGTGCACCGCGTCACCGACCAGCACCATGCGGCCCCGGTACCAGTGCGGGACCGACGGCATGCTCTCGATCGACCCGATCGAGACCAGGGCCTCCGGGCTGGTGTGCTCGACCACCTGCCGGGCCGGCACGTCGTCGGCGAAGGTGGCACGCAACTCGCGCAGCCACTGCGACGCCGCGATCTCGTTGGCCTTTGCGTACGTCATCGGGCGCTTGTCCGGCACGTTGGCGAACCAGGCCGTCCGGCCGTCGGGCTGCACCCAGTACCCGAAGAACGCCTTCTTGCCGAAGACGAAGTACATCGAGTCCGGGTCGGCGTCCGGCACCGCGTAGTCGGCGGCGGCGCCGAAGTTGAGCAGCGGCATCACCTCGGGGCGCGGCGCGTTCGGGTCGATCAGCGTACGCACCCGGGAGCGCACCCCGTCGCAGCCGACCAGCACGTCGCCGGTGGCGGTGGTGCCGTCCTCGAAGTGGGCCACGACCCCGTCCGCGGTCTCCTGGGCGTCGACCAGGCGCTTGCCGTACTCGATGCGCACGCCCTGGGCCTCCGCCCGGTCGTGCAGCACCCGGGAGAGCTCGTCCCGCCACAGACCGAGCGTGGTCGGCTGGACCGAGACGTGCGGGAACTCGCCGATGCGCACCCCGTAGCCGTCGCTGACCACCGTGCGGTTCATCGGGAGGCCGATGGACCGGACGGCGTCGTCGGCGCCGACCAGGCGCATCGCCTCCACTCCGTTGGGGGCGAGCGTCAGCGTGACACCGATGCCGTCGGCCACCGAAGGGTAGGCCTCGTAGACCGTTGCCTCGATGCCGGCCTTGCGCAGCGCCATCGCGGCCACCGGGCCGGCGACGCCGCCCCCGATGACCAGCGCCCTCTTCGCGGCTGTCATGTACGACTCCCCATGGTCTCCGGCCAGGACTTCAGGTAACCCGGCGCTTTGAACGACTGGTTCCGGTGCGTGACTTCACGATGACATCAGCAGTGACGTCAGTCAAGCAAATTTTGACGTCTGCATGACGTCAAAGAGATGTCGGGGCGGGATGCGGCCGGCACCCGCACACCCGGCGCGGCCGTCATGCCCGACCGCCCATGGCCTCCTGCCAGGACTTCACGTAGCCCGGCGCGGTGAGCGACTGGATCAACTCCGTGACGAACGCGCTCTCCGCTTCCATCAGCGCCAGTGCGTACCGCTCCTCGACCAGGAAGTACCACTCGACGCCCCGGGTGAGAGCGTCCTCGGTGGCCGCCCGGCTCTCGTCGATCTTGACGGTCAGCGCCGTTAGCCGCTTCCGCAGCACCTCGACGACGTCGTCGGGCGGGAGCAGACTCAGCAGCGACAGCGCGACGGCGAAGTGCGGGTACTCCTCCCGCGGCTGCGCCAGCAGTGCGCGCAGCCAGTCGTGGAACTCGTGACGACCCTCGTCGGTGATCTCGTAGACCGTGCGCTCCGGCCGCTGGCCGTCGCGCACCGTCTCCCGCTCGACGATGAAGCCCGCCCTGGTGAGCTGCTCGACCACCATGTAGAGCGAGCTCCGGGTGAACTTGATGTGTCGGTCCTTGCCGCTCTGCTGGAGCCGGCGCCCCAGCTCGTAGGGGTGCATCGGCTCCAGGAGCAGCCAGGCGAGAACGGCCAGCGCCAACGGGTTCGGCACGCGACGACGTCGCTCCACTGAGCACTCCTAAAGGTCGATATCGACTATCCAGGATCGACCATTCGATGTCAACCAATCGCGGTCGTCGGGATGCGGACAGTGATCGACAGTCTGGGGCCGGCCGACGGACGGCGGCTCGACCCCCGTCCGCACGACGCACGACCGCTCGACCGGTGCCCGGTCCGCGCGGACGAAACGCGAGCCCGGGTCCAGCGACGCTCGATCCGGGCGCGACACGGCTGCCCGACGCTACGGCCGGACCCGAAGTGACCGGCCCACCGCGCCGGACCTTCGACGCAGGCCCCAGGCCCCATTCGCCCGAGCCGGAGGTGACCTCCCATGGTGGACACGACCAGGTCCCCCGCCGCGGCGGCCGTCGCGCCGCCCCGCACCGACCCGACCGACCGACTGTTCACCAGCGGATGGTTCCGCAGCCTGTTCGTGGCCGAGCTGTGGGAGCGGTTCGGCTTCTACGGCATGCAGGCCGTCCTGGTGCTGTACGCGGTCGCCCCGACCGACCAGGGCGGGCTGGGCCTGAGCGCGGGCAGCGGCGCCGCCCTGTTCGGCGCCTTCATCGGCATCACGTTCATGTTCGCGCTGCCCGGTGGCTGGCTCGCCGACCGGGTGCTGGGCCAGCAGCGCGCGATGGTGGCCGGGCTCGCCCTGATCTCCCTCGGCTGCTTCACCCTCGCGCTGCCGCCGTCCCCGCTGACCCTGTTCGGCCTGCTGTTCATCTCCGCCGGCTTCGGACTGTTCAAGCCCAACCACCAGGCGCTGGTCAACATGCTCGCCGGCACCCCGGGGCGGCGCGAGGCCACGCTGGCCGCGTTCTTCGTCGGCATCCAGGCGATCGGCCTGCTGGCACCGCTGGTCGTCGGCGGGATCGGCGAGCGGGTGAGCTGGCGGCTCGCCTTCGCCACGATCGGCGTCGTCGTCGCGGTCGGCGTGCTCACCACGGCCGCCGGACGACGCGCCCTCGGCGCGGCGGGCGCCCAGCGGTCCCGCCCGCTGTCCCCGGCCGAACGCCGGACCCTGCTGCACCGCGTGCTCCCGGTCGTCGGCGTGCTCGTGCTGCTGCTGGTCGTCGGCCTGAGCGCCGGCGTGGTCCCGCCGCAGGCCGCGCTCGGGATCGTCGGCCTGCTGCTCATCGCCGCGCCGTGGGGCGCGTACCGGCGGCTGCGCCGCAACCCGGAGCTGACCGGGAACGACCGGTGGCGCCTGTCGGTGATGCTGCGGCTGATGCTGGCCGCCACCATCTTCTGGCTGCTGGCCGGGCAGGACGGCTCGGTGCTGACCCTGTTCGCCAAGGACTCCACCGACCGCACCGTCCTCGGCTTCACCTTCCCGGCGAGCTGGTTGCAGGGCGCCACCCCGCTGTTCATGCTGCTGCTCGCGCCGCTGATCGCCTGGCAGCTGACCCGGCTCGGCGCGCGGGTCGCCGTACCCGACAAGTTCGCCTTCGGTCTCCTGCTCGCCGGGGTCAGCTTCCTGGTGATGACCGCGGCGTCGGCGCTCGCGGCCGGCGGGGACCGGGTCTCGCCGCTCTGGCTGCTCTCGGTCTACCTGCTGCACGCCCTGGGCGAGATCGTGGTGGCGGCGGTCAGCATCAGCGCCATCGCCGACCTCGTCCCGCGGGCCTTCCTGGGCCAGGCGATCGGGGTCTACTGGCTCTTCGCCGCGCTGGGTGGCGGCCTGAGCGCCCAGGTGGGCGCGCTGATCGACGTGCTCTCCGGGCCGGTGTACTACCTCTCGCTCGCCGTGGTCGCGCTCGCGATCGGCGCCCTGTTCGTGGCCTTCCGCCGCCGGCTGAACGCGCCGTTCGTGGACGACGCGCCGCGCCCGGCCGCGCCGGTGCCGGCGCCGCGCGCCGCCCGCCCCGCGGGCCAGCAGTGACGGGCGGCCCCAGCGGGCCTCCACGGAGTCTCGACGTCCAGCCGCAAACCTTGGAGCCGGCCCGGACCGGGCCGGCCGGGCACGGAAGGGGTCAGTGGTGACGAAGATCAATCTCGATGACGTACGGCGTCTGCTGCGCGAGAGCGCCGGCGTCGACGAGTCGATCGACCTCGACGGCGACGTCGGGGACCTGGAGTTCCAGGACCTGGGGTACGACTCGCTCGCGGTGCTGGAGCTGACCGCCCGCATCGAGCAGGAGTACGGCGTGAAGGTCCGCGAGGACGACGTGACGGAGCTGACCACCCCGGCCCGCCTCGTCGACTACGTCAACCGGCACGTGGTGGTGCCGTGACGGTGACCGTACGGCCGGTCGGCCCCGGATCCGGTGGGTCGACGTGACACCCCTGCTGGTGGCCGTCGCCCTGGTGGCCAACGGCGTGGCGGTGGGGGTCATGGTCTCCACCGTCATCGGCCTGGCACCGATGACGCTGGCCGTGCCGTACCAGACGTACGTCGGGACCGTGCAGTTCCTCTGGAAGCGGTACGACCCGCTCATGCCGGCGCTGAACGCGGCGGCCTGCGTCCTGGACCTGGTGCTCGTCGCCACCGTCGACGACCCCACCGGCCGGGCGCTGTTCGGCACCGCCGGCGCCCTGCTGGTGGTGGTCATGGCGATCTCGGTCGTGAAGAACGTGCCGATCAACCGGTACGTCATGTCGCTCGACCCGCAACGCCCGCCCGCCGACTGGGCGCGGGCGGACCCGCGGGTCCGCTGGCGGAACTGGAACCTGCTGCGCACGGCGCTGGCCGTGCTGGCGTTCGTCGTGAACGTGAGCGCCGTGGCGGTGCTGCTCGGCGCCACGGCGAGCCCCTGAAACCCTGGGAAGGAGACACCGTGGACGTTGCCGGGAAGAAAGTGCTGGTGACCGGCGGCAGCCGGGGCATCGGGCGGGCGATCGTACTGTCCTTCGCCCGCGCCGGAGCCGACGTCGTGACCTGCTACCGGACGGAGAGCGAGGCGGTCGGCAGCCTCGTCGAGGAACTCAAGGCCACCCCCGGTACCCACCACGTGGTCCGGGCCGACGTCACCAAGGCCGAGGACGTCGCCGCGCTGATCGAGGAGGCCCGGCTGCGGTTCGGGCGCCTCGACGCGGTGGTCAACAACGCGGGCGTGATCAGCCACGTGCCGTTCGCCAAGCTCCCCCTGGACGAGTTCCGGTCGGTCGTCGACAGCAACCTGACCGCCGCCGCCCGGGTGATCCAGGCGGCGCTGCCGCTGCTCGGCGCGGGCGCGTCGGTGGTCAACGTCGGCTCCCGGGTGGCGACCGTCGGCATCCCGCTGCGCGCCCACTACACCGCCGCCAAGTCCGGCCTGATCGGGCTCACCCGCTCGCTCGCCAAGGAGTTGGGTCCCCAGGGCGTCCGGGTCAACGTGGTGGCCCCCGGCCCGGTGCAGACCGAGGCCGAGACGCCGCCGGCGGTGCTGGAGCGCTACCGGAACCTGATCCCGCTCGGCCGCCTCGGCGAGGCCGACGAGATCGCCTCCGTGGTCCGGTTCCTCGCCAGCGACAGCGCGAGCTTCGTCAACGGCGAGACCATCAACGTCGACGGGGGGATCTGATGGCCGCCGACGAGGACCGGTCGGAGGTCTTCCGCGTCATGCTGCGGATGCAGATCCACCCCGGCATGGAGCGGGAGTTCGAGCAGACCTGGCACAAGGTCGGCAGCACCATCGTCCAGCACCCGGCGAACCTCGGGCACTGGCTGTCCCGCAGCGCCGAGGAGGAATCGGTCTACTACGTGGTCAGCGACTGGGTCGACGAGCCGCGCTTCCGCGAGTTCGAGCACAGCGAGGCGCACGTGCAGCACCGCACCAAGCTGCACCCGTACCGGTCCGGAGGGTCGATGACGACCATGCGCGTCGTGTACGGGATGACCGGCGCGGCGGCGGCCCGGTGAGCCGGGCCGTCCCCACCACGGCACGACGAAGGGAGGCACCGACGTGGGTTCGCTCGCCGCGAAACGGATCCTGATCACCGGTGGTACGCGCGGCATCGGCCGCACCACCGCGCTGGCCGCCGCCCGGGCCGGCGCCCGCCTGGTGGTGTGCTACGGCCACGACCGCGAGCACGCCGAGGAGTTCGCCCGGGAGCTGGAGAAGGAGGGCGCCGGCCACCGGGTCGTCCAGGCGGACGTCACCGACGAGCAGGACGTCACCCGCCTGGTGGAGGTCTGCCGGGAGACGCTCGGCGGCCTGGACGCCGTGGTGAACAACGCCGGGGTCGACGGGCGGGCGTCCCTGGAGGAGCTGACGCCCGAGGAGTGGGCACGGGTGGTCGACATCAACCTGACCGCCGCGTTCCTGGTGACGAAGGCGGCGCTGCCGCTGATCGTCGACGGCGGTTCGGTCGTCCTCGTCGGCGCGTCGGCCGCGCTGCGCGGACGGCCGCACAGCGCCCACTACGCGGCGTCGAAGTCGGCGCTGGTCGGGCTGACCCGCTCGGTGGCCCGGGAGGTCGGCGACCGGGGCGTCCGGGTGAACACGGTGGCCCCGGGTGTGATCGTCACCGAACCCGGCGGCGGGCCACCGCCACCGGTCGCCGAGCTGATCAAGGGGATGACCGCGCTGCGCCGGCTGGGCGAACCCGACGAGGTGGCGGGGCCGGTGCTCTTCCTCGTCGGTGACCAGTCCCGCTACGTCAGCGGGAGCATCCTGCACGTGGACGGAGGAATCTGATGCCGTACGCCGCCATCACCTACCGGGTCAGGCCCGGTCACGAGGACGAGATCGCGGAGATCTTCGCGAACTTCCGGCGGGTGGACTCGCCGGTGCTGCGCGACGAGGACGGCACCGAGGTGGGCGAACTGCTCGGCACCGCGGTGTTCATCCGGGACGACCTGATGGTGCGGGTCATCCACTACCGGGGCGACTTCGCCGCCATCGGCCGGCACATGGCGAAGCAGCAGGGTGTGCACTCGCTGGAGAGCAAGCTCGCCCCGTACCTCGCCGAGCAGCGGGACACGAAGACCACCGAGGGCTTCCAGACGTACTTCCGCAACGCCACCATGCGGTGCATCTCGCAGCTCTCCCGCGAGGAGTACGTCCCGCCACAGCCGAACTGACCGCACCGACGGACGCGGCGGACCGGACGGTTCCGGGCCGCCGCGTCCGCGCGTACGACGAAGGTCCGGCCGCGTACGACGAAGGCCCCGTCCACCACGGACGGGGCCTTCGCTCTCGTCGTCAGCCGGCGAGGCGCAGCCGCTCGGCGTCCTCGACGGCCAGCTCGTCGACCAGGCCGGTGGTGTGCTTCGCGGCCCGGAAGACCGGGTTCGCCACCACCCGGCGGAGGAAGTCGCGAGTGGTGTGCACCCCGCGACCGGTCACCCGGAACTCGGCCAGCGCCCGGTCGACCCGCTCGATCGCCTGGCGCCGGTCCGGCGCCCACACGGTCACCTTGGCGAGCAGCGGGTCGTAGTCGGCGGTGACCCGGAAGCCCGGGAAGCCGTGGGTGTCCACCCGGACGAACGGCCCGCTCGGCGGCAGGAACTCGTCGAGCACCCCCGGCGTGGGCAGGAAGCCCCGCTCCGGGTCCTCGGCGTTGACCCGCACCTCGATGGCCACCCCCCGCGGCTGCACGTCCTCCTGGGTGACCGACAGCCCGTACCCGGCGGCCACCCGCAGCTGCTCGCGGACCAGGTCGATGCCGGTCACCTGCTCGGTGACCGGGTGCTCGACCTGGATCCGGCAGTTGACCTCCATGAAGACGAAGTCGCCGTCGTCGCCGACGAGGAACTCGTACGTGCCGGCGCCGGCGTAGCGCACCTCGCGGGCGGCGTGCACCGCCGCGGCGCGGATCCGGTCGGCCAGCTCGCCGGGCAGGCCCGGCGCCGGTGTCTCCTCGATCAGCTTCTGGCGGCGCCGCTGCACCGAACAGTCGCGCTCCCCGAGGTGGATGACGTCGCCGTTGCCGTCGCCCAGCACCTGCACCTCGACGTGCCGGGCGTTCTCCAGGAACTTCTCCAGGTAGAGGCGGGGGTCGTTGAAGGTCGCCTGGGCGACCGCCCGCAGCCGGGCCCAGGATCGACCGAACTCGCGCGGGTCACGGACCACGGTCATCCCCCGGCCGCCGCCGCCCGCCGTCGCCTTGATGATGACCGGGTACCCGATGAGCGCGGCGACCTCCCGCGCCTCCTCCAGCGAGGCGGGCGAACGGGAACTGCCGGGCAGCACCGGCAGGCCGGCCGCCCGGGCGATCTCACGGGCCTGCGCCTTGTCCCCGAGGCGGCGCAGCAGCGCGGCCGGCGGGCCGACGAACGTGAGCCCGTTCGCCTCGCAGATCTCCGCGAAGTCCGGGTCCTCGGAGAGGAACCCGTAGCCGGGGTGTACCGCCTCGGCACCGCTCTGGAGCGCGGCGGTGACGATGGCGGCGGGGTTCAGGTAGCTGAGCCGGGCCGCCGACGGGCCGATCCGGACGCACCTGTCGGCGTACCGGGCGATGGCCGAGTCGCGGTCGCTGTCGGAGCAGACCGCTACGGTGCGGATGCCCATCTCCCGGCAGGTCCGGGCGACCCGAAGGGCGATCTCGCCCCGGTTCGCGATCAGCACGGTGGAGAACACGTGTCCTACCTCCTGGTCCGCGTCACGGCGCATCCGCCTCCGGGGGCGGCGCCAGTACGAAGAGCACCTCGCCGTACTCGACCGGGGTGCCGTCGGCCACGCGGACCTCGACCACTCGGCCGGGCCGGTCGGCCTCCACCGGGTTCATGAGCTTCATGGCCTCGACGATCGCCACCTGCTGACCCGCCGCCACGTCCTGGCCCACCTCGACGAACGGTGGCGCCCCGGGCCCGGGGGCCCGGTAGAAGGTGCCCACCAGCGGCGCCGCGATGGTGAACGTGCCATCCGCCGGGGGCGCCTCCCCCGGGTCGCCGGCGGCGGCCGGCGCCGCCACCACGACCGGCGCGCCGGCCGGCGTGTCCGGCCACTCCAGCGCCACCAGCAGCTCGCCGGCCTGCACCCGGACGCTGCGCAACGGCGCCGGGGCGGCCCGGGCCAGCTGGGTCGCCTGCCGGCACAGCTCGTCGATGCCGTGCGCGGTCGTGTCGGTCACCTCGTTGGTCATTGCCACCTCGACTCCTCGGTGCCGAACCGCCGGAACCGTCGCCGGCGGCGGGCCACCAGATCCGTCGCCGCGACGGCGGCGATCTCCTGAAGGGACTCGATCAGCGCGGCACGCAGCGAGTCCGCCGCGGTGACCGGATCCTCGTGCGCGCCGCCGGGCGGCTCGGGCACCACCGCGTCGACGATGCCGTGACGCAGCAGGTCCCGGGAGCTGATCTGCAACGCCGCCGCGGCCCGGGGCGCGGCGGCCGGATCCTTCCAGAGGATCGCGGCGCACCCCTCCGGGCTGATCACCGAGTACATGGCCCCGGCGCAGGCGAGGACGCGGTCGGCGACCGCGAGGGCCAGCGCGCCGCCGCTGCCGCCCTCGCCGGTCACCACCGCGACGACCGGCACCGGCAGCCCCGACATCAGCCGGATCGTCTCGGCGATGGCCCACGCCTGCCCGCGCTCCTCGGCGTCCACACCGGGATGGGCGCCCGGGGTGTCCACCAGGGTGACGACCGGCAGGCCCAGCTTGGTGGCGAGCCGCATGAGGCGGGCCGCCTTGCGGTAGCCCTCCGGCAGCGCCATGCCGAAGTTGCGCTGGATGCGTTCGGCGGTGTCCCGGCCCTTCTGGCTGCCGATCACGACCACCGGCCGGCCGTCGAGCCGCCCGATCCCGCCGACGATCGCCGGGCAGTCGCCCGCACTCCGGTCGCCGCGCAGTTCCAGGAAGTCGTCGAAGACCTGGGCGATGTAGTCGAGGGTGGTGGGGCGCTGCGGGTGCCGCGCCGCGGCCACCACGTCGGCGGCCTCGCGGACGGGCAGCTCGGCGGGGTCGCGGACGAGGCGTACCCGGGTCGGGGCCGCGGCCGGCGGGGTGCCCGGCGCGGCGGCGGCCAGCAGCCGGGCGAGGGTCGGACGCAGCGCCGAGCGCGCCACCACCGCGTCGAGCAGGCCACGGGCCAGCAGGAACTCGGCGGTCTGGAAGCCCTCCGGGAGCTCGTGGCCGATCGTCTGCTCGATCACCCGCCGGCCGGCGAAGCCGATGCGGGCGCCGGGCTCGGCGATGACGACGTCGCCGAGCGTCGCGAACGACGCCGCCACGCCGCCGTACGTGGGGTCGGTGACCAGGCAGATCGTGAGGATGCCCGCCTCGTCGAGCTCGGCCATCGCCTGGCTGGTCTTGGCCATCTGCATGAGGGCGAGCGCGCCCTCCTGCATGCGCGCCCCGCCGGAGGCGGTGACCAGCAGCAGCGGGCGGCGGGTGTCGCGGGCGGTCTCGGCGGCGGCGGTGATGGCCGCGCCGACCCCGACGCCGAGGCTGCCGCCGAGGAAGCGGAAGTCCATCACGGCGGCGACCAGCGGGTGGCCCAGCAGGGTCCCGGTCACGCAGGTGACCGCCTCCGCGTGGCCGGTGGCGCGGCGCGCGGCGTGCAGCCGGTCCGGGTACGGGTGGGAGTCCACGAAGCCGAGCGGGTCCTCGCGCACCGCCGGTGGTTCCAGCGGCCGGACGGATCCCGGGTCCAGCAGCTGCTCGATGCGTTGACCGGCGGTGAGTCGGCTGTGGTGGCCACAGCCGGGACACACCCGCAGGTCCCGGTCGAAGCGCGGGCCGTAGGTCAGGCCCCGGCAGGTGCCGCAGCTGACCCACTCCGGCGCGGATGAGGGCAGTGTGGAGACGGTCACACCGGAAGCGTGACTCCGGAGCCTCAAGGCGTGTTGGACGCGGGCTGAACCGGGGCCCGGTCACCGGGGCGGACGTCCACCGGCTCTCGAGGACCGGCCGTGATCCTGCTGTGCGGACGCGGCCGCACCGGCGGCACGCGGCCACCGGAGAGGGAGGACGCGGATGCCGAGCGACCGGGCGGTGGGTCGGGAGCCCGCCGACACGTACGACGAGACGATCCCCGTCCTGGTGGTCGGGGGTGGCTACGCCGGCCTCGCGTCGGCGCTGTTCCTCGCCCACCACGGGGTGGCCTCGGTGCTGGTGGACCGGCACCCCGGCATCTCGATCCAGGGCCGCGCGCGGGGGATCAACCAGCGGACGATGGAGCTCTACCGGCCGCTCGGCGTCGAGGACCTGATCCGGCGGGCCGGCCGGCCGTTCGACGACGAGGCGGGCGTGGTCCGCTGCGAGACCCTCAGCGGGGAGTGGACCTGGCTGCTGGCCGACGACACGCGCAAGCCGCTGCCCGAGCTGACCCCGGCCGAGTTCGTGATGGCCGACCAGCGCAGCGTCGAGCCGATCCTGGTCGACGCGGCCCGCGAGCGCGGAGCGGACATCCGCTTCGGCACCCGCTGCGTGTCGGTGGACGCCGACGACGACGGCGTGACAGCGGTGATCGAGGACGTCGCGAGCGGCGACCGCCGTACCGTCCGGTCCCGCTACCTGGTGGCCGCGGACGGCTTCCGTGGGCGGACCCGGGAGGCGGTCGGGATCGACCGCGCCGGGCCGGGTGTCACGCAGCACTGGGTGACGTTCCTGGTCCGGGCCGACCTCACCGGGATCGTCCGCCAGCGGGCGATGTTCTGGATCGTGGTGAACGACGAACTCGGGCTGGGGTCGTTCCTGACCACGTCGGTCCCGGACCAGTGGGCGATGAGCGTGAGCTTCGACCCGGCTCGTACCCCGGTGGAGTCGTTCACCCCGGACCGCTGCCGGGAGCTGGCCCGGTCGTTCCTCGGGACCGACCGGCCGGTGGCGGTGCTCGACGTCGCCGCCTGGGAGGAGGCGGTCGGGGTCGCCGACCGGTTCCGGTCCGGGCGGGTGTTCCTCGTGGGCGACACCGCGCACGTCTGGCCGCCGGCCGGCGCGATGGGCGCCAACGCGGCCGTCCAGGACGCCCACAACCTGGCCTGGAAGCTCGCCGGTGTGCTCGGCGGGTGGGCCGGCGAGGGCCTGCTCGACACGTACGAGGCGGAGCGCCGACCGGTGGCCCTCGCCCTGGCCGACATCACCGTCGCGCGGCAGCGGGCCCGCTTCGGCGAGGACCCGGGGACCGAGGACGTCGACGACGTGCTCTGCACGCTCGGGCAGCGGTACCGGTCCACGGCGACGGTCGGTGCGGCGCACGACACGGTGTACGGGCGGGAGTTGGCCACGCGTGCCGAGCCGGGCCTGCGGGCGCCGCACCTGTGGCTGGACCGCGGCGGGCGGCGCATCTCGGTGCACGACCTGTGCCACGACGCGTTCGTGCTGCTGACCGGGAGCGCGGCGGTCCGCTGGGACGGGGTGGGGTCGCTGGTGGCCCGGGAGCTGTCGGTGCCGCTGCGGGCGTACCGGATCGGGTCGGCCGCGGCCGGCGCGGACCTCGTCGACGTCGAGGGCGTCTTCGCGGCCCGGTACGACGCGGCCGGGGCGACGCTGCTGCGCCCGGACGGCCACGTGGCCTGGTGCTGCGGGGACGCGGTGGTCGATCCCGCCGCCGCGCTGCGGGAGGCCCTGCGGACGGTGCTCGGCCGGGCCGGGTGACGCGGCGCGGCCCGGCGGGCCAGGCGACGATCCGGTGGGCGGTCCCGCCCGCCCACCGGATCAGTACGTGAGGGCCCGCCTCAGTAGGTGGCGGTGACCTCGTAGACGCCGAACGGCCGGGGACCGGGTACGCGCTGGTAGTCGCGCAGCGGCGCGGTGGTGTCCCGGTGGGTCGCCCCGGCCTCCCAGGAGCGGAAGGCGTCCAGGCTGGTCCACTCGCTCATCACGACGAACGCGCGGTCGTCGTCGGCGGCGCGGAGCAGCTCGTTGCGCAGCAGGCCGGGGGTTCCGGCCAGATCGCGGCTGATGCGGTGGTACGCGGCCGCCACCGCGTCCGGCTCACCCGAGGGGGCGGCGGCGTAGACCAGGACCCGAACCCGGTGCGGACCGGCCGGTGCGGCGCCCTCCGGCCCGGCCTCGTCGGACGTCGGCCGTGCCACCTGGTCGGACATGCGGGCCACCCCTCCCTCGTACGCCACGGCGTGGCGGCGCCCCCGCCCGGGGCCGCCTGCACAGGACACCCCGACCCGCTGGGGGGCGGCTGAAGCCGGGCTCGGTACGCCCGCGCCGGCGGGGCCGTCCTCGAGGCGTACTCGACAGCCGCCGGACGCCGGCAGGGGCGGAAAATGGTGGGCTCGGCGCGATTTCCGTCAGGCGGCGCAAAAGGGACAGCATCGATGACGGTTTTTGTCCAGAGTGCCGGTGGAACCACTGTTTATGTGCCACCTCATCCGGTCTCCACCGGCCTCGGTTGACAGTTAGTCGACTCTTGCACACCCGCGCGATTAGCACGGAACCTACCCGCGGGAAACGTCAGACAGTTGACCCGCGAAACCTTGACCGTGCAGGGGTCGCAACTTACAGTCTGTAGCAGTTGCGCCACGGAGCATGTCGATCATGCCGCCGATCGGCCGGACAAGATGTCTGGGGGTTGATTCACCACCACAATTGCCCAAGATGTCCCGCCTTTCGGACGAGCGTTAACGCCGCACCATTTCCTGGGGGAGCTTAATGGTGTTCCGCATTCTTGGCCCACTGTCCGTTACTCACGAGGACCGGGATATCACCCCGACCGCACCGAAGGTTCGCCAGGTCTTGGCTTTTCTTCTGGTGCGCCGTAACCAAGTCGTGCAGGTCAGCGAATTCGTTGACGAATTATGGGGGGACAATCCGCCGGACAGCGCGATGACAACCCTCCAGACGTACATCTACAAGCTGCGCAAGGACGTCCTGGACCCGTCCGGGCTGGCGCGGCTGCACACCCAGTCCTGCGGCTACCTGCTGGACGTCAACGACGACGAAATCGACGTGTGTCACTTCGAACGGCTCGCCCAGCAGGGCCGACTCGAACGGGAACGCGGCGACGCGCAACGCGCCAGCGAACTGCTCACCGAGGCCCTCGCGCTCTGGCGCGCCCCGGCCCTGCTCGGCGTCAACGCCGGCGAGATCCTCTCCGCCCACATGACCCGCCTCGAGGAGAACAAGCTGCGGGTGCTCGGCATGCGCATCGAGGCGGACATGCAGCTCGGCCGCTACGAGGAACTGATCAGCGAACTGAAGGAACTGGTCCGCAGCTATCCGCTGCACGAGCGGTTCCACGCCAACCTGATGACCGCGCTGGACCGGTCGGGCCGGCGGTACGAGGCGTTCGAGGTCTACCGGCGGCTTCGGGAACTGCTCATCGACGAGCTCGGGCTGGAACCGTCCCCGGCCGTCCAGCGGCTGCACCGGTCCCTGCTCAACGCCGAGCCGACGGAGAACCGGCCGGCGCCGCGCCCGGCGGCGTCCGCCGAGCGGGCACCCGCCCGTACGGCGGTGCCCGCGCAGCTGCCACCGGACGTCCCCGACTTCACCGGCCGGGAGGCGGTGGTACGCCAGATCACCGCCGTCCTCGCCGCCGGGCAGGAACACCGCACCGCGCCGGCCGCCGTGTCGATCTGCGGGTTGACCGGAGTCGGCAAGACGACCCTGGCGCTGCACGTCGGGCACCTTGAGAAGGCCCGGTACCCGCACGGGCAGCTCTTCGCCGACCTGCGGGGCTCGTCCCGAAACCCGACCGCGCAGCTGGACGTCCTCGCCGGGTTCCTGCGGGCCCTGGGCGTGCCGGAGCAGCAGATCCCGCCGACCGTGGAGGAGCGGAGCAGCCTCTACCGCACCTGGACCAACGGCCGGCGGCTCCTGGTGGTCCTCGACGACGCGGCCAGCGCCTCCCAGATCGCCCCGCTCGTACCGGCGACGTCGGGAAGCGCGGTCGTGGTGACCAGCCGGTGGGGCCTTCAGGTCCTGCCCGGCGTCCAGGTCACCAAGCTCGACGTGATGACCACCGGCGAGGCCGTGGCCCTGCTGCGGGCCATGGTGGGCCCGTCCCGGGTGGACGCCGAGACGGAGGAGGCCGAGCGGATCGCCGACCGGTGCGGCCACCTGCCGCTGGCGCTGCGCTGCGTCGGCGCCCGACTCGCCGCGGCGCCGACGTGGTCGCTGCGGAAGATGGCCAACCTGATCGAGTCCGGGCCGGCCGCCCTCGACCAGCTGCGGTTCGCCGAGTTCGACGTCCGCACCAACTACGACGAGACCTACTACCGGCTGGAGCCGCACGACCGCAGCGCCCTGCGCCTGCTCAGCCTGCTCCCGCCGCCGCACTTCACCGCGGCCACCGCGGCCAACCTGCTCGGCAGCGCCGCCGACGCCGTGGAGACGCAGCTCGGTCGCCTGGTCGCCTGCAACCTCCTGGAGGCGCGGGCGGACGAGGGCGTGGTCCGCTACCAGCTACACCGGCTGACCCGCCTGTACGCGCGGGAACGCCTCAACCACGAGTTCATCGAGCCACGGCTCGGCTCGAACGTCTGAGATCGCGGACGGGTGCCGGAGGTCAGGCTCCACCACCGACCGGCCGCCCCGCCGGTGTGGCACCGTCACCCGCCCGTTCCGTCGCAGCCGCCGCCCGGCCGTCCCGCCGGGCTCAGGGCCCGGCCGTCCCGCCGGGCCCGTCGCGCGCCGGGCCGTCACCTCTGATCGACTCGATGCCGCCGGCATGGCGGTGTCCGGCGCGGTTGACCGCGCTGTGCCGCCGGCACGGAGCAAATCGTCAACCCCGCCAGCCACGCGCCCTGGGCCGCCGGCACCCGGTCACCGCCCGCCGGCGGTCCGGACGATCTCGCCGTTGACGTTGCCGTTGGCCGCCGAGCCGAGGAAGACCACCAGCCGGGCGACGTCCTCCGCGGTGCTGAGGCGGCCGCTCGGGGTGTCCCGGGCGGCCTGCGCGACCAGCTCCGGGTCGACGTTGTCGAGGCTCTCGGTCAGCGTCCCGCCCGGGGCGACCACGTTCGCCAGCACGCCGTCCCGGGTCCACATCAGACCCCGGACGAAGCCGTGCAGCGCCGCCTTGGCGGCGCCGTAGACCTCCGAGCCCGGGTTGCCGTGCAGGGCGGTGACCGAGGAGAGCAGCACCACCCGGCCCCATCCGCGCCGGCGCATCCCGCCGAGCACCTCCCGCACCGTCCACAGGTGGCCCTCGACGTTCTCCCGGAACCGCCCCAGCCACTCCTCCAGCGGCAGGTCCTCGTACGCCGGCAGGTCCTCCGGGTTGATCCACACCCAGGTCTGGGCGTTGGCCACCAGCACGTCGACCCCGCCCCAGCGCTCCTCCACCCGGCGCACCGCCGCCCGTACCGAGGCGGGGTCGGCGAGGTCGTACGGCACCGCGAGCGCCCGCTCCTCCCCGCCCAACTCCTTGACCACCTGCTCGGCGGCCGCCTCGGAGGTGTGGTACGTGACAGCGACCCGGGCGCCCTCGTCGGCGAAGGCCCGGGCGGTGGCCCGGCCGATCCCCCGGGTCGCCCCGGTCACCAGCACCCGCTTGTCCGTCAGGCCGAGATCCATGGCGTACCCCTCACGACGTCGTCGACCGGCACGGCCGTGCCGGAGGTCACTCTCCGTCGCCGGGCTCGACGGCGGCTCGGGACAGCGCCACCAGGACCGGCGTCTGCTCCAGCGGGGGTCAAGCCGCCCCCGATAGCGTCCGCCGCGACCATCCCGCCTGGACTTGAGGACGGCCGATGCCGCTGCACGACGAACTGCGGGAGATCCGCGATCCGGTGCTGCGCAAGGTGCAGGACCACCCCTTCTGGTCGGGGATCCGGGACGGGTCACTGCCACCGGCGGCGCTGGCCCACTTCCTCGCGCAGGACACCGGGTACCTGCTCCCGACGTACGCCCGGGCGTTGGCCCGCTGCGCGGCGGCGGCCGACGCCGACGCGCACACGCTGCTGCTCGGCCAGTCGGTGGCCGGCACCCTCGACGCGCGCGACCGGCTGCGCGCCAACAGCGCCGCCCTGGCCGCGACCACCGGTCTGCCGGACACCCTCGGCGACCCCCCCGTCGACCCGGTGACCCGGGCGCACACCGCGTTCCTCACCGCCGCGACCGCCCACTCCTTCGCCGGCGGGGTGGGCGCGCTGCTGCCGATGGTGTGGTTCAACGCCGAGGTCTCCGACCGGCTGCTGCGCGACACCGTGGCCGACTCGCGCTACCGGCCGTGGGTGGAGGCCTACCACCCCGGCGAGTCCTACCGGTACGCCGTGCAGGCCTTCCTGGACATGGCCGACGACATCGGCAGGAACGGCACGGTCCGGCAGCGGGCCGAACTCATCGAGCAGTTCTCCATCAGCATCCGTTACGAATGGGCATTCGCCGAGTCCTGCACCGCGTCCCTTTCCGACGGCGGGGACCGGCGGCTGCCGTTCGAGGAGTCAACGAGAGAGGGCACGAGATGACTGCCCAGGCCCCGATTCCCTACCCCTTCCCGTGGACCCCGCCGATGGAGGTCCCGGAGTCGCTGCGCGGCCTGCGGGAGCAGGCCCTCGTCGAGGTCCGCCTGCCCAGCGGCGACACCGCCGTGATGGTGACCCGCTACGCCGACGTCCGCAGCCTCTTCGCCGACCCCCGGCTGAGCAAGAACGTCGCCCGCCCCGACGTGGCCCGCATCGCCGCCGACAACGAGCTGTTCGTCGACCCGAAGATCGACGGCGATCCGCCCCACCACACCCGGATGCGCGGCCTGGTCACCCGGGCGTTCACCGCCCGCCGGATCGAACTGCTCCGCCCGTACGCCCAGCAGGTCACCGACGAGCTGCTGGACGCTATGGCCGCCGGCCCGAAGCCCACCGACCTGAACGAGGCGCTCGCCTTCCCGCTGCCGATCCTGGTGATCTGCAAGCTGCTCGGCATCCCGCCGGAGGACCGCAACCGGTTCCGCTCGCTGGTCGACGGCTTCCTGTCGGTCACCAAGCTGCCGCCGGACGAGGTGGAGCGGTGCCGCAGCGAGCTGTGGCAGTACCTGGTCGAGCTGATCGAGTACAAGCGGGCCAACCCCGGCGAGGACGACCTCATCACCAGCCTGATCAAGGTTCGGGACGAGGACGACAACCGGCTGTCCGAGTACGAGCTGCACCACTGGACCCGGAGCCTGCTCATCGCCGGCTACGTGACCACGGCGAGCCAGATCGGCACCGGCACCGCCGTGCTGCTGCACCGGCAGGACCTGGTCAAGGACATCCGGGCGGACTACTCGCTGGTGCCGTCGGCGGTGGAGGAGCTGCTGCGTACGCAGATCATGGGTTCCTCGATCGGCACGCTGCGGTACGCGCTGGAGGACATCGAGCTGTCCGACGGCACGATCCTCAAGAAGGGCTCCAGCGTGCTGCTCTCCGAGGAGTCGGCCAACATGGACGAGGCGGTCTTCGCCGACCCGTTCACCCTGGACATCCGCCGCCCGGAGAACCACCACATGACCTTCGGCGCGGGCATCCACTACTGCGTCGGTGCGGCGCTGGCCCGGATGGAGCTCCAGGTCGCCACGGAGACCCTGCTGCGCCGGTTCCCCGACATCCGGCTGGCCGTGCCGGCCGCCCGGCTCCCCCGCGCCCTCGGCGGCTTCATGGAGGGCTTCAGCGAGGTCCCGGTGACCTGGTGAACCGCCACGCTCTGGTCACCGGCGCCAACCGGGGCATCGGTCGGGCGGTCGCCGCCGAACTGCACGCCCGCGGGCTGGCGCTCACGGTGACCGCCCGCGACGCCTCGGCCGCCGCCGGCACGGCGGCCGAGCTGGGTTCCGGCGTACGCGGGCAGCAGCTCGACGTGACCGACCCGGACAGCGTCGGGAAGGCCGCCGCCGAGGTCGGACCGGTCGACGTCCTGGTCTGCAACGCCGGCGTGCTGCTCGACGGCGGCACCGGCCCGCTCACCGCCCCGCTCGACCTGGTCGAGGAGACGCTGCGGGTCAACCTGCTGGGCACCTGGCGGGTGCTCCAGGCGTTCGTGCCGGGCATGGTCGAGCGGGGCTGGGGCCGGGTGGTGGTGGTCTCCAGCGGCACCACGGCGGAGTTCGGTGGCGCCCTCTTCCCGGGTGCGCCCGGCTACTCGCTGTCCAAGAGCGGCCTGAACGGCCTCACCACGCTGGTCGCCGGGCAGACCGCCGGCACGGGAGTGCTGGTCAACGCGGTCAACCCCGGGCGGGTCCGGACCCGGATGATGCCGCACACGACGACCCCGCCGGAGGTGCCGGCCCGGTTCATCGCGGACGTGGCCACCCTGCCCGCCGACGGGCCGACCGGACAGTTCCTGACCGAGCGACGCGTCCCGCACTGACGGCGGGCCGCCTGCGACCAAGCGGGACCCACGACCGAGCGGGGCCCACGACCGAGCGGGGCCCACGACCGAGCGGGGCCCACGACCGAGCGGGGCCCTTCGACCAACAGGAGACCGAGCATGCAGATCGACCTGTCCGGCAAGAAGGCGGTGGTCACCGGGGCCGGCGCCGGCATCGGGCTCGCCGTGGTGCGGGCGCTCGCCGCCGCGGGCGCCGACGTGTACGGCGGCGCGCGGACCGTCAGCCCCGAGCTGAAGGAGGCCACCCCGCACACCCTCACCGTGGACCTGGTCACCGAGGAGGGGCCGCAGCTGCTGGTGGAGCGGGCACTCACCGAGTTCGGTGGCATCGACATCCTGGTCAACAACGTCGGCGGCGGCGTCATGCTCGCCCCCGGCTTCCGGGACATCCCCGACGACGTGTGGCGGCAGACGTTCGAGCTGAACGTCATGACGACGATCCGGGCGACCCGGGCGGCGCTGCCGAGCCTCGTCGAGCGCAAGGGCACGGTCGTCAACATCGGCTCGATGAACGGCACGATGGCCGACCCGCGGCTGGCGCACTATTCGGCCGCCAAGGCCGCCGTCGCGAACATCGGCAAGGCGCTGTCGGCGGAGTTCGCCGCCCAGGGCGTACGGGTTAACACCATCTCCCCCGGTCCGGTGAAGACGCGGCTGTGGGCGAACCCGCACATCGCCGAGAAGGCGGGGATGACGCCGGACGAGTTCCTGGCGATGGTGCCGAAGATGGCCGGCCTGGCCACCGGCGAGATGATCGAGCCGGAGGAGATCGCCGCGCTGGTGGTCCTGTTCGCCTCGGGCCGGATCCGCAGCGTCACCGGGGTGGACCTGCCGATCGACGCCGGCATGGCACCCCCGTCCCGCTACCAGCGCCCCAACTGACGCCCCAGCGAACGGCCCCCGGCGCCTTCCGGCGCTCGGGGGCCGTTCGCGCGTTAACAAGGGGCCCTTCCTCTACCGCAGGCGATAAGAAGGGGCCCTTCCTTACCTCAAGGCGGTGAGGCGTTCGGCGTGGTGGATCAGGTCGGTGCCGTCGAGGACCGCCTCGGCGGGGCCGACCAGGTTGACGCGGCGGTTGAACGCGCGGCCCAGTTCGAGGTCGTGCAGCACACCGCCGGAGAGGGCCGCCGAGATGAGGTCCTGGCGGGCCATCTCCGCCCTGTCCTCGTCCGGCACCGGCTGGCCGGTGATCCGGTAGATGCGGGCGCGGTCCATCGCCGCCGACTCCCGGTAGACCGCGTCGGCCTCCCGGGCGGTCGCCGCGTCGTACGCCAGGGCCGTCGCCACCGGGTCGCCGGCGCCCACGGCCACCGCCCCGGCGGCGGCGAACGCGTACGTCAGCGCCATCGCCGAGCCCCAGCCGTACGCGGGATTGCTCGCGCAGAGCGAGTCGCCGGCCGAGAGCAGGCCGAGGACGACGGGCCGGCCGTCGACCACGTACCGCCGGCGCAGGCTGCGGTTGCCCGCCATCACCTGGACGCCCTCGAGCGGGGTGCCGTTGGCCGGGTCCACCCACGGCGCCAGCGCCGGGATCCCCCGGGCCACCGCCTCCCAGATCGAGGTGTGCCGCAGCGCGCGGGCGCTGCGGTTGTCGGGGTGACACTCGAAGGAGAAGGCGTACGTGTCGTGGTCGCCTGGGAAGCCGATGAACCACCCGTCGGCGAACTCGCCGCGCAGCGTGGCCACCGAGGTCCGGGGCAGCTCGCAGGTGTCGGTGAAGCGGAAGTAGCGGCTGTAGTAGACGGTCTCGCAGTCCTGCACCTCGGTCGGCACCCGGATCCCCTCGGCCGCCAGCCAGCGGGACACCGGGGACCGCTGGCCCAGGCAGTCCAGCACGACGTCGGCGGTGAGCACGTCGCCGTCGGCGAGGCGTACCGCGGCGACCCGGGGCCCGGCGCTGGTCCAGTCGAAGCGCAGGCCGTTCGCGACGGCCGGGCAGCGGAACTCGACGCCCGGCTCCTCCTCGGCGGTGAGCCGCAGCGCCAACTCGAAGACGGCCCGCCGCGCCCACACGTTGGTGAACGCGTCGTCGGCGGGCACCCACCGGTCCTCCGGGATGAGCCGCTTGAACAGGTTCATCTCCTCGACGCCGCTCGCCCGCAGCCGGGCCAGGACGTCGGGGGCGTGCCGCAGCAGCAGGTTACGGGCCCGGGCGGAGAAGCCGTGCGGCAGCCGGAACTGCGGCACGCCGCGCCGCGGCCAGTGCAGGAACGGGTCCGCGGTCGGGTCGGCCGGCGGCGGGTCGCGCTCCACCACGGTCACCGGGTGCCCGCGCCGGGCGAGCGCGATCGCGGCGGCCGTGCCGGCGATGCCGCCACCGAGAACGAGGACGCGCTGGCGCATCGGCCCTCCCGCCTTCGGCGTACGCGCGGTCACCGGCGCCACCGCACGACGTCGTCGAGCGGCTTGCGGCGCGCCGCGTTCGGCGGCACCGGCATCCGCTTGCTGCGGTCCTCGTGGCCGATCGTGATGATGCCGGTCAGGGACACGTCGCCCGGCAGGTCGACCACGTCGGCGAGCGCGCTCAGCTCGTCGGTGTAGACGGAGCTGACGAACCCGGTGCCGAGGCCCTCGTTGATGGCGGCGAGCTGGAGCAGCATGAACAACGCCCCGCAGTCGAACCACCAGAACGGCACCGGCCAGGGGATCTCCGACCAGCCGGGCCGGACGTCCTCGCCGCCGTACCGCTCGTGGTAGGACGCCTCGCGGGTGGCGACGTAGATGTGCACCGGGGCCGACGCGATCCAGCGGGGGAAGCCCAGCTCCACGTAGCGGGCCTCGGCGATGTCGGCGGCCTTCTGCCGCAGACCCGGGTCGGTGACGACGACCAGGCGGTACCCCTGGCTGAAGCCGGCGCTCGGCGCCCGCCGCACCGCCCCCACGATCCGGTCGAGGGCGTCGTCGGCGACGGGCCGGTCGGTGTAGCTGCGCACCATCTGGCGGCGGCGCAGCACGTCGGGAAAGTCCATGGAAACTCCCTCGGGTCAGATCGCGAGCTGCACGTCGTACCGCCGCAGCCACGCGTCGAACTGCAGCACCATCTCGATGTTCATCCGGCTCACCCACTGGTGTGCGATCTCCGAGGGCCGGTCCAGGGTGGCCCGGACCGCGGCGAGGTCGAGCAGCGGCAGCGACGGTGCGGACGGGTCGTTCACCAGTGCCGACAGCTCGTCGCGGAGCATCTCGGCGTACGCCGGATCCTGGGTGACCGGCCACGGGCTCTTGGCGCGGTCGAGCACCGAGTGGGGCACCAGGTCGCGGGCGGCCGCGCGGAGCAGGCTCTTCTCGCGGCCGTCGAAGGTCTTGAGCCGCCACGGGGTGTTGTAGAGGTACTCGACGAGGCGGTGGTCGCCGTAGGGAACCCGCAGTTCGAGCGCGTTGGCCATGGCCAGCCGGTCGTCGCGGTCGAGCAGCATCGGCAGCCACCAGGTGAGGGTGACGTGGGTGATGCCCCGCATGAGCCGCTCGGTGTCGTCCTCGTCGCCGGTGTACGGCGCCGCCGCCAGGGCCGTCCGGTACTGGTCCCGGTAGTACGTGCCCAGGTCCAGCTTGGCCATGAAGCCCGGGTCGAACAGGCCGCGGCCCTGGCCGCGTGGCGAGCCGGGCTGGAGGTACTCCTTGGCCACCCAGGGGAACATGTCGGCGGCGAGGAGCTGCTGGTCGTACATCCAGCTGTAGCCGCCGAAGATCTCGTCGGCGACCTCACCGCTCAGCGCGACCGTCGAGTGCTCCTTGATCCGGCGCGCGGTCAGGTAGTTCGACGTGTCCATGTCGCCGAGGGTGGTGGGCATGTCCTGCGCCCACAGGACGGCGTCGCGGGCGGCCCGGTCCATCAGGTCCCGGGTGCTGAGCTGGATGCGGACGTGGTCGGCCTCGAGGTGGCGGGCGACCTCGTCGGCGTACACCTCGTCGGGGGTGAAGCGGACGTCGTCGGGCTGGAACCGGGCCGCGTAGTCGTCGAACGTGGTGACGAAGGTGCGGATCCGCTCGCCGTCGAGCTTCCAGCGCCAGTACGCGGCGATCGCCGACACGGCGCTGGAGTCCATCCCGCCGGACAGGGCGGTGCACAGCGGCACCTCCGACTCCAACTCCCGCAGCACGATGTCGTGCAGCAGCTCCCGGACGTGCCCGACGGTGCCGTCCAGGTCGTCGGTGTGCGGCCGGGCCTCCAGCGCCCAGTACCGCCGCTGCGCCATTCCGGCCCGGCTGATCGTGAGCGTGGTGCCGGGCAGCACCGCGCGCAGGTCGCGGAAGACCGACATGCCGGGCCGCTTGGCGGTGGCGAACAGCTCCTGGAGGTTGTCGAGCCCCACCAGCGGCCGCACCAGCGGGTTGGCGAGCAGCGCCTTCGGCTCCGAGCCGAACAGGAGGCCCTCCGGGCGGCGGGCGTAGAAGAGCGGCTTCACGCCGAGCCGGTCCCGGACCAGCACCAGCTCCTGGCGGCGCAGGTCCCAGATCGCGAACGCGAAGATCCCCTCCAGCCGGGCGGCGCACTCCACGCCCCACTCCAGGTACGCCCGCAGGACCACCTCGGTGTCGCTGCGGGTACGGAACTCGTGCCCCCGGGCCCGCAGCTCGGTCCGCAGCTGCTTGAAGTTGTAGACCTCGCCGTTGTAGACGATCGTGGCGACCTCGCGGCCGTCCTGCTCGACGGTGAGCGGCTGCGCGCCGCCGGCCACGTCGATGATGGCGGTACGGGTGTGCCCGAGAGCGGCGTGCCCCCGGATCCAGACCCCGGAGTCGTCCACCCCACGGTTGGTCAGGGTGTCCGTCATCGCCCGCAGTGTCGCGCGCTCCCCCGTCAGGTCACGCCCGAAGTCCACCCAGCCGACGATGCCGCACATGCGCATCACCCCTCGCCTCGCGTCCGACTACGCGTGAGCCTGCCGGGCGGCGTTCCACGCCACCTCGACGGCGACTCGACGGGGGATCCCCGGCGACCGACGAGTACGCGGCGGTCCCGGCAGAGCGAGCGGCTGTGACAGAACCATGACATGACGCGGACGGTTTCCGGACCCGGCACGGCCATGCTTGCCGGGTGCATCCGCCATCGCCGTATCCGTACGCGACACCGCTCCCGTCTGCGGTGCGGCCGGAGCCCGCCGGAAGGCCGCCGACCGGCCGGCTGCTCCGTGCCACGCTCGGCTACCTGCTCGCGTTCGCGCTGACCGGCGTGGCGTTCGTGTGGACCGCCCCGGGGCAGCGCCTCGACGGCGGGTTGCTGCCCCGGGCCGAACGGGGCGGCGGGTACGAGCAGCCGACCGACCTGGTCGAGCCGGCGAAGGCGGTGCTGGCCTGGTTCGGTGACCCGCTGGTGCTGGGTCTCGGGCTCGGCACGGTGTTGCTGCTGGCTGTGCTGTCCGGTCGGGTACGGGCCGGGCTGGCGGGGGTGGCCCTGGTCGGCGTCACGGTGCTCGGCGCCGGCCTGGCCAAGCAGGTGATCATCCGGCCGGACCTCGGCGTGGTGACCTCCACGACGCACAACAGCTTTCCCAGCGGGCATGTCGCGGCGGCGATGGCCCTGCTGCTCGCGCTCCTGCTCGTGCTCCCCGCGCGGGCCCGCTGGTGGTTCGCGCTGCCGGGCGCGGCCGGGGTCTCCACCGTCGCAGCGGCGACGATGATCGCGGGCTGGCACCGCTTCAGCGACGTCGTCGGCGCTGTCCTGCTGGCGGCGGCGCTGTTCTGCCTGGCCGCCGTCACCTCGGCCCGGCCCGGTACCGGAGCCGCGGCCCGGCCCGGTACCGGAGCCGCCGCCCCGCTGGCCCAGCCCGGGAAGGACGCCGCCGCCGCGGCGGCCCGGCCCGGTACCCGAGCCGCGACCGGAACAGCCGGTCCGGCCGGTGCCGCGCTCGGGCTGCTCGGTCTGCTGGGCGGCCTGCCGCATCTCGCCCCGGCCGTCCCCGGCGGGCTGTTCATCGCGATCACGGCCGCCGGTGGGCTGGTCGTCCTGGTCGTCGCCGCCGTCCTGGTTCTGGTGGTCCCGGTGGACTTCGGCCCTGGTTGCGGGCGCCCCGGCTCGGCCGCACCGGAACCGGACGCGCGGGCCGGGGGGCGGCGACCGGCGCCGCCGAACATGATCGACAAAGCGACTTCGGCTGGAATGCCATAGTTGATGCCATGTCCCGGGTGCTGTTGATCGAGGACCACCAGACCGTGCGCGACGGCCTCCAGCTGGCGCTGACCCGCCACGGTCACACGGTGGACGCCGTGGCGACCGGCGAGCAGGGCCTGGCCCGGCTGCGTACGGGCACCGCCGACGTGGTGATCCTCGACCTCATGCTGCCCGGCATGGACGGGTTCGAGGTCTGCCGGCGGATCCGATCCGCCGGCGACCTGCCGATCATCATGCTCACCGCCCGCAACGACGACATGGACGTGGTGGCGGGTCTGGAGGCCGGCGCCGACGACTACGTGGTCAAGCCGGTCCAGCCCCGGGTGCTGGAGGCGCGGATCCGTGCGGTGCTGCGGCGGACCGGCGGCGAGCCGCGCCCCGCTGGTGCGGAGCCGGCGGTGGAGCGGCACGGCGAGTTGACCATCGACCGGGCGGCCCTGGTGGTCACCCGGAACGGGTTGCGCGTCGGCCTCGCCCCGACCGAACTGCGCCTGCTGCTCGAACTCTCCGGCACACCCGGTCGCGTGCTGAGCCGCCAGCAACTGCTGGAGGCGGTCTGGGAGCACGGCTACCTCGGCGACTCGCGCCTCGTCGACGCGTGCGTGCAGCGGCTGCGGGCGAAGATCGAGGACGATTCGGCGGCTCCGGTGTACGTGCAGACGGTGCGCGGCTTCGGCTACCGGTTCGGCCCGCTGTGACCCTCGGCAGGCGTGGCCGGTATCCGCGGGCCGACCGGCCACCGCGGGGAGACTCCCGGTGAATCGACTGTGGCGACCGGCCGGCCTGCGACTCCGGCTCCTGCTCGCCTTCGCGTCGCTCGGCCTGACCACCACGGCGGTGGTCGCCGGCGCCAGCTACGTCCAGGCCCGCGACGTCATCCTGCAACAGGCCCAGGACGCGGCCGTCGTCACGCTGACGGAACAGATCGCCCGGATCACGCCGATCCGGAGCCTGCCACCGAGCCAGGCCGACCTGGAGGCGATCGCCGCGGACCTGTCCGACCGTGACGACAGCGCGCTGGTCACGTACCAGGACAGCAGCTCCGGTGACGACCAGCTCTCCGCCGCGCTCTCGCCCGAACTGCGGGCGGAGGTGAGCGGCGGCCGGGTCGTCTGGCAGCGGCGCGCGGTCAACGGCTACCCGTACCTGGTGATCGGGACGCAGCTGATGGTGTCGCAGGGGGACGGCACCCCGCTCCCCTCCGGCCTGGAGGTCTACCGCCTGCACAGCCTGGAGGCCGAGCAGCGCAGCATCGACCGGCTCGCCACGCTGGCGTGGCTGACCGGTGGGCTGTCGCTGGTGTTCGCCGTCCTGCTGGCGCTGGTAGCGGCCCGAGGTGTGCTGCGGCCGGTCCAGGAACTCGGCCAGGCGGCCCGCCGGCTCGGCGAGGGTGACCTCACCACCCGGCTGACGGTCCGCGGCTCCGACGAGCTCGCCGGCGTCGCGCGGACCTTCAACCACACCGCGGAACGGCTGCAACGGCAGGTCGGGGAGCTGCGCCGGATGGAGGCGGACGCCCGGCGCTTCGTGGCCGACGTCTCACACGAACTGCGTACGCCCCTCGCGGCGATGACCGCGGTGACCGACGTGCTGGACGAGGAGGCGCCCCGGCTGCCCGGGGACGCCGGACGCGCCGCCCGGCTGGTCAGCCAGGAGACGCAGAACCTGACCCGGCTCGTGAACGACCTCATCGAGGTGACCCGGTTCGACTCCGGCACCGCGGCGCTCGCCCTGGACGACGTCGACGTGGCCGCGGCGGTCCGGGCGACGCTGCGCGCCCGCGGCTGGACCGACCAGGTGGTGAGCGACCTGCCGCCGGGCACGCTGGCGCGGCTCGACCCGCGCCGGCTGGACGTGATCCTGGCCAACCTGGTCGGCAACGCGCTGCGGCACGGCGCCCCGCCGGTGTCGGTCCGGCTGCGGGCCGAGCCGGACTGGGTCGTCCTGTCGGTCGGTGACCGCGGTCCGGGCCTGGATCCGCACGTGCTGCCGCACGTCTTCGACCGGTTCTACAAGGCGGACACCGCGCGGAGCCGGTCCGAGGGCAGTGGGCTCGGCCTCGCCATCGCGTGGGAGAACGCCCGGCTGCACCGGGCGGGCGCCGATCGGGGCAGCCTGGTGGCCGGCAACGATCCGGCCGGGGGTGCGGTGTTCACCCTCCGCCTGCCGCGTTGCTCGGTGGGCTCGGCACCGCCCGCAGCCCGTTCCCAAGCCGCCGGGGGACGACCGTGATCCGTCTCCGGCGGCGCGCACTCCCCGTCGCCCTTGCCGTGCTGGTTGCTCTCGGCGCCGGTTGCGGCGTACGCCCGAGCGGTGTCATCACCGGCGGTCCGGCCCCGGTGGGGCCGGCCCGGGGAACCGGCCTCTTCTTCGTGTCGGAGCAGCGCCTCACGCTGGTGCTGCGTCCGGTTCCGCCACCCGGGTCGGTCGACAAGGCTCTCGCCCTGCTTTTCGCCGGCCCGGATCCCGCCGAGCAGAAGCAGGGCTACACCAGCGAGATCCCGGCGGACGTCGGGTTGGGGTCGCTGTCGACCCCGGGCGGGGCGGGTACCACGGTGACGCTCACCGGCGGCGTGACGGCGTTGTCGGCCACGGCGGTCGACCAGATCGTGTGCACCGTGCGGTACGCCGCGCCGGAGAGCATGCCGACGGCGGTCACACTGGCCGGCCCGGACGGGAGCCGTGGGCCGTTGACCTGCGACCACCCGGTCGTCGTCCCCTTCGAGCGCTGACCGGGGGTTCACGGTACGGCGACGGTGCTGCGGGCACCGGCGATCAGGATGTCGAGCAGGTCCGGGAAGCTGATGCCGGCACGTGCCCAGATCCGCGGGAACTGCGAGGCGCTGGTGAAGCCGGGGAACGTGTTGACCTCGTTGACCACCGGCTCGCCCGGGTCGCCGTCCCAGCCCCCGCCGCCCCGACCCTCGCCGTTTCGACCCTCGCCGTCCGTGTCCTCGGCGGGTGCGGTGTCGAGGCCCGGCCGGGGCTCGGGGAGGAAGAGATCCACCCGGAGCAGCCCCCGACAACCGAGCGCGTGGAACGCCCGGACCGCGCGATCCTGCACCAGCCGGGTGGTGGCGGGATCGAGCGCGGCGGGGATCTGGAAGACGGCGCCACCGTCGTACTTGGCCGCGTAGTCGAAGAACGCGGACGTCGGCGGAACGGTGATCTCCAGGGGCGGACCCGCCTCGACCCGCCCGTCCGGGTACTGGAGGACGGCGACGTCGACCTCGCGTCCGGGTACCGCCCGTTCCACGAGGACCTTCGCGTCGGCGTCGTGGGCCAGCAGGAGCGCGGCCGGCAACTGCCACCACTCGTCGACGCGGGAGACCCCGATGCTGGAGCCGGCCCGGGCCGGTTTGACGAAGACCGGCAGCCCCAGCCTGCGCTGGTCGGCCCGGGACGGGAACTCGCCCGGCCCCAGGGTGATCCCGTCCGCCACCCGCAGGCCCTCGGCGCTGATCAGCTTCTTGGTGACCGCCTTGTCCATGCCGGCCGCGCTGGCGAAGACCCCGTTGCCGACGTACCGGACGTCCAGCCACTCCAGCATCGACTGGACGGTGCCGTCCTCGCCGTAGGGGCCGTGCAGCGCCGGGAACACCACGTCCTGTGCGGCGAGCACGCCCAGGGCCGCCGGCAGGGTGGCCGGCTCGCCGTCGACCTGCCAGCGGCCGTCCCGGCCGATGAGGATCTCGGTGACGAGGTAGGCGTCCCGGTCGAGGTGGGCGAGGATGCTCGCCGCCGACCGTCGGGACACCTCGTGCTCACTGCTGCGACCGCCGTACAGGACCGCCAGCCGGATGCTCATGCCCTTGTTCCGTTTCTCTCCGTGCCGCGTACCCCGATCGGCCCGCTGCGCTCGCTCATGGGGTTGCCATCTCCCGGTGCCGGTACCGGCGGGCCACCCGCGTCCCGACGCCGGTCAAGATCTCGTGCGGGCTGGTCCCGGCCCACGCCGCCCATTCCGGGACCGTCGGCCAGCAGCCGGCGGTCGCGTCCGCTCCCGGACCGGGGCCGAACACCACCACCCGGTCCCCGATCGCCACGGGCAGGTCGCCGACGTCGACCACGCACTGGTCCATGGCGATCCGCCCGACGATGGGCCGCCGCGCCCCGCCCAGCCACACGCGGGCGCGCCCCTGCGCCGTCCGGGGCAGACCGTCGGCGAAGCCGACCGGCAGGAGCGCCAGGGTGGTCGGGCGCCGCGTCACGTGGTCGGGACCGTAGGACACGCCGGTGCCGGCCGGTACCCGCTTCACGTTCACCACCGTCGTGCGCAGGGTCATCGCGGCCCGCAGGCGGTACGCGCCGGGTCCCGCCGCGCCGAACGGGTCCACGCCGTACAGGGCCACACCGACCCGGCAGAGGTCGTACCGGGTCGCGGGGGCCGCCAGCGCCCCCGCCGAGTTCGCCAGGTGCGCCAGATCCGGTCGCAGCCCGCCGCTCCGGGCGATCCCGAGCGCCTCCTCGAAGAGCGCCACCTGGCGGGCGACGCGCGGCCCGTCCGGCGTCTCGGCGTCGGCCAGGTGCGACCAGACCCCCCGGACGCGGACGCTTCCCTCCACCTCGTACTTGCGGGACCAGCCGACCAGATCGGGCCAGTCGTGGCCGGCGGCGCCGTTGCGGGACAGCCCGGTGTCGGCCTTGAGCTGGACGGTCGCCGGCCGGCCGGACCGGACGGCGGCCTCGGCCACCGCGTGCAGGTGCGGCACGGTCGAGACGCCCACGTCCACCGCCGCGGCGACCAGCCCGGCGAAGTCGTCGTCCGGCCGGTGCAGCCAGCTCAGGACGGGCGCGGTGATGCCGGCCGCGCGCAGGGCGAGCGCCTCGGCGGTCGAGGTCACCCCGAGCCAGCGCGCGCCGGCCGCCAGCGCGGCACGGGCCACCGGCACGGCCCCGTGCCCGAACCCGTCGGCCTTGACCACCGCCATCAGATCGGTGCCGGCGATGGCGCCGACCGTACGCACGTTGTCCGCGACGGCGGCCAGGTCGACCTCGGCCTCGGCCAGCGCGTTCACCGCTGCCGCCCCGGCGGGGAGACGCGGCGGGCGGAGACGGCGAGGAGCAGCGGCCCGCGCAGCGGCGGCAACCACCGCGCGCGGGGCGGTGGGCCGACGCTGCCGGGCCGTACCGGCAGCAGTGGCTGGGAGGTCACCCGGGTGAAACTGCCACCGCCATGTCCGTACGTGGTCCGCGGATTGTCACGAGCAGGTAATAGCCCGCGCCGAAGCTGCCCTAGAGTTCCTGAACCGGACGCGACAGCAGGCAGAACTCGTTGCCTTCGGGGTCAGCGAGCACGATCCAGCTCGCGTCGGCGGGCTGGCCGACGTCGACCCGTCGCGCACCGAGGGTGAGCAACCGGTCAAGCTCCGCCGCGGTGGACACGCCGTCGGCCCGCAGGTCGAAATGCAACCGGTTCTTGATCACCTTGCCCTCCGGCACAGCCGCCACGTCGATCATCGGCCAGGAACGGTCGGACGCCGCGATGGTGATCACCTCTGCGTCCTCGTCAACGACCTGCCAGCCGAGCACCGCGCACCAGAAGTCGGCGATCAGTCGTGGTCGGACGGCGTCGATGGCGATGACGGCAAGACGGCTCGGCATGCCGGCATTCTCACCCGCGACGACGCACAAGCCCAGCGCGGCCATCGCCGCGACACAACCACGGTGGCAGCATCCTCCAGCGGCAGGGCCGTCGTCACTTGTGGTTGAGGCGCCCTGCGCACACCTGTTGGCCACGTCCGTCGCGCAGCGGGCATCGATCCAGGGCCAAGGAGCGGTACGGTCGGTTGCGGCGACCCCCGCACAGACATCGGCGGAGGCCGCGGCCCAGACACCTACCTGGGAGCAGTGCGATGGCACCGTCGGTGGATCCCCGCTTCGGCGTAGCGCTACGCGAGCTTCGTGAACGACGCGGGTTGTCTCTGCGTTCCCTGGGCCAGCTTGCCCACCGAAGCAAGAGCCACCTGCACGAGTTGGAGGTGGGACTCAAGGCTCCCACCCTCGACACCGCTCGCCACCTGGATGAGGTGCTCGACGCGGGCGGTGCGCTGGCTCGCCTTGTCGAGGTGCCGGTCGACCACGCCGCCGAGGCCGCCGAGCTGCGTTCGCGAGTCGCCGCAAGTGATGTCAGCAAGGACGTGATAGACCGCATCGAGCAGGGCGTTGACGACCTCGCCAGCGCCTACCCGACTGCGGCACCGGCCGACCTGCTGCCGCTGGTACGACGGCACCTCGCCTACGTGGTGCGTCTGCTCGACGGGCGCGTCACGCTAGCCCAGCAGCGCCGCCTCCTGGTCGCCGGCGGCTGGCTGGCGGTGCTACGGGCCACCGTTCACATCGACCTGCAACAACGAGCAGCGGCGAGGGCACATCTCAGGGCGGCCCTCGACCTTGCCCATCACGCCGAACACGCTGAGATCCGGGGATGGTGCCTGGAGACGCGGGCTTGGGATGTGCTGACCCAGGGCGACTACCGAAAGGCGCTCGACCTCTCCCTTCAAGCCCAACAGGTCGCCCCGAAGGGCAGCTCCGCCCATATCCAGGCCACCGCGCAGGAGGCGCGCGCATGGGCGCGGACGGGTGACGTTCGTGCGACGCGGCACGCCCTGGAGCGGGTGGAGCGGCTGACCGCGAACTTGCCGGTTCCCGAGCGGGCGGAGCACCACTATCGCTACGACCCGGCAAAGGCCGCCGCCTACACGGCGACGACGTTGGCGTGGGCGGGTGATCCCGGTGCCGAGCAGGTCGCTCGGTCCGTACTCGCCGATCTGGACCCGGACGGCGACGGTGGGGCACGACCCCGCCGGTCCGCGTCGGCGCGCCTGGACCTGGGCCTTGCCCTCGTCGCCGCAGGCCAGCTCGACGAGGCGACCGCCCTGGGCGCGGAGGCTGTCGCGTCCGGGCGGGTCGTTCCCTCAAACTGGTGGCGGGCGGCCGAACTGTTGGCGAAGGTGGAACAGGCCGGCGTGCCGGAGGCGGCGGCGCTACGCGAGCTGTGCACCGAGTACGCGCCGCGTCGTCAGCCAACAGCGGACGGAACAGCCCGTTAGCGGACGGTCACGGCCTGGATCGACGCCCGAAGTGGGGTGACGCTGTCCTTCTTGGACGAGGGCGCGGAAAGCAGGATGCCATCCGTCGGCGGATCCGCGCCCTCCGAACGGAGGGAGCAGAAACCGTGAAGGCGATCATCAGGCTGCTGCGTCGGCTCGCCAGGCGGCTCTCTCCGTTCGCGTCGCTTACCTTCAGCACCGGACAGCGCATCCAGGCAGGTGAGCAGGAGGCAGCCCGACAGCGGTTGCTGAGACAGGCACGCGATACGTCGGGCCATTCCGGGGTGGACGGTGCCCCGGCCGATCGCACGCCGCCAGCACGATCCGTGGAGCGGGGCGAGTGACCACGCACGGGCCGGTGCTGCCGGTCTGGAGTTGCGATGGCTGCGGCGCTCCGTGGCCGTGCCCGACCCGGCGGCAGGAGCTGCGGGCGGAGTACGCGGACGCTCCGGTGTCCCTGGCCCTGTACCTGGGGGCACAACTCGTTCGCGCCACCGAGGACCTGACCTGGGCGCCCGCCGGCATACTGCACCGCCGCTTCCTCGGCTGGGTGCGGTGAGCATCCTGCGGCCCGGGGACGAGAAGTTCCACTACAGCGACGGCTCGCACAAGTGGATCCCGCCCGATCTGAACGCCACCCACACCGGACGCCGCGCCCGCACTTTCAGGGAAAGAGTGGCCTCCGGGCGTCCGGAGGCCGCTCTTTCCGTGAATCTGCGCGGATCTTGGGGGAGGCCCAGCGACGTGCGCGCGCTCCCCTGCGCCCCCTGGCGAAGAACCGGGTGGCCGGCTGCTGCCGTACTGTCGCACGATGACCGACGGGAATCGGGTACGGCAGCTGCGGCTGGTCGTGGAGGCCGAGGACTACGCCGAGGCGGTGGCGTTCTACCGGGACGTGTTGGGCCTGCCGGAGCAGGCGGCTTTCGAAGGCGAGGGCGACGCCCGCGTGGTGATCCTCGACGCCGGTCGAGCCACGTTGGAGATCGCCAACCCGGCGCAGAAGCGGATGATCGACGACGTGGAGGTGGGCCGCCAGATCGCGCCCCGCATCCGCGTCGCGTTCGAGGTCGACGACACCGCTGCACGTACGCGGGAGGCGACCGAAGCCGGTGCCACCGAGCTCGCCCCGCCCAGGGTCACGCCGTGGCGCTCGCTCAACGCCCGCCTGCAGGCGCCGGCCGGACTGCAGATCACCCTGTTCCAGGAGTTGGAGCCGCTGGCCGAGCGGGAAACCCGCCCCGGCTTCGGCACCGGCGCCGCACGTCACGCCGACGAGACGACCTGACGTCTCGGTCGAGGCCTCAGTCGTGGTCGGTGTGCGGTGGGGTGCCGGGGGTCTGGCCGGGCTCCATGACGACGAACTGGCCCATCATGCCCTTGTCCTCGTGCAGCAGCAGGTGGCAGTGGTACATGAACGGGACGTTGCGGTCGGCGTACTCGCTGAACCGCACCGCCAGCCGCATCGGCACCTCGGGCGTGGTGTAGACGGTGTCCTTCCAGCCGGCCAGCTCGGGCGGCGGCGCCTGCCCGTTCACCGAGAGCACCTGGAACTGGGTGCCGTGCACGTGGAAGTTGTGCGGCTTCGGGAACGGGCTGATGACCTCCCACACCTCGGTGGTGCCCCTGGTGACTCCGAAGTCGATGCGGTTCATGTCCATCGTCAGGCCGTTGATCTGGCTGGTGCCGGCCAGTTCGAAGCGGCGGGCGGCCGGCGCGGCGGCGTCCACGCCGAGGCGGGGCGGGTCGGCGAGGGTGGCGGCCGGCTCGGGTGACGGGCTGAGCTGGTCGGCCGCGCGGAGTTCGAGGACGTCGAACCGGTCGTCGCCGCCGGTGATGCGGCTGTTGATCGGGTCGAGGCCGAGCGCCGGTGGGTAGCTGCGCAGCACGATCCGCTCCCCCGCCCGTACGGTGACGACGATCTCGGCCCGCTCGCCCGGGGAGAGCTGGACCCGCTCGGTGGTGTGCGGGGCGGGCAGCAGACCGCCGTCGGTGCCGACCAGCGCGAACGGCCGGTCGTCGGAGAGCCCGAAGTTGTAGACACGGGCCGGGGAGGCGTTGACCAGGCGCAGCCGCACCCGCTCGGTCGTCACCGTGAGGTACGGCCCGACGGTGCCGTTCACCAGCAGCGTGTCACCGAGGATGCCGACGTCGGCGATCCGCGAGTAGCCCTCGTCGAGTTGGTTGTCGTCGTCGAGGTTGACGTCCTGCACGACCACCGGGACGTCGTCGACGCCGTACCGGTTGGGCAGCCGGGCAGCCGCCGCGGCCGGCTCGTCCACGATGAACAGGCCGGCCATGCCCCGGTAGACGTGGTGGGCGGTGCGGCCGTGCGGGTGCGGGTGGTACCACAGCGTCGCGGCCGGCTGGTCGATCTTCCAGGTCGGTGACCAGGTGGCGCCCGACCTGATCGGCTGGTGTGGGCCACCGTCCATCGGGGCCGGCAGGTGCATGCCGTGCCAGTGGACGGTGGTGGTCTCGGGCAGGTCGTTGCGGACGTTGACGAGCACCGTCTCCCCGCGGGTCGCCCGCAGGGTCGGGCCGAGGTGCCCGCTGTCGAAGCCCCATGTGCTGGTCGCCCGACCCGCCCGGAACTGGCGTTCACCGGCGCCGGCGGTCAGGTCGAACACCCGTCGCCCGCCCTCCTGACGGCCGGTGAGCAGCGGCGGGATGGCGAGCTCGTTGCGGAAGTCGACCTCGCCGACGGTGTCGACGTCGCTGACCGCGTACCAGATGCCGAAGCCGGCACCACCCACGGCCAGGACGGCCGGCACGCCGATCAGGCCCGCCTTCAGGATGCGGCGCCGGGTGGACCGGCGGCGGCCCGTGGTCTGGGCCGGTGGGGTCGCCTGGGCGGGGGTGTCCTGCGGGGAACTCGCCAGCAACGGTGTCTCCATCGTGAGGCGGCCGAGGGGCCGGGGACAGGGCCGGACGGGCGCGGACCGCGGCGCACCCCACCGGCTTCCCGCCGGCCGAGGCACAATGCGGCCCGTACGCAACGTGCGCCCCAGATTACTCGACGCGAATGGATCGGGTGGGACACCCGCGTACCGCGATCCGTACATCCTCGTGAAGTTCGGCGGGCGGCTCGGGGTCGAGCACCTCGACCTGGCCCTCCTCGTCCTGGTCGAAGACCTCCGGCGCCTGGTAGACGCAGAGGCTGCTCACCGCGCAGGTCTCCTTGGTCGCAAACACACGCATGATGACCACCGATCGCCGTGTCGTCGTCCGTCGCGGCGGGCGTCCGCCGGGGCCGCCGCGCGCGCCCGATCGTGCGACAGCGGACTCGAGAGCCGGTACAGCCGCGCGTCGAGCGGCGTTCCAAGGCGGGCCGGCACCATCGGGGGCGTTCTCCGTCCGCGCCCCGAAGGGAGCCGCCCGATGACGGGTACGGTCACCGCATCCCCCGCTCGCCTGCTCCGCCTCGGCAACGCCTTCTGCGAATCCCAGGCGCTGCTGACGGCGGTCGAGCTGGACCTGTTCCGTACGCTGCGGGACACCCCCGCCACCGGCGCGGAGATCCGCGACCGGCTGGGCCTGCACGGGCGCGGGTTGGACGACTTCCTGAACCTGTTGGTGGCGCTGGACCTGCTGTACGTCGAGGACGGCCGCTACCACAACGCCGACGACGTCGACCGGTTCCTCACCGGGCGCGGGCCGGGGGACGTGACCGGGTTCCTGCGCGGCGCCAAGGCCAACCTGTACCCGGTGTGGAACGGCCTGACCGAGACGCTGCGCACCGGGCGGCCACGCACGCCGGCGGCGGACTTCGCCGGCATGCTCGCCGACCCGACCGGGCTCCGGCGGTACGCGCACATGATGGACGGTGTGCTGCGCCCGCTGATCCCGCGGCTGGTGGCCGCGATCGACTGGACGGCGTACGGCTCGGTGCTCGACGTGGGCGGCTGCCGGGGCAGCCTGGTCGGCCAGCTCGTCCTGGCGCACCCGCACCTGGCCGGGCACGTGTTCGACCTGCCGCAGCTCGGCCCGGTCTGCGCCGAGCACATGGCCGAACTGGGCACCGCCGACCGGGTGCGCTTCCACGCCGGCAACTTCTTCGCCGACCCGCTGCCGCCCGCCGACGTGGTGGTGTTCGGTCACATCCTGCACAACTGGCGGCCCTGGCAGCGCGAGGAACTGGTCTGGGCCGCGTACCGGGCGGTCCGGCCGGGCGGTGTGCTGCTGGTGCACGACCGGATGCTCGACGAGGCGGCGCCCCGCGTCGACAACCTGGTGGCGAGCCTCATCATGGCGCTGGTCACCGAGGAGGGCTCCGAGTACCCCGTCGGTGAGCTGGCCGGGTACGCGAAGGCGGCCGGCTTCACGTCGGTACGTCAGCAGCCCTTGGACGACAACGAGACCCTGGTCATCTGCCACCGCGCCGCCTGACCGTCCACCCCGCACACCGCCCCGCGCCGGCAGGACCGGAGGCCGCAACGTCAGGGAAAGTGTGGCCCCGGCCGCCGTCGGAGGCCCCACTTCCCGGGACGTTGCGCGGATCTCGCAGAAGCGAACGGAGGCCGGGGTACGTCGCGAGCGGCGTACCCCGGCCCCGCGGACCGGTCAGGCGGCCTTGCGGGCCACGACCAGGGTGTCGTCGTCACCCAGCAGACGGTCCTCGATCTTGACGAAGCCGGCGGCCTCGGCGTGCTCGCGCAGCTCGCCCACCGGGTACTCGGAGCCGCCGTCGGTGACCAGCAGCATGTCGAGGCTGATCACCAGGTTCTCCACCCGGCTGGACGGGCGGTCGAGCATCCGGTCGTACACGAGCAGCACGCCACCCGGGTTGACCGCGTGGAACGCCTTCTCCACCAGGAACTTCCGCTGGTCGCGGTCCCAGTCGTGCAGGACGTGCCCCATCACCACGATGTCCGCTTGGGGCAGCGGGTTCTCGAAGAAGCTCCCCCCGTGGAAGGTCAGCCGGTCGGTGAGGCCCTTCTCGGCGGCCTGCTCGGTGAAGAACGGCTCCATCTGCGGCAGGTCGAACACGTGCCCGGCCAGGTTCGGGTGGGCGGTGACGATCTGCGCCGCCAGGCTGCCCCGGCAGCCACCGACGTCGAGCACCGAGGCGTGGTCGGACCACTCGCCGAACGCCTCGATCAGCTGCGGCCCGAGGACCCGGGTCAGCGCGTCCATGGAGTGGATGAACTGCTTGAGGATCTGCGGGTTCTCCACCACCGCCTCGAAGCTGCTGCCGGACTGCGGCTTGCCGGTGCGCAGCGCCTCACCCAGCCGGCCCCACGCCGGGTACAGGTTGCGGTTGGACCGCTCGATGAAGCCGCCGATGTACGACTCCTCGCCGCGCACCAGGAAGCGGTCGGCGCCCGAGCCGTTGCGGTAGCGGCCGTCGACCTCCTGCAGCAGCCGCAGCTCGACCAGCAGGTCGAGCCAGTCGGACAGGCCGCGGCCGTGCAGGCCGAGCTTGCCCCGGATCTCCTCGACGCTGGCCGGGCCCGCCCGCAGCGTGGTGAAGAGGCCGAGTTCCACCGCCGTCAGCAGCGCCTTGGCGTCGCAGAAGGAGTTGGCCAGCCGCAGGATGCCGGCCGGCCGGCTGGTGTCTGTCGCTGTCGTGGTCACTGAAACCGCCCGCCTTTACGCTCGAACGCCGACGTCGATCTTCTTCATGGACCACCGGGCGATCTTGAGGGACATCTCGATCGCCTCGGTGGCGTACCGCACCATCTCGGCCTGGTAACCGGCCACCGCCTCGGCCAGGGGCGCCTCACCCCGGGCGACGGCCGTCAACGCCCGGCACAACCCGCTCGCGTCGCGCAGGGCGGTGTTCGCGCCCACTCCCCCGGTCGGCGGCATCAAGTGCACCGCGTCGCCGAGGGGGATCACCGGGCCCGGCTCCCACGCCCGCACCGGCACCGTCGCCCGCAGCGCGAGCGGGTACGTCTCCGCGGGCTGCGCGTGGGCGAAGACACCGCGCAGGTCCGGGTGCCAGTCGACGGTACGGTCGAGCACCAGCCGGCACAGTTGCTCGCCGGTGAGCGCGAAGAACGCCTCGTCGGCCAGGCCGAGCAGGTCCTTGTGGACGCTGAAGACGGACATGTAGTAGTCCTCGGACCCGCCCAGGTCCAGCCCCGGCCACAGCTCCCCGGCCGCGTGCGCCGGCGGGGTCCGGAACACCATCGGCATCAGGGCGAGCCGCAGCCCGTCCGGTGCGGTCACGTTGACGAACCGGTCGCGCAGGGACTCCGGCAGGCCCGCCTCGATCGCGGCCGTCCGGGGCGTTCGGGACAGGATCGCCCGTACGCCGAGGTCCTGGGTGGTGTCGTCGGGGCGGAGCTGGGCGCGGACGGCGGAGTGCGCCCCGTCGGCCGCCACCAGCACGTCCCCGACCGCGTGGTCGCCGTCGGCGAAGTGGGCCACCACCTCGCCGTCGACGTGCTCGTAGCGGACGAACCGCTTGTCGAAGCGCACCACGTCGTCCAGGCCGGCGAGCAGCACCCGGCGCAGCGTCGCCCGGTCGACCGCGTCGATCTTGTCCGGCGCGTCGCCGCGCGGGTCGTCGAAGGTCGGCGCGGGCAGCGGGTTGAGCCGCTCGTCGAACGCGACCAGGCCGAGCTGGTGGCGGTCGTTGGCGGTGGCGGTGAGCAGGTCCTGCGCCCGCCGGGGCAGGCACTCCCGCAGGGCGGCCTCGCCCTCCGGGCTGATCCGCAGCCGGTACCCCTGCATGCGGCCCTCGGCGGAGGCGTCCCGCTCGAAGACCGTCACGTCGGCGACGTCGGCCTGGCGCAGCCCGTGCGCGAGGCAGAGCCCGCCGACGCCGCCGCCGACGACGAGGACCCGCAGCCGCCGGCCGTTCTGGCTTCCCATCGCGTCGTCAGCCCAGGACCACGGCGGCGATCCGGTCGAGGTGGTCCGGATCGGCCGTGCAGGACAGGATCAGCAGCTCGTCACAGCCGTTGGCCGCGTACCCGTCGACCACGTCGCGGAGCTTGCCCTCGTCGGTGATGGCGCCCTTCGCGAGGTGCTCGACCATCTGGCCCATGTAGGCGTAGTAGCTGTGCATGTGCTCCATGGCCAGCTGCTGGCCGTCCGGCCCGAGCGACACGTAGAGGTTGGCGCCCATCCGCGGCTCGCCCTCGCGCTTCTCCTCCGCCCACAGCTCCTTGACCTTGGTGACCAGCTCCGGGTACTTGTGCGGCGGGCCGCCCGGGGAGATCCAGCCGATGCCGTAGCGGGCCGCCCGGCGCAGACCGGCCGGTGAGTGCCCGCCGACCCAGATCGGGATGTCACCGTTGGTGGGCCGCGGCCCGACCCCGGGGACCGGCCCGGCGCCCTGCCAGACCTGGCGGAGCTCCTCCAGCATCGCGTCGAGCCGCCGGCCGCGGGTGTGGAAGTCGGTGCCGGTGGCGGCGTAGTCGTCCTCCCGCATACCGGCGGAGACGCCGAGGATCAGCCGGCCCTCGGAGAGCCGGTCGAGGCTGGCGAGCTGCTTGGCCAGCTCCACCGGGCTGGGCCGGTACGCGGCCAGCAGGATGCCGGTGACCAGCTTGATCCGCTCGGTCACCGCCGCGGCGGCGGCCAGCGAGACGATGCCGTCGTAGTTGTCGTACACGACGCGGTCGGCGACGGTCAGGCTGTGGAAGCCGAGCCGCTCGGCCCGCCGGGCGAACTCGATCAGTTGTCGTCCCTGCGCGCCGGGGATGGTCGTCGGCAGGCAGACTCCGATATCCATTGCGGACTCCCTGGGATTCACGGTCGGGTTTCCTGCCGAGCGTCCGGGCGCCCGGCGGCACCGCCCTCCTCCGAGCGGCGGTGCGGCCACTGTGGCCGGGAGCGCCGGAGGGCCGGTCGAGCGACGGTCGACCTCAGGTCGGTCACGGCGTCACCGGGGCCGGCCCCTCCCGGCTCGCCGCGGCGGTGCGGCCGCGCTCGACACCCCCTCGAGGCCGGTCGTGTCCGATGGAGGTCGCGCGCCAGCGCCGAATGTCCGTGAGCTGCGCACCGGCCGTGCCAGCCGTACCGGCGGAGGGATGCCCCCTGAAACTCGGAGCGATCATTGAATGGGCGGACGACCTCGCGGAGTTCCGGAGCGTCGTCCGACTGGCCGATGACCTCGGATACGACGTCATCGGGGTCGGCGACACGCCGGCCCGCGCCTACGAGATGTACGTGTCGCTGACCGTCGCGGCGTACGAGACGCGACGGGCGACGCTCACGCCGATGGTGACGACGCCGTTCTTCCGCCACCCGGCGGCGACCGCCACGGCGATCTCGACCCTGTACGAGGTGACCGGCGGCCGGGTGATGCTCGCGGTCGGCAACGGCGGCAGCGTCCGGCGGGTGGTCGGCCGCTCCCCGGTCGCCACCCCGCACGAGCTGCGCGACTACGTGACCGCGGTACGGGCCGTGCTGCGCGGCGACTCGGCCCGGGTCGACGGCTTCGACACCGAACCGCTGGAGCGGGTGCGCGACGTGCCGGTGCTGGTCGCCGCCGACTACCCGAAGAGTCTGCGGCTCGCCGGCGAGCTGGCCGACGGGGTGGTCACCACCGTCGGCATGTCCACCGAGCGGGTGGCCCGCAAGGTCGCCCAGGTCCGGGCGGCCGCCGAGGCGGCCGGCCGGGACCCGGACGCCGTCCAGGTGTGGGGGTTCAGCTTCGTGTCCGTCAAGGGCAGCCGGGCCGAGGCGAACGCCGAGATCGGCGCGGCGCTCGCCTCCGACGTGGCGCTGCGGTTGAAGTCGCCGCACATGCGCTCCACCGTTCCGCCCGAGCTGCTGCCCGCGGTGGAGGAGATGGAGCGGCGCTACGACGTGTGGGACCACACCGTCGGCGGCAAGAACGCGCGGCTGCTGGAGGAGTTGGGCCTGGTCGACCTGGCGCTGGAGATGACCGGGGTGACCGGCACCGTCGCCGAGGTGGGCGAGCACCTGCGCCGGCTGGAGGAGGTCGGGGTGTCGGGCGTCCTGGCGGCCCTGCCGCCGCTGGCCGACCCGAAGGGGCTGCTGCGGCGGCTGAGCCAGGCCGCTGCCACCTGACCCGGAGCGGCTGCGTCCCCCGGCCCGGACCGGCACACCGGATCGCCCCACCTCCCGCGTCGGAGGTGGGGCGATCTCCCGTCGGGCCGCCGGCTACCGGCGCCTCAGCGCGAGCCGCGGTTCGAGCGCCAGGTAGAGGCCCTCGACCGCGTTCTCCGGGTTGAACGGGGACTGCTTCATCTCGTGGACCCGGTTGAGGTTGTTCAGCGGGTTCGGGTCACCGCTGGTGTCGCCCTGCAGGTGCGACTGGACCAGCTTGTACGCGTTCTCGGCGTCGTTGAGGTCGGCGATGCCGGTGATGATCCGGTCGAACGCCGCCTGGAGGTGCAGCCGGTCCCGCTCGTCGCTGGTGAGCCGCTGCGCGTTGTAGAAGTGGTAGTCCTTGCCGCGGTAGCTCTCGTAGAACACCGAGACGAGCACGAGCAGGCGCTCGTACGCGTGCCGGTAGACGGTCTGGTAGAACCGCCCCGCCTCGTCCTCGGCGACCTCACCGCGCAGCACGCTGGAGATGCTGGCCGCCGCGAGCATCCCGCTGTAGGTGGCGAGGTGCACGCCGGTGGACAGCAACGGGTCCAGGAAGCACGCGGCGTCGCCGGACAGCAGGTAGCCGGGCCCGGCGAAGGTCTCCGACACGTACGAGTAGTCCTGCTCGACCTTCATGTCGGCGACCTGCTCGGCGCCGTCGAGCATCTCCAGCACCGTCGGGCACTGCGCCATCGCCTCGTCGTACACGGCCTGGATGCTGCCCAGCCGTCCCCGGCTGTCGTTGAACAGGTCCCGGCCGGTGACCAGGCCGACGCTGAGCGTCCCGTCGTGCAGCGGGATCGCCCAGAACCAGCCGTTGGGCACCGAGCAGACGGCGATGGCCCCGTCCGGCCCCTTGCCGAGTGGCCGCGCGCCCTTCCAGTACGACCAGGCGGCGACGTTGCGGAACACGTCGTGGAAGCGGCGGCTGTGCAGGTAGCGGGTGGCCAGCACGCCGCCGCGCCCGGACGCGTCGACCAGCTGGTCGAAGGTGATCCGGCCGCCCTGGTCGGCGTTCTTCGTCTCCTGCCAGCGGGCGGCGACCGCCCGGTCGCCGTCGAACTCGATGTCGCGGACGGTGATCCCCTCGACCACCTCGACGCCGAGGGTCCGGGCGTGGTCGAGCAGGAGCTGGTCGAACTCGCTGCGGACCACCTGGAAGGCGTTGGTGTTGTCGGCACCCTGGTCGGTGAAGCGCACCTCCCACTCCTCCGGCCCCCAGGCGAAGTACGCGCCGCCCTTCGGCTGGAACCCGTGCGCCTCGATCTTCTCCCAGACGCCCAGCTTCTCGAAGATCGGGCGACAGGACGGCAGGATCGACTCCCCGATGTGGTAGCGGGGGAAGCGGTCCCGCTCCAGCAGAGTGACCTGGAAGCCCTCCTGGGCCAGCAGGCCGGCCGTGGTGGAGCCCGCCGGGCCGCCACCGATGACAAGAATCTGGGTTGATTCACGCATACCGAGAGCATGATGATCGCCGATGGGTGGCCGGTCGATCGCGGGTCGAGGCGGCCGGTTCACGCGGCCACGTCCGGGCCGCGCAGCGGGATGCCGTGCTCCTGGGCACGCAGCCGCTCCTCGGCGGTCTGCTCGACCCGCCGCATGCTGAGCCGCAGCACCGGCGGCGCCATCATCGAGGTGGCCACCGCCACCAGCACCAGGATCGTGTACGTCTCGACGCCGAGCACCCCGAGACGCAGGCCCACCATGGCGATGATGATCTCGATGACTCCTCGCGCGTTCATGCCCGCGCCGACGGCGAGCCCCTCCCAGTGCCCGAGCCGGCTCAACCGGGCGCCGACGTACGCGCCGACGAACTTGCCGACGACCGCGACGGTCAGGACGGCCAGCGCGGAGAGCAGCACGACCGGCCGGGCCAGCACGGTGAGGTCCATCCGCAGGCCGGCGATGGCGAAGAAGATCGGGGCGAGCACGGCCATGACGACGGTCCGCAGTGGCCGCAGCCGCGACCGGTCCAGGCCGCCGGAGCTGCCGATCACGATGCCGCACACCAGCGCGCCGAACACCGCCTCCAGGTGCAGCAGGTGCGTGGTGGCGGCGGCGAGGACCACCAGGACGACCACCGTCGTCACGGTCACCGCCTCCCCCTCGTCGCCGTCGGCGCGCGCGGCCCGGCGCAACGCCCGGCGGACCAACGGGCGGGCCAGCACGGCCAGCAGGAGGATGGCGACCAGGGCCGCCACGGAGAACGCGATGCCACCGGCCCGCACGCCGGTCGTCGCCATCGCGGAGACGACGGACAGCAGCATCCAGCCGATGATGTCGTCGACGGTCACCGCGCAGAGGATCAGCTGCCCGACGTTGCGGTGCACCAGCCGCAGCTCGGTCAGCGTCTTGGCGATGACCGGGATGGCGCTGACCCCCATCGCGACGGCGAGGAAGAGGGCGAAGGTGATCTCGTCCACCCCGTCCGGAATCAGCGACCCGGGCAGGGCGAGCCCGGTGAGCACGCCGAGGGCGACCGGCAGTAGCACGCCGGCGGCGCTGATCCGGGCGGCGGTCATCCCGCGGCGGCGGACCAGGTCCAGGTCCAGGTGGATGCCGGTGAGCCCGACCAGCAGCAGGACGCCCAGCTGGCCGACCGCGTCGAGCAGGTTGATCTGGGCGGCCGACTGCGGCAGGAACCAGTCGCCGAGGCCGGGCAGGTGACCGAGCAGGCTGGGCCCGAGCAGGACGCCGGCGCAGAGCTCACCGGCGACCGCCGAGAGGCCGAGCCGCTGGGCGAGCCGGCCGAGCAGCAGCGCGGCCAGCAGGAGCAGCCCCACCTGGACGAGGAAGCGGTCGAGATCCGCCGCGGAGATCATCCCGAGCGGCGCGGTGGCCAGGGTCATGTCGTCCTCCCGTTGGTGTCACGGTCACCGCGCGCCACCGCCCATGCGGGGACAGCCCTACCGCGGGGAGCGCGGTAAGGCTGTCCACGAAGGGGTCGGTCAGAGGCAGGGCCCCTCGTACGCGCCGATGTTCGGCGTGGTGCCGGTGACCTCGTTGCCCCAGAAGTCCCGGCCACCGTTGTCCGGCACGGCCACGCCGGCGTCGACGGCCGGCGAGCCGCACCGTAGCCGGAGGCCGGCCGGGCGGTCGACGGTCGGGTTACGGAACAGCGGGTCGCCGTTCACGGCGTTGGTGGTGTTGGCCGCCATGGTGGTGACGTTGTGGTACAGGTTGTGGTCGTAGACGCCCACCGGGTCGTCGATCCGGGCACCGGTCGCCTTGCCGGAGAAGATGTTGTTGGTGAAGGCGATCGAGGTGTGCGGGAAGGCGCCGGCGAGGTTCTCGGCGTTCGGCGCGTAGATCGTGTTGTTGTAGAACTTCGAGTTGGTGATCCCGTTGTCGCAGCCCGCCGCGACGACCGGGATGATGAAACCGTCGAGGTTGACGTCCTTGTCGTTGTCGCTGACGTTGTAGCGGATGACCGCACCGTCGCCGAACGACCCCTCGGACGCGCAGAACAGGATGAACGGCCCGTTGTTGTCGTGGCTGTAGTTGTACTGGTAGAGCGGGTCCTGGCTGCCGGCGTCGACGGTGAGCGAGAACGACGGCGGGAATGCGGCGCCGCCGGTGATCTCGTTGTACTCCATCACCGGGCGGTCGGAGTTGTAGGCGAGGATCGCCGCGTGCGACTGGGCGGCCCGCAGGCCGAAGCCGTCGACCTTGTTGCGCGCGGTCCGCGAGTCGATGCCGTTCATCACCAGGATGCCGTCGCCGCCGAGGTCGGACAGGGTGTTACGGAGGAACTTCACGTTCGTCATCGGCACGAAGTGGTTGCGCCCACCGGGGAACAGGTCGCGCTTGGACCAGCTGGAGAGCGTCCCGATGCCGACGTTGTCGACGCCGCTCACGATGCTGTCGGTCACCCGGATCCGGTCGAAGCCGGTGGGCGTCGTGTCGCCGGCGGCCTCGAAGAGGATGCCGCCGCTGTTCTCCAGGTCCGGGTTCAGGCAGTCACAGCCCGGCACGTCGTGGACGTGGACGTTCTCCACCACGTAGTGCTTGCCGGTGCCGAAGTCCTCCAGCAGCACGTAGATGCCGACCCGGGCGGTCCCGTCGGCCGGGCCCGGGTTGGTCACCTCCAGGTCCCGGATCTCGTAGCCCTGCACGTTGCGCAGGAGGACCGCCGCCCGGGTGCCCGGCGCGACGATCTTCGGCCGGGCGCCGGTGCCGTACGCCGCGATGGTGATCGGCGTCGAGGGCGTGCCCGACCCCTTGGGCTCCAGCACCCCCTCGCAGGTGGTGCCGCGGCGGAGGAGGACCTTGTCGCCGGGGCCGAGCGTGGCCTGGTTGACCCGTGCCAGCGAGCGCCAGGCGGTGCTCGGCTTCGTGCCGTCGGCCGAGTCGTCGCCCGCCACGCAGTCGACGTGGTATGTCCGGGCCTGCCAGGTGGTGGCGTTGGCGGGCGAGGCGGGGGTGACCGCCGCCGCCAGGCTCGCGCTCAGGGCGACCATGAGTATCCGACCTCCGATTCGACGTACGCCGCGGAGACGTGTTCGGAAACGGCCAGGGGTATCTGTCATGACGGGACTCCAAGCGCTGTGCCCGGCCCACCGCCCCTGAGCTGCGGGGACGAGGGCCGGTGCGGACGGGCGGTAGCCCGTCCATGGTGGATTTCCCGTCTCGATCTGGGCTCGACGGTTGGGATTCCCCAACCGGCCGCTACACCGCCCAGCCCTGCCGCCGCCACGCTGCGTCCGCGAACTCCCACTCACAGCGAGCACCAGTCAAGAACCACTCGACGAGCCGGGTCCGGTTGGCGTCACCGCCCGCCTCGACGACCTCGTCGACCATCGCCAGCCAGGTGGCCACGTAGTCGGCGAACCCGTCGTACGCCAGGTACTGCTCGATCCACGGCCCGTAGCGCGACGACCGGTCGGCCCGTTGCCGCAGGTCGTCGGAGACGAGCAGGTGGAACCAGCTCATCGGCAGCAGCGCGCCGACGCCCGCCGCGAACGACGTCACCGGCGCCGCGAGCATGACCGACGTGTACGCGTGCACCGCCGGCGCGGGGCCGGCGAACGCCGGGCCGGCGGGCCGGCCGAGCGTCTCCGCCAGCCGGCCCAACTCCCGGTCCAGCCGGGGCAGCGAGCCCACCGTGGCCTGCGCCGCCCCGGCCAGCAGGCCGGCGTGCTCCAACCGGTCGGCACCCGCCGCGCACCGGGCCAGCGCCCGCGCGTACGCCGGGACGACGTACCGGGCGTCCTGCTCGGCGAACCACCACAGCGCCTCCGGCGGGAGCGTCCCGTCGCGCAGCCCGGCCCAGAACGGGTGGGCGGTGGCCCGCTCCACCAGCGGCGCCGCGAGCGCCGCCAGTTCGTCCTGGGGCCGCGCCCGGGTCGCCGGCCCGGCCGTCACGTCGCCGCCGGGGTCAGCCGCTCGGCGCCGGACACCTCGGCGAGCACGTCGGTGAGCACCTTCTCCGGCTCGCCGGAGCCCTCGACGCTGCGCCAGGCCACGAACGCGTCCGGCCGCACCAGCACGGCCCCGCGCGAGGAGACGCCGAACGCGGCCGCCCAGTCGGCGCCCGTCGTGGCGACGTCACCGCCCGGACCGACCCGCACCGACCGCAGCGGCACCGACGTCCGCGCCGCCAGGCGGACCGCCGCCTCGTGCCAGCCGTCGTCCTCCGCGCCACTGACCAGCACGAACGAGTCCCAGAACAGGTCGATCGTGGACAGCTCCCGGTCACCGGAACGCAGCCACAGGTGCGGGGCCCGGGTGCCCGGCTCACCCGCCAGGGTCAGCGGCGCGGTCAGCACCGGCGGGTGGTCGTCGGCGAGCACGGCGGCCGACCGGTACCGGTAGCCGAGCGTGATGATGATGTCGTCGACCATCTCCTTCTCCGGCCGGCCGTCGCTCTGCCCGTGCCGGATGCGGTTACGGACCATGGCCTGCTCCGCCATCGCCGAGCCCACCGCGTGCCGCTCCTGGTGGTACGTGTCCAGCAGCGCGGAGGTGCCCCACCCGTGCAGTTCGGCGGCCAGCTTCCACGCCAGGTTGTGCGCGTCGTGGATGCCGGTGTTGGCGCCGAACCCGCCGGCCGGCGGGTGCACGTGGGCCGCGTCACCGGCCAGGAAGACCCGGCCGACCCGGAACCGGTCCGCGACCAGCTGCGAGCCCTCCCACGGCACCTTGGCCACCACCTCGACCGCCATGTCGGGCCGGCCGGCGGCCTCCCGGACGATCCGCACGCACCGCTCGTCGGTGAAGTCCTCCGGCGACTCGCCCCGGTCCGGGTGGTAGACCGGCGCGGCCAGCCACGGGTCGCAGCCGTGCAGCCGGGACAGCCCGGTCATCGTCCCGCCCACCGTGGCGTAGCAGAGGATGAACGGCCGGTCGGCGAGGATCCGCTCCAGCTCGGGGGCGCGGAAGTAGATGCTCAGCGCGTGGAACACCGAACCGCGACCCGACCGGCCCACGCCCAGCAGACCCCGCACCGAACTGCCGGCCCCGTCGGCGCCGACCAGGTAGCGGGCCCGGATCGTCCGCTCGACGCCGCCCTCGTCGGTCACCGTCGCGGTCACGCCGTCCCCGTCCTGGTCGACGGCGGTCAGTCGGGCGCCGAAGCGGATCTCCGAGCCGAACTCCTTCGCCTTGGCCGCCAGCACCACCTCGTAGCGGTCCTGGCCACAGCCCATCACCCGCTCCGGGCTGATCTCCGGACCGTCCAGCGACGGCGCCTCCAGCACCTGGGCGTTCGCGATGTCGGAGTACGTGCTGACCCGCAGGATCCCGCCCTCGAAGTAACGGTGCGAGTCACCGATCTCCAGAGCCCGGATGTCCGGGCCGATGCCGGCGGCACGGAACAGCTCCATGGTGCGCGCCTGCAGACCCGGGGCGCGGGGCAGCCGGGACGTGTTGGGCCGCTTCTCCACCACCAGGGTGGGCACGCCGTGCCGGCCGAGGAAGACCGCCGTGGACAGGCCCACCGGGCCGGCGCCCACGATCAGTACCGGGACCTCTTCGTCGTACATCCTGCTCCTCCTGGGCTCGTCGGCTCAGCTCGCCCGGGCCACCGGGCCGCGCGCGGCCGCCGCGGCCTCGACCAGCCCCTTGATCCGGTTCATCTGGATCACCGTGTTGCGATTCAGGTGCGCGGTCATCGCGTCGTCGTCGACGGGCGCCTGCGGCTTCATGTGGAAGTCCTGCACCCAGCGCATCCGCACCCCGCCGTCGACCTCGGCGTACGTCCAGTGGATGTTCATGTACTCGAACGGGCCGGTCTCGATCCGGTGGGCCCGGACCTCGCGGCGCTCCCGGTCGACGGTGCGCTTCGACACCCAGCTCCACACCGTGCCGTCCTCGTCGGGGTGCATGGTGAGCCGGAAGGTGACGCTGTCGCCGTCCCGTTCGAGGATCTCCGCGGCGGCGTACTCGCTGAACAGCTGCGGCCACGACGCCACGTCGTTGGTCATGTCCCACACCACGTCCATCGGCGCGTCGATCACGATCGCGTTGTCCGTGTGTCCTGCCATGCTGCTGTCTCTCCTCACTCGACGCCGGCCCGGGTCACCGCCCGGCCGGCCGCTCCGGTCAGCCCGCCGCGGTGACGACCGCGGCGGCGTTGAAGCCGCCGTACCCGCGGGCGACGACCAGCGCCGTGCGCAGGCGCGCCTCCCGGGGCACATCCCGCACCAGGTCCAGGTCACACCCCGGGGCCAGCCGCGCCACCCCGACGGTCGGGGGGATCACCTGGTCCCGGAGGGCGAGCAGGGCGCACGCCAGGTCCAGCGCGGCGCCGCCGGCGTAGAGCCGGCCGGTCATCGTCTTCGGCGCGGTCACCGGCACCCCGGCCGGACCGAACACGGCGCTGATCGCCGCCGCCTCCGCCCGGTCGGCGTCCGGCACCCCGGCCGCGTCGGCGAACACCACGTCCACGTCGGAGGGTGCGACGCCCGCGTCGGCCAACGCCAGCTCGATCGCCCGCCGCAGGCCGGGTTCCCGGCCGGAGCCGGGCCGCGGGTCGAAGGTGGACCCCTGCCCGGCGATCACGCCGTACACCTTCGGCGCGTGGCGGGCCCGCGCGTCGGCGGCGTCCTCGACGATCAGCATGGCCCCGCCCTCACCCGGCACGTAGCCACCGGCGTCGGCGTCGAACGGCCGGTACGCCCGCTCCGGATCGTCGCCGCCGCTGAGGGTGCCCTTGCTGAGCTGTGCCGTCAGCCCGTACGGGCACAGCGACGCGTCGGTGCCGCCGGTGACGACCAGCCGGGTCCCCTGCTGGACGAGCGCCCGGGCCTGCCCGGCGGCGTCCAGCGCCCCGGCCTGCTCGCTGCACACCACACCGCACGGACCGCGCATCCCGTGCCGGATGGAGATCTGCCCGGTGGTGGCCGCGTAGAACCAGGCGATCGACTGGTACGCCCCGACCCACGACGGTCCCTTCGTCCAGAGCCGCTCGATCTCCCGCTGCCCGAACTCCGTACCGCCGGACGAGCTGGCGGTGACGACGGCCATCTCGTACTCGGGGAACCCCGCCGGGTCGGCGCCGGCGTCGTCGAGAGCCCACGCGGCGGCGGTGAGGCCCAGGTGGGTCCAGTTGTCGGTCTGCGGGATGAGCCGGCTCGGGACGTGCGCGGCGGCGTCGAAGTCGTGGACCTCGCCGGCCAGCCGCACCGGGTAGCCGGTCGGGTCGAAGCGGCTGATCCGGCCGATGCCGCTGCGGCCGGCGAGCGTCGCCGCCCAGTACGCCTCGGTGCCCAGCCCGTTCGGGGCGGTGACGCCGATCCCGGTCACCACGGCCGTCCGGTTCATCGCGGATCCTCCCCGCGGTCCTTCGTGATGACCATCGCCGTCTGGAAGCCGCCGAAGCCGCTGCCGACGCTGAGCACGCCCCGCATCCGGTGCTCCCGCGCGGTGATCGGCACGTAGTCCAGGTCGCACTCCGGGTCCGGGTTGTGCAGGTTGGCCGTCGGCGGCACCACCTGCTCCTCCAGCGCCAGCGCGCACGCCGCGACCTCGATCGAGCCGATCGCGCCGAGCGAGTGCCCGACCATCGACTTGATCGAGCTGACCGGCACCTGGTACGCGCGGTCGCCCAGCGCCCGCTTGAACGCGGCGGTCTCGTGCCGGTCGTTCTGCCGGGTGCCGGAGCCGTGCGCGTTGATGTAGTCGATGTCCGACGGGTCGAGCCGGGCCGCCGCCAGGGCCTGCCGGATCGCCTCGGCCATCTCCCGGCCGTCGGGCTTCAGCCCGGTCATGTGGTACGCGTTGCTCCGGCTGGCGTACCCGGCGATCTCGGCGTAGACGTGGGCGCCCCGGCGGCGCGCGGCCTCGCGCTCCTCGAGGATCAGCACGGCGGACCCCTCGCCGAGGACGAAGCCGCGCCGTTTCGCGTCGAACGGGCGGGACGCGTGGGCCGCGTCGTCGTTGTCCGGCGAGGTCGCCTTGATCGCGTCGAAGCAGGCGGCGGTGATCGGCGACAGCGGCGCGTCGGTCGCGCCCGCGACGACGACGTCGGCCCGCCCGGACCAGATGAGGCTCGCCCCGTTGCCGACCGCGTCCAACCCGGCCGTGCAGCCGGTGGAGATCAGCGACACCGGGCCCTCGGCGCCGACCGTCCAGGCCACCTCGGTGGCCATGGTGCTCGGCACCATGTACCCGTACAGCTGCGGCACCGTGTACGCGGGGTCGACCAGCCAGCGCCGGCCGCCGTCGCTGAGGACCAGGTACTCCTCCTCCAGTCCGGTGGTGCAGCCGACCGCGCTGCCGATGCTCACCCCGGTCCGCTCCGGCGGCACGTCGGCGTCCTCCAGCCCGCTGTCCGCCCACGCCTCGCGGGCGGAGACCACGGCGAACTGCGCCGCCCGGTCCATCCGGCGGATCTCCTGGGGGCTCAGCCCGTTCGCGGCCGGGTCGAAGTCGCACTCGGCCGCGATCCGGGACCGGAAGTGCGAGGCGTCGAAGAGGGTGATGGGACGGGTGGCGGTGCGCCCGGCGGTGAGCAGGTCCCAGTACGCCTTGGTCCCGATGCCCCCGGGCGCCACCACACCGATGCCCGTCACGACCACCCGACGGTGTCCGGTCATCGGCGCGGGCCCCCCACGTCCGGGACCGGGGCGCCACCGGAGGCGGCGGGCAGCTCCTCGGTGTCGACGTGCCCCAGCTCGGGCCGGGGGGCGAGCGGGCTGAGGTGGAACACCGCCCGCACCTCCTCGGCGCCGGCGTTCCACACCCGGTGGCGCTTGCCGATCGGCACCAGCAGGCCCTCGCCGGGGACGAGGTCGACCTCGCCGGCGTCCTCCACCCGGGCGGTCAGCCGGCCACTCACGACCAGCAGGAACTCCTCCGAGTACGGGTGGTAGTGCTCGGTCACGTACTCGCCCGGGGCGAGGGTCAGGGTCCCCATGAAGCCGGAGGTGGACCCGACCGTCTTCGGGCTGAGCACCACCCGGATGTCCCCGCCCCGCCGCCGGTTCGCCGGAACGTCGTTGGCGGAGACCCGCAGCGGGCGGGTGGGGGTCTGCGCGAGTTCACTCACCGGGGGCCTCCCAGACGTAGAACGGATCGGCCATGGCGTCCTTCGGCTCGCGCCAGTTCGGGTCGTACGGCCGGATGTGGTGGGACAGCTGCTCGTTGATCTGCCCGTAGAGGGGGTGGCTCCGCGCCTGGTACAGCCGGGGCGAGATGTCCTCGTCGGCCTCCACCAGGTGGAAGTACAGGTCGTGGAAACGGAAGAGCGTACGGCGCGTGACGCCGATCATCCGCGGCAGATCGGTGGAGTCCGAGCTGGCGAATATCTTGGCCACGTCGTCCGCTTTCTCAGGGGCCATCCGGGCAACGATCAGCGTTCGATGCACACCAATCACCTCTCACTCGTTGCGCCGATGATGCGGCATCCCCCGACAGGGACGGTCGAACGCTGCTCGACGCCTCGACGGGGCCGCCGACGCCGGCGCCGTCCGCGTACACCGGACCGCGCCGGCCTCGACAGCCGCTCGACGAGGTGATCCGCGTACCGCATGACCTGCCTGGTGAGAGCCGGTGCGGTCGCCCGCCACTAGGGATTCACACAGTGGTTGCCGGAGTCCCCGCCGCCGACAATGGGGCCGGTGTCCCCACCCATTCCGGAGGCCGCGTTGACGAGTCCCCGAGTTCTCCACGCGAACGGAAAGAATTGGAGCCATGACCCGGCCGGCCGGGTCGTCATCACCGGTTTCGGTGTCATTTCCAGCATCGGATCCGGACGGGCGGAATTCCTCGCCGGCCTGCGGGAGGGACGGTGCGGCGCGAAACCGATCAGCAAATGGGACGCCACCGGTTTCCCGCACGACCACGCCTGCGAGGTCACCGACTTCGACCCGGCGTCGGTGCTGGAACGCCTCGACCCGAAGGCCAGCGGCCAGGTGGCGGCCCTCGCCGCCGCGGCGTCCCGGATGGCCGTGCGCGACGCGGCCCTCGACCCCGCCGCCGTCCGCGACGAGGCCGGCCTGATCGCCGTCGGCACCACGTGCGGGCAGTCGCTCGACCTCGACGCGCTCGCCGAGGTCGAGCTGCGCGAACCGGACGCCGTGCCGCCCGGGGACCTCGCGCGGCTGCTCCAGCCCGGGCGCCTCGCCACCGCCGCCGCGGCCGAGCTCGACCTGCGCGACGTCGAGACCCTGACCATCCCCACCGCGTGCGCGGCCGGCAACTACGCGATCAGCTACGGCGTGGACGCGATCCGCTCCGGCGACGCCGAGTACGCGATCTGCGGCGGCGCCGACTCGGTCAACCGGATGGCGTTCGCCGGCTTCGTCCGGATGGGAGCGATGGCCCACGAGCGGTGCCGGCCCTTCGACCGGGAGCGCGACGGCACGATGTGGGGCGAGGGCGCCGCCATGCTGGTCCTGGAGAGCCTCGACCACGCCCGGCGGCGGGGCGCCCCGATCCTCGCCGAGGTGCTCGGCCTGCACCTCAACTGCGACGCCGACCACCCCACCGCCCCGGTACGGGAACGTGTCGCCGAGTGCATGGCGGGCGCCCTGGCCGACGCCGGGGTCGACGCCGCCGAGCTGGACGTGATCTTCGCCCACGCCACCGGTACCCGGGCCAGCGACCCGATGGAGGTGGGTGCCATCCGGGACGTCTTCGGCGTGCGGCCCCCGCCCCCGGTGGTCGGGGTCAAGTCGATGATCGGCCACACCATGGGCGCCGTCGGCGCCCACACCGCCATCGCCGCGCTGCTCGCGATGCAGCACCAGTTCCTGCCGCCCACGGTGAACTTCCGCGAGCCCGACCCGGACTGCCAGGTCGACTGCGTACCCAACGTGGCCCGGCCGTCCGCCGTCCGCACGGCGCTGGTGAACTCGCTGGGCTTCGGCGGCAACAACGCCACCCTGGTCCTGCGCGGCCCCGGCGAGGCCGGTCCGCGCCCCGAGGCACGTGGAGCCGACGCATGAACGTGGTTATCTCCGGCCTGGCCGTCGTCTCGCCGTACGGGCTCGGAACCGGGCCGTTCACGGCCGGGTGGCGTGCCGGCCGTCCCACCGCCGCCCCCGGCGAGGACCCGCCGGTCGCCCGGCTGCCCGAGCTGGCCGGCGACGACTTCACCCCGAACCGCCGGGTCCGGCTCAAGGAACGCTCGTCCGCTCTGGCGGTCGGCACGGTCGGGGCGCTGCTCGCCGCGTACGACCTGGGTGACGTGCCCGCCGCCCGGCGCGGCGTGGTCCTCGGCAGCGCGCTGGCCAGCCTCGACTCGTACCTGGCGGTGTCCGGTGGCTCGCTGGCCGGCGCCAAGCCGCACTTCATCGACCACAATCTGATGCCGCCGGGCATCATGAACTACACCAGCAGCCAGGCCGCCATCCGTTTCGACCTGCGTGGCCCGAACGTCACCGTGACCTCCGGCCGGGCGACCGGGCTCACCGCCCTGGGCTGTGCCCGCCGGCTGGTCGCGGCCGGCCGCGCGGACGTCGTGCTGGCCGGCGCGTTCGAGGCGCTCAGCCCGCGCCGGCTGCGGCTGGAGACAGCCGCCGACCGGGCGCCCGCCCTGACCGGCGAGGGCTGTTGCGTGTTCCTGGTGGAGACGGCGGAGTCCGCCGAGCGGGCCGGCCGGCGGGTCCTGGCCGCCCCGCTGGCCCTGACCGCCGGCTTCTTCCCCGAGCCGGACGGGGGGCGGGCGGCGCTGCACCGCGCGGTGACCCGGGCGCTGCGGCAGGCCGGCGTCACCGCCGGGGACGTCGCCACGGTCGTCCGGGGCGCCGCCGCCCCCGGCCGGTACGCCGACGACGAGACGGCGGTCCTCACCGACGTCGTGCCCGGCGTACCCGTGCTGGACCCGGCGACCCGCGTCGGCGACACCTACGGCGCGTCCGCGGCGTTCGGCGTGGCCGCGGCGATCGTCGAGGCCGGCGCGGAGCCCCCGGCCGGCGTCACCCTCGTCACCTCCATCGACCCCGACGGCCAGGTGGCCTGCGCCGTCCTGGCCCCCGGTGCCCGGGTGCCGACCCCGGTCGGCTGACCCTGCCGGTGACGGCACCCTCCACGATCGTGCCCGCAGCGCCGCAGGCGGCGTCAGTGGCGGCCGGCGGCGGCCAGGCTTGGGTCGTACCGGAGGGCCCGGACGATGGCCTCGGCCCGGCTGGACACCTCCAGCTTGCGGAAGATGCGGGTGAGGTGGAACTCCACCGTGCTGCGCGAGATGTGCAGCTGCCGGGCGATCTGGTCGTTGCCCAGACCGGCGCAGAGCGCCCGCAGCAGCTCCACCTCGCGGCCGGTCAGCCCGGCCGGGAGTCCCCGCCGCGCCGGCGTCGCCACCCGGCGGATGGTGAACTCGGTGCCGGCCAGCCGCAGCGCGGCCACCAGCTCTCCCGGTTCGACGTCACCGGCGAGGTAGACGTCGCTGTCCGCGCCCTCCGGCCACCGGCCGCCGGGGTCGACGACGGCCACCCGCGGGCGGCGCGGCTGCGCCGGCCGGGGCAGCGCGTTGGGCGGCGGTGGGCCGGCGCCGACGGCGACGAGCAGCCAGTCGACCGGGGAGCAGGGGTCGTCGACGACGGTGAGCAGCGCGCGCAGCGCCGCGGCCCGCGGGGCGGGCCAGTCCCCGGCGAGGACGACCCGGCCGGGTCCCCGGGACGGCGCGGGCGGGCCGGTCCGTACGGCGCCGCCCGCCGGCTGCCCAGGTTCAGGCGACCGCTTCCGTCTCATTGGCGTTCTCCTCGACCAGGGCCACCACCGCCGCCAGGCTCGTCATCTTGGGGATGTCGGCGTCGGGGATGCGTACCCCCAGGTCCACCTCGATCCGGGCCAGGATGTCGATGACGAGCATGGAGTCGGCGCCGTAGTCGTTGATGAAGTCGCCGTCGGGGGTGAGCTGCCCGGGTTCCAGTTCGAGGATCTCGGTCACGACAGCCGCGAGTTGCGCCGTCCGGTCGTCGTCCGCCCCGGCCGGTGCGGTGTCCGCCACCGGCGCGGCGGTGACCACGGGCGCCGGCTCGGCCGCGACCCGCGGCGACGGTACGACGGCCGTTGCGCCCCCGCCGCCCAGCGCCGTCTGGATCAGCTCCGCCGCCTGCCGGTTACCGGCGTCGGTGAGGTGCACGGTGTCGGCGAACGAGTCGCCGACGAACCGGTCCGCCGCCAGGTCCAGGAAGGACACCCCGAGCTCGGCGCAGCCGGCGGCGAGCACGTCCGCGTACGCCTTCCAGTTCTCCTCGATCGCGCTGTGCAGGATGCCGAAGACGGGCGCGTCGAAGTCGTAGCGCGCCCGCTCCTCGGGAGTGATGTCGCGGGTACGGGTGGAGGCCAGCGGCTGGAGGCAGAGCAGCACGCGGGTGCCGGCGGGCACCGCCTTGGCGAGGACCCGCAGGTCCCGCAGCCGGCGTGCCGCCGCCACGGCCATCCGTTCACGCACCTGGGCGAGGTCCCAGGCGGGCGTGGTGGTGCGGGGACGGCGCACCGCGTCCAGGTCGGGCACCGTCTTGCCGGCGGCGAGCACCGCCAGGTCGAACAGCGGCACCTGCGTCAGGTCGTCGAAGGTGCGCTCGTACGACACCGTGCCGTAGAGGTTGTCCGGGGTCAGCGAGCCGACCAGGTTCACGAAGTCCGGCCCGCCGCCGATGATGACCACGGTGGACGCCTTCTCCAGGAACGGCACGGCGGCCACCAGTTCCTGGAGCGACACCGCCGCGCAGAGGCCCAGGTTGAGCTGCCGCACCCCGGTCAGCCCGGCCAGGTACGACGCCACGGTGGTGGCGTCCGACGACGCGGCGAGCGCGAGGGCCACCGAGTTGCCGAGCAGGATCCCGCCGCCGCCGGCGGCCAGCCAGCTCGCCGAGTCCACCGTGCCGTACGGGGAGGCGGAGAGCCGGAACCCCGCGTCGTCGGTGTTCAGCATGTCCGACCGAAGGCCCGGTGCGAGCGTGAACCCGAGGAACGGGTGCGGGTAGAGGTCGATGCCGTGCCGTTCCAGCAGCATGCCACCCCGGTGCCGCCGGGCGAAGGACTCGTGCTCGAACTGGGGTGTGGAATTCATTCGGTCACTCCCGTACGTCTCGTACTCGTCGTCGCGTTCCCGGTCCGGACGCCCGCCGAGGGTCACAGGGCGGGATCCACCACCGCTCGCACCGTGGTCGACCGTCCCCGGTCAGCGGGGCGCGGCCACCACGAGCCGCTCCAGCTCCGCCACCACCTGCGCGGGCGACGGCTGGGCGGCCAACTCCCGGCGCAGCCGGTCGGCCGCCTCCCGGAACCCGGGCTCGGCCAGCACCCGCCGCAGGGCGGTGACCACCGCGGCCGGGTCGGCGTCCTTCGCCGGCACCACCAGGCCGGCCCCGGTCTCGGCGAGCCGGGCGGAGTGCCGCGTGTGGTCGGGCAGCCGGGGAACGAGCACCTGCGGCAGCCCGTACGACACGGCGGTGAGCAGCGACCCGGCGCCGCCGTGGGCGACGACGGCGGCGCAGCCGGGCAGCACCAGGTGCAGCGGCGAGCCGGCCACCACGTGCACCCCGTCGGCTACCGGCCCGAGCAGGGACCGCTGATCGGGGCTCACCGCGACCACGACCTCCACGTCGAGGTCGGCGAGCGCCCGCACCACCGTCCCGGCGAGGAAGTGGTCCGGTCCGAGGCGGCCCATCGTCGTACCCCAGGTGACGCAGACCCGGGGACGCGCGCCGGGCTCCGGCAGCGGCGGGGGGACGACGCCCGCGCCGTTGAACGGCACCTGGCCGAGCGGCAGCCGCCGCGAGCCGACCTGCGGGAGCTGAAGGCCGGCCGGGTACGGGTCGACCGTGGCCACGCCGAACGGGTCCACCCCGGTCAGCCCGTACCGGGCACCGAGCGGGTCGAGCACGGCCGGCAGGAACTGCCCGGCCCGACCGCCGAGCAGGTCGGTGCCGAACAGGTGCCGGACCGCCGGCACGCCCGCCGCGGCGGCGGCGACCGGCCCGGCGAAGGCGCTCGGCTCGAACACCAGCAGGTCCGCCCGCCAGCGCCGGGCCAGGTCGACCAGGTCGTCCAGCATCGCGTCGGCCAGCTCGGCGAAGAGTTTCAGGACACGCGGGCCGCCGCCGTTGGCGCCGGGCGGCGTGGCGACGATCTCACGGAACGCGGCCTCCGCGTCGACGTCGCGGCCGACCGGGGCGAACGGCAGGCCGGTACGCAGGGCCACGTCGGTCAGGGCGGGCTGGCTGGCCACCAGCACCTCGTGCCCGGCGGTACGGCAGGACCAGGCCAGCGGCACCATCGCGTACAGGTGCGAGGGCCATGCCCAGGTGGTGAAGAGGATCCGCATCGGCCCATGGCAGCACCGCCGGCTGGGCGGGCCCTCCACGACCGCTCGACCCCCGCCGCCCGGTGCGGGTCGCCGGTCGAGCCGGGCTCGAGCATCCGCCCCACCCCGCCCGCCGTGCCGCCAGCGAGCGACCAGCGCACTGGTGTTGGGTGCCCCTGACACGCCTGCCGCCGGACGCGAGAGGGTGACATGGAGCTAGGCATCGGGCTGCCGACGATGATCCCGGGGATCGCCGGCGCGGATCTGCTCACCTGGGCGCGCCGTGCCGAGGAGCACGGCTTCGCCTCCCTCGGGGTGCTGGACCGGCTGATGTACGACGGTTACGAACCACTGATGACGCTGGCCGCGGCGGCCGGCGCGACCAGCCGGATCCGGTTGACCACCACGATCCTCATCGCCGCGTACCGGGGTGACCGGGCGCTGCTGGCCAAGCAACTGGCGAGCCTGCACCGGCTCTCCGGCGGGCGGCTGGTGGTCGGTGCGGCGGCCGGCGGCCGGCCGGACGACTTCGAGGCGTGCGGCACCCCGTACGAGCAACGGGGCCGGCGCCTCGACGCGCTGCTGGGCGAGTTGCGGCGGTCGTGGGACGGCGGGCCGGACGCCCTGGTGCCGGGCCCCCGCTGCCCGGACGGCGGCCCGACGCTGCTGGTCGGGGGCCACTCGCCGGCGGCGATGCGGCGGGCCGCCGCGTACGGCGACGGGTGGATCGCCGGTGGCAGCTCCGCCAGCGGGTACGACGAGCTGGCCGGTCGGGCCCGGCAGGCGTGGCGGGCGGCGGGGCGGACGGACCGGCCCCGGCTGGTCGCCATCGCGTACGTGGCCCTCGGGCCCGGTGCCGCCGACCGGTCCGCCGCGTACCTGCGCGACTACTACGGCTTCCTCGGCTGGAAGGCCGACATCGCGGTGAAGAGCGTCCTCACCGACACGCAGCAGTTGCGGACGTTCGTCGCCGACTACCGCGCGGTGGGCTGCGACGAGCTGATCCTCTTCCCGTGCGTCCCGGAACCGGCGCAGGCGGACCTGATCGCCGACGCCGTCCTGGGGTGAGCGGCGTGACCGAGACGCTGCACGTCCTGGTGCTGCTCGGCAGCGGCACGGTGGCCGGGGTGCTCTTCGCCGTGGCGCTGAGCACCGTCCCGGCGCTGGCCGCGATGCCCCCCGACCGGTACGTGCAGGCACACACCCTGCTGGGCCGCAACTGGGACCCGACGATGCCGCTGATCGTCCTCGGCAGCACGCTGCTGGACCTGTGGCTCGCGTTCCGGACGACCGCGCCGGCTCCGCGGGCGCTGATCGTGGTGGCCGCCGTGTGCCTGCTCGGGGTGTCGGTGGTCTCGCACTTCCGGAACGTGCCGATCAACCGGCGCGTGCACCGCACCGACCCGGCGGCCATCCCGGCCGACTGGGCCGACCCGCGCCCGGTGTGGCGGCGCTGGCACCTGCTGCGGACCGCCCTGGCGCTCGTCGCCTTCACGGCGAACAGCCTCGCCGTGACCGCCTTCTGAAAGGACCACAGATGAGTCACGACCGAGAGTTGGCCTTCGTCGGGCTGGGCGGGATGGGCGCCGGCATGGCGCGGTGCCTGCACGCCGCCGGTTACCCCCTCGTGGTGCACAACCGGACGGCGGCGAAGGCCGCGCCCCTGGCCGAGGCCGGGGCACGTGTCGCCGCCGCCAGCGGCGAGGCCGTGGAGAACGCCCGGATCGTCGTGCTGAGCCTCAGCGACCAGAATGCGGTCGAGCAGGTGCTGTTCGGCGAGATGCTCGGCTACCTGCGACCCGGCACGCTGGTGGTGGACACGTCGACCCTGTCGCCCGCGTACTCGGCGGAGGCCAGCGAGCGCCTGGCGCGGGTGGGCGTACGGCGGATCGAGGCGTGCGTCCTCGGCAACCCGCCGATGGCCCAGGCGGGCAAGCTGCGGATCTTCACGGCCGGTGAGCGGTCGGGCGTGGAGGAGGCGCACGACGTGCTCGCCACGCTCGGCCAGGAGATCCGGTACGTCGGCCCGGTCGGCGCGGCGAGCACGCTGAAGCTGGCCTTCAACCTGATCCTCGGCAACCAGGTGGCCGCGCTGGCCGAGGCGGTGGCGTTCGTCGAGAGCAGCGGCCTGGACCGGGAGCGGTTCCTCGCCGCGCTCACCGCGAGCGGGTTCAGCTCCCCGACCCTGGCGTTCCGGGCGGAGATGGTGCGCAACCGCAGCTACGAGCCCCCGCAGTTCCGGGTGAACCTGATGGCGAAGGATCTTCGGCTGGCCGTCGACGAGGCGGACGCCCGAGGTGTCGGCCTGGCGGTGACGGCCTGCGCGGCCGACCGGTTCACCGAGGCGGTGCGGGCCGGGGACGGCGACAGGGACGCGGCCGTCGTCGCGGAGCCCCGCTCCCCCGTGGCGGAGTCTCCGCCACGGGGTTGATCTGATCAACACATGAGCTGGGCATCCCGATGTCGCGGCTGTCGCCCTGCCGCCCTGGAAGCGGGTCGCGCAGCGGGAGTCAGCGGACGACCTTGAGGTTGAACATCGGGGTGTCCAGCGCGCCCATCAGGCGCAGCCAGAGTGGCAGCAGCATCTCGGTGCCGCGAGCGGTGGTGATGTCGCCGAGGTCGACGACGTCGGTGTGACCGAAGGACTCGAGGATTTCCGTCACGGTCTTCTTGGCGTCGGCGTCGTTGCCGCTCACGAAGATCGAGTGGTCGCCGTCGGCGAGCGCCTTCGGGTTGACCATCAGCGTCGCGGTGAGCGTGTTGAGGGCCTTGACGACCCGTAGTTGCGGGAAGGCCGCCTGGATCTGCTCGCCGAGGCTGTCGGTGTCCTTGACGAACAGGGTGGGCGGGAACCCGTTGTCGAAGTCCAGCGGGTTGGCGATGTCCACGAGGATCTTGCCGGTCAGATTGTCGGTGCCGGCGGCCTGCAGCGCCGCGATCGAGACGCCGCCGGAGGTGGCGTTGACCAGCAGCTCGGCGCCGGCGGCGGCGTCGGCGAGGGTCGCCAGGCGCACCTGGGGGTGCTCGGCGGCCCACACGGCGTAGGGCGGGTTGCCCATCCCGTCCGGGGTGGTCCTGGCCAGCGTCGCGGCGACATCGCGGGTGCCTACGGTGACGTCGTGGCCCAGCTCCGCAAGGCGGCCGGCCAGCGCCTGGCCGACCATGCCGGTGCCGAGAACTGCGATCTTCATGGTGGCGCTCCCTCGTCAAGTCCCGGTGCTCACCCGCGGCAGGCGCCCCTCGGGCACACCCAAGCTACCAGACAGGTCTGTCTACTCGCAAGCTTCGAGCACGGAGGCGGGCGGCCGGGCGCCCGGCGGACGCCCCGGACAGACTTGTCTGTAGCATTGTCGTGCCTGGCCAGCGGAGGTGAACCGATGACACAGCCAGCCCAGCCGGCGCGCGCGCGAATCCTCGACACCGCGTTCCGGCTGTTCTACGCCCACGGGCCCCGCGGCGTCGGCGTCGACACCGTCATCGCCGAGTCCGGCGTGGCCAAGGCGACCCTGTACAAGCACTTCCCCCGCAAGGACGACCTCGTCCTGGCGTACCTGGACAAGGTCGACCAGACCTGGTTCGGGCAGCTACGCGCCGCGGCCCGCGCAGCCGGTGACGACCCCCGCGACCAGATGGTCGGCATGTTCGACGCCCTCGCCTCGGCGTGCCGACGCGAGGGCTACCACGGCTGCGCGTTCATCAACACCGCCGCCGAGAGCGCGGCCGGCAGCGACGTGCACGCCCGTACCGTCGAGCACAAGCGGGTGGTGCTGGTCTGGGTGACCGACCTGGCCCGGCGCGCCGGCGCCGCCGACCCGGCGCGGCTGGCCCGCCAACTGACCCTGCTGCTCGACGGCGGCCTGTCCGCCGGTGTGCTCGACGCCGATCCGGCCACCCCGGACACCGCGAAGGAAGCCGCCCGCGTGCTGGTCGCGGCCGCCTGCCCGACCCGGTGACCCAGGAACCACCGCCGGCGCCCGCACCCCGTCACCTTGCTGATCCGGCGAGAGCCGGTCCGCCAGCTCCCGCTGGCCGGAAACGACTCAGGGCCGGCCCCCGAACCGGGCCGGCCCTGAACGATGACGGTGCGGCTCGCGCACTGTCATCCAATGGTGGGCGATACTGGGTTTGAACCAGTGACCTCTTCCGTGTCAAGGAAGCGCGCTCCCACTGCGCCAATCGCCCTCGCTTCTTGCCGAGGTGGGGACGGGATTTGAACCCGCGTACACGGCTTTGCAGGCCGTTGCCTCGCCTCTCGGCCACCCCACCGAGGTTGCCCCCGTCATGCGTGGCGGCATCTCCGAGCGGACGACGGGATTCGAACCCGCGACCCTCACCTTGGCAAGGTGATGCGCTACCAGCTGCGCTACGTCCGCGTGCCCCCGGCTTTCCCGGTGACGGATGAGAACTCTAGCCGAGCCGGCGAGCGGTTGCCAACTCGGGGTGCCCCCGGCGCGTCCTCCCAGCGAGTCGGGACCGGCCGGTGGGTCGATGCCCGTCGCCACGCCGGTTCCGATCCGGACAACACACCGGGCCCGTCCGCAAAACTGTCCGGTTTCCGACCCCTTGAGCTTCGTGTCCGGATCCTTCGGTAACGGCCCGTGTCGGTATGGATGGACTACCGTTACGGCTGTGACAAGACGTGCGGCCGAGATCCGCCTGGATGCCCTGCTGCGCACGGCCTGTGACGTGATCGTGGAGCGGGGCCTGGCCAACACCCGCACCTCCGACGTGGCTCAGGCCGCGGGGGTGAGCCAGGCGCTGGTCTTCTACCACTTCGCCACCAAGGACCGACTGCTCGCCGAGGCGTTCGCGTACGCCGTCGAGCAGGATCTCGCCCGGTTGGACGCGGTGATGCGCGCCACCGCCCCGCCGCTGACGAAGCTGCGGCGGATCGTCAAGCTCTACACCCCGGCCGGCCGGCCGATCTCCTGGTCCATGTGGATCGACGGGTGGGCCGAGTCGCTGCGCACGCCGGAGCTGGAGAAGGTGTCCCGCCGGCTGGACCTGCGCTGGCGGCAGGACCTGGCCGCGGTGATCGCGGCGGGGGTCCACGACGGCACGTTCCGGTGCGCCGACCCCGAAGGGGCCGCCTGGCGGATCAGCGCCGTGATGGACGGCCTCGCCGTGCAGCTCGCGGTGCACGACCGGGTGATCTCCCGCCGGCAGTTCACCGAGTGGGTCCGCCTGGTGACCGCCCGGGAGCTGGGGATCGACCCGGCCCAGCTGGACTGAGGGCGCGCGGAAAGCGGCCTTTGCCGGCGGCCCGGGGCGGGACAATCCGGGCATGGACCTGCTCGAGACGTACCGCCGCAGCCTCGCCGTGTTCACCGACCGGGTGGCCGAGGTCGGCCCGGGGCAGTGGACGGCGCCGACGCCCTGCCCGGAGTGGGACGTCCGGACGCTGGTCAACCACGTCGTCGGCGAGGACCGGTGGAGCGTGGCGCTGATGGCCGGACGCACGATCGCGGAGGTGGGCGACCGGTACGCCGGCGACCAGCTCGACGGCGACCCGGCGGCCGCGGCCCGGGACGCGGCGGCGCAGGCGGAACTGGCCTTCACCCGCCCCTCGGCGCTGGAGCGCACCGTCGACCTCTCCTCCGGTCCGACGCCGGCCGACGAGTACCTGCACCAGCTCATCGCGGAGCACCTCGTGCACGGGTGGGACCTGGCGGCGGCGATCGGCGCCGATCGGCGTCTGGACGCCGACGCGGTGGCCGGGTGCGCCCGCTGGTTCCGCGGACGGATCGACGACTACCGGCGGGGCCGGCTCGTCCGGTCGGGCGTCGACGTGGCAGCCGACGCCGACACCCAGGACCGGCTCATCGCCGCCTTCGGCCGCGACCCGGACTGGGCGCCGTAGGACTGCCGGGATGTTAAGAAGGGGCCCTTCTACTACCGCAGGAGTTAAGAAGGGGCCCTTCCTTGCGCCTGCCGGAGGCGGGGCCGGGCCGGCGGGTGGACGTTGGCGAGGTCCGGGTCACCACCGTAGTGGGCGAGCACCCGGTGGTCCATGACCCGTCGCCACAGCGGCGGGACCAGCGCGGCGACCACCATGGTCGCGTACCCGGCCGGCAGCTGCGGCGAAGCGTCGAAGCTGCGCAGCGTCTGGTAGCGCCGCAGCGGGTTGGCGTGGTGGTCGCTGTGTCGCTGGAGCTGGAAGAGGAAGACGTTGGTGACCGCACGGTCGCTGTTCCAGCTGTGCCGGGGGTCGACCTTCTCGTACCGGCCGGCGGCGGTGCGCTGCCGGGCGAGGCCGTAGTGCTCCAGGTAGTTCACGACCTCCAGCAGGCTGAATCCGACCACGGCCTGGAGGACCAGGAAGACCAGCACACCCGGGCCGAACGTGACCACCAGCAGCGCGTAGAGCGCCACGGTCATCGCCCAGGCGTTGAGGATGTCGTTGCGCCACGTCCACGGGCTGCGGCCGCGGATGCGGAACCGCCCCGTCTCCAGCCGCCAGGCCGACCGCAGGCTGCCCCAGACGGTACGCGGCCAGAAGGCCCAGAAGCTCTCGCCCAGCCGGGAGCTGGCCGGGTCCTCCGGGGTGGCGACCCGGGTGTGGTGGCCCCGGTTGTGCTCGACGTAGAAGTGGCCGTAACCGGTGGGGGCCAGCGCCACCTTGGAGAGCCAGCGTTCCGCCGTCTCCCGCTTGTGGCCCAGCTCGTGGGCGGTGTTGATGGCGATGCCGTTGACGATCCCGACGGTCGCCACGAGACCCGCCGCCGCCAGTGGGGAGAGGCCGCCGGCGGCCCAGACGGCGCAGCAGAGCACCAGGGCCGCGTACTGGGCGGGCAGGTAGAGGTAGGTGAGCCAGCGGTAGTAGCCGTCGGCCTGGAGCCGCGGCACCGCCTCCTCCGGTGGGTTGCGCCGGTCGTCGCCGATCAGCAGGTCGACGGCGGGGATCAGCCCGAACACCACGGCCGGGGTGAGCCACCAGGCCCAGGCGCCCCCGGCGCCCCGCCAGGACAGCCAGGCGAGGAAGGGCAGCGCGGGGACGAGCAGCGCCAGCGGCCAGAGCGGCTTGCGGGTGTCCCACCAGGCGCCGGGGGTGACGGTCGCGTCGACGGCCATGGCCGATCTCCGATCTCTCGCCGGTCTCCCTCCTGACTGTGGCAGCCGTCACGTCGTTTTACAAGACCCCATGTTTTGTAAAGTCGAGTACGTTCGATGCGAGGGGACGTCCGCCGGGGGCGGCACGGCAGGTCACCACCCCCGGCGGCCCCCGATCAGCGTCCCCCCGCCCAGCCCCGCGACCTACTACTCGACGCACGCCCCCAGTCCCGGGCCGACCCGCGATCGTCGCCCACCGTCCGGGTCAGGTGGCGCATGCGCAACAGCAGCCCGAGGCCGAGGGACACCAGCAGCCCACCCAGCAGGAAGGCGGCCTGCACCGCGCCGAAGCCACCGGACTGCGCGACCGGGCGGCCCGCCCCGGCCGCCGGTGGCACCTCTGCGACGCCGTCGTCGGCGGGCACCTCCTCGCCGGTCTCCTCCACCGCCGGCTCGGTGGGCTCGGCCGGCGCCTCGGACACCTCCGCGGACCGGCTCGGCGACGCCTCGGCGTCCGGCCCCACCACCGACCGGGTCGCGGTCTGCCGCGCCAGCAGGCGCAGGTTCGCGTCGTACGCCTCCGCCTCCAGCGTGACCCGCCCGCGGCTCACGTCCTCCGCGAACGCCACCTGGTACTTGGCCGTCACCGTCCGGTCCGGGCAGAGCGTCCCGGGATCGAGCTGACGGTCGGTCAGCCGGGCCACGTCACCGTCGGTGCGCACCTCCAGCGGGAACGACCCGGTCTCCTCGATCCGGTCCATCTTCACCTGGTCGAGCCGCATCCCCGACACCCGCAGCACCATCGACCAGCGGACCTTCACGCAGCCGCCCCGGTCACGCCGCACCACCGCGGAGACCGTCGCCACCGGCTCACCGGCCCGGAACTCGTCGGGCAGGCCGCTCAGCTCCGTGCTGTTGGCCGCCGACGCCGGTGTCGGCGCGGCCAGGCACACCCCGGTCACGCAGGCCAGCACCACCCCGGCCCGCAACGCGTACCGCCACAACGTCACCTTCTCCGCCCTCCCGTCGGTCGCCTCCACGACAGACGCTAGGAGCGGGTGGAGACAGTCGGTAGACGGGCGTGTTCGCACGGACCGCCAAGGACGGAGGGTGGTTTCACCGTGCGTAGTGAACCGGTCACGACCTCCCCGCGACACGCCGGTCGCTCGCCTGCGGGAGAATCTGCCGGTGTCCGAACTCGCCACCGCCTTCGTCCGGCTGCACGCGCGCCTCGCGCCGGTCGCCTTCGTACCCGAGGTGCGGCTGCACCAGGCCGACGACGCGGTCGGGCTGTGGGAGCTGACCGAGGGCGAGTTCCGCAGCGCCCAGCCGCCGCCCTTCTGGGCCTTCGCCTGGGCCGGCGGGCAGGCGCTCGCCCGCTACGCCACCGACCACCCGGACCTGGTCACCGGCCGGCGGGTGCTCGACCTCGCCTCCGGGTCGGGCCTGGTCGCCATCGCCGCGGCCCGCGCCGGCGCGGCGGCGGTCCGCGCCGTCGAGGTCGACCCGCTCGCCGTCGCGGCCGTCGCGCTCAACGCCGAGGCCAACGGGGTACGCCTCGACGCCGAACTGGGCGACATCCTCGACGGCGACGCGGGCGGCGCCGAGGTCGTGCTCGCCGGCGACGTCTTCTACAGCGAGGTGCTGGCGAGGCGGGTGCTCCGCTTCCTGTTGACGGCCGCCCGCGCCGGCGCGACGGTGCTGGTCGGCGACCCCGGCCGGGCGTTCCTGCCCCGCGACCGCTTCGACGAGGTCGCCACGTACGACGTGCCCGTCCCGGAGACGCTGGAGAGCGTACGGGTGAAGCGCACCACGGTGTGGCGGCTGCGGCCCGGACTGCCGGGGGCGGCCCGTTAGCGTGTCCGGCGTGCTGTTCCGGAGCTGGGCGGAACCGGCCGGCGCCGCCTGGCCGGACGTGGCCCGTGTCGCCGACCACGTGGGCGTCGAGCACCTGGTGGTGACCCGGCACGCGCTGGTCCGTCAGGTGCTGACCGACCCGCTCACGTACCGCCCGGACAACGCCCTCGACGCCGTCACCCCGGTCCCGGTGGCCGCCCTGCGGGTCCTCGCCGGGCACCGCTTCCGGCTGCCGCCGACGCTCGCCAACAACGGCGGCGCGAGCCATCCGGCGATCCGGGCGGTCGTCGCCGACGCCCTGCACCCGGCGAAGGTGGCCGGCCAGCGGCCCTGGCTCACCGATCTGGTGGGCCGGCGGGTGGCCGCCATCCGGGCCGCCCTCGACGCCGGCGTGACCGCCGACCTCTACGCCGACCTGGCCGCCGACCTGCCGCTGCTGGTGCTGGCCCGCCTGGTCGAGCTGCCGGACGCCCCGGTGGGCGCGGTGAAGGAGTTCGCGCGGGCCGCCCTCGAACTCTTCTGGGCCCCGCTGGACGCCGACCGCCAGCTCGCCCTGGCCGCGGAGGTCGGGCGGTTCCACCGGGTGCTGCGGGAGTTCGCCGCCACCGGCGGCGGGCTCGCCGGGGCCCTGCGCGCCGCCGGGCACCCGCCCGACGTGGTGGTCGGGGCGCTGTTCTTCCTGCTGGTCGCCGGCCAGGAGACCACCTCGCAGTTCCTCACGCTGCTGCTGCACCGGCTGGCCGGCGAGCCGGCCGTCCGGGCCGGCCTGCGCGCCGGCACGGTGTCGGTCGCCGACGTGGTCGAGGAGGGGCTGCGACTGGAGCCGCCGATCGTGACCTGGCGGCGGGTGGCCGCCGTGGACACCACGCTGGGCGGGACGGCGGTGCCGGCGGGCACCAGCGTCGTCCTGTGGCTGGCCCGCGCCGGCCGCGACCCGGCCACGGTGGACGCGCCCGACGAGTTCCGGCCCGGGCAGAAGGGCTCGCGCCGGCATCTCGCCTTCGGGGCCGGCGCCCACCGCTGCGTCGGCGACCAGTTGGCCCGGATGGAGGCGGCGGTCGTCGTCGACCAGGTGACGCCGCTGCTCGACGGGGTGACCGTGGTCCGCCCACCCTGGTGCCCGGACAACCTGACCTTCCGGATGCCCGACGCGTTCGTCGTCCGACGGAGCTGACCGCACCGCTTCCGGCCGAAGGCGCAGCTGACCAAAGTGAGGGTCGGTCGGTGCCGTTCGGGCACGGTGCCGGCACCCGCCGCGCGCCTACCGTCGCCGCATGATCACATTACGTGGGTTGACCAAGCGTTTCGGCGAGACGACCGCCGTCGACGACCTGACCGTCGACATCGCCCCCGGCCGGGTCACCGGCTTCCTCGGCCCGAACGGTGCCGGCAAGTCCACCACCTTGCGGATGGTGCTCGGCCTCGACCGGCCCACCGCCGGCCGGGCCCTGGTCGGCGGGCGGCCGTACCGGGAGCTGCGACACCCGCTGTACGAGGTCGGCGCGCTGCTCGACGCGCGGGCCGTCCACCCCGCCCGGTCCGGCCGGGCGCACCTGTTGGCGATGGCGCGCAGCAACGGCATCCCCGCCCGCCGGGTGGACGACGTGCTGGCCACCGTGGGGCTGGACGACCGCGCCGCCGCAAAACCGGGCCGCACCCTGTCGCTCGGGATGGGACAGCGGCTCGGCATCGCCGGTGCGCTGCTCGGTGACCCGCCGGTGCTGATGTTCGACGAGCCGGTGAACGGGCTCGACCCGGACGGCGTCCGCTGGATCCGGCAGCTCGTCCGGTCACTCGCCGCTGAGGGCCGCACCGTGCTGGTGTCCAGCCACCTGATGAGCGAGATGCAGCAGACCGCCGACCGGCTGGTGGTCATCGGGCGCGGGCGGCTGCTCGCCGACGCTCCCATCGACGAGGTGATCGCCGGCGCCGGTGGCGCCGTCCGGGTCCGGGTGCCGCGCGAGCCGGACCGGCGGGCGCTGGCCGAACGACTCGTCGTGGCCGGGTACGGCGTCGATCCGGCCGGACCGGACGCGCTGAGCGTCACCGGCGCCGACGCCGGACGCATCGGCGACCTCGCGTACGAGCTGCGGATCCGGCTGCACGAGCTCAGCCCGCAGACGGCGTCGCTGGAGCGGGCGTTCATGGCGCTCACCGCGGACAGCGTCGAGTACGCCGGTGGTGGTGTGCGATGACCACGACCTCCGCGCCCACCCGCCGTCCCGGACAACCCGCCTCAGGCCGCCGGACGGGCACCCTCGCCGGCGCGGTCGCCGCTGAGTGGACCAAGCTGTGGTCGATCCGTTCCACCTGGTGGACGATGCTGGCCGGCGTGCTGCTGATGGCCGCCACCGCCGGCCAGCTCGCCATCTACGTGAGCAACGCCAACACCGACGACGACCCGGCCGACGACCCGGGGATCGTCACGGTCGGCAGCGTCCTGATCGACTCCGTCGAACTCACCCAGTACGCCGTGCTGGCGCTCGGCCTGCTCCTGGTCACCAGCGAGTTCACCAGCGGCACCATCCGGACCACGTTGCAGTGCACACCGTCGCGAGGCCGGGTGCTGCTGGCGAAGGCCGTGGTGACCGGGACGGCGACCTTCGCGCTCGGGCTGCTGCTCGGCGCGGTCGGCGCTCTGGTGGCCCGGCCGGTGCTCGGCCGCTGGGGCACCGCACCGGCCGGTGGCACGGCCGGCGACATCCTGGCGGTCGCGACCTACCTGGCGCTGATCGGCGTGCTGGCCCTCGGGCTCGGCGCGGCGCTGCGCAGCGCGGTACTCACCCTGATCGTGCTGCTCGCCACGCTGATGATCGTCCCGCTGTCACTGCAGGAGCCGGACATCGCCGTGCTCAACCGGATCGCCGACGCCTTTCCCGGCGTGGCCGGCGGGCATTTCATGGCCGGGGACGGCGACCCGTACCCGGCCTTCGTCGGGTTGCTGCTGCTCGCCGGCTGGGCCGCAGCCGCGCTCGCCCTGGGCCGGGCCGCGCTACGCCGCCGGGACGCGTGAGCCGGGGCGGGGCCCGTCTAGCCGGGTGGCTCGACGAGCCCCGCCTCGTACGCGAGGATCGCCGCCTGCACCCGGTTGCGCACGTCGAGCCGGGTGAAGATGCTGGTCAGGTAGCTCTTCACGGTGCCCTCGACGAGGTGCAGCCGGCGGCCGATCTCGGCGTTCGACAGACCGGCCCCCACCAGGCCGAGCACCTCCCGTTCCCGTTCGGTCAGCCCGGCCAGCCGGTCCCGGGCCGCCGGGCGGCGCGCCATCCGCCCGCCGCCCAGCTCGATCACCCGGCGGGCCACCCGCGGCGACAGGTACGCGCCGCCGTCCGCGACGGCGTGCACCCCGGCGACCAGCTCCCGAGGGTCCCCGGCCTTCAGCAGGAACCCGCTGGCGCGGTGCCCGAGCGCCCGGGCGACGTGGTCGTCCTCGCCGAAGGTGGTCAGCATGACCGTGGCGGTCTCCGGCACCAGCCGGCGGATCTCGGCGGCGGCGGAGAGCCCGTCCAGCTTCGGCATGCGGATGTCCAGCAGGGCCACCCGGGGACGGTGCGCCCGCACCAGCTCCACCGCCGCCCGGCCGTCACCGGCCTCGCCCACCACCTCGATGCCCGGGTCGGTGGCCAGGATCGCCCGTACCCCGGCGCGGATCATGGCCTCGTCGTCGGCGAGGACGACCCGCACCGGGGTGGCCTGCTCGGTGTTCATCCGTCGATCCGCTCCTTGCTGACCAGCCGGCCGTCGGTGAAGCACAGCCGCCAGGTCGGCTGGGCCAGGGGGAAGTTTCCGTCGGTGTAGTGCTCGCACCCGACCCGGCCGGTCCCGGCGGGCGGGTCCACCGGGCGGCGGGGTAGGCCGTCCAGGTCGGCCCGCGCGGCGCCGACCGGCAGCCGGGCAAAGGTCGCCTCGTCCAGCACGGTGCCGGCCGTGGCGACCGGGTAGTAGACCAGCGTCAGCACCGCGGCGATCGCCGCCGGAGCGCCGACGGCGGTCATCAGGCTGCGCCGCACCCGGCGGCGCGCGTCCCGTAGCCGCCGCTCGGCCTCGCCGAGGGCCGGTGTCGACGTCCCCGCGCGGCCGGGCGGCGACGCCGACACCGGCCTGCGGCCGGCGAGTGCCGGCCAGGCGGGCTCGACGTCCCCGCCGGACTCCTCGCGGTACGGTCCGTCGTGCCGGGGCAGGCGGGCCTCCACCGCGAACCCGCCGTCGCGCGGTCCGGCGGTGAGGACACCGCCGGTGAGGCGTACCCGCTCGGTGAGGGCGAGCAGGCCGGAGCCGGTCGACGGCGGGCCGGGCAGCGGGCCGGCCGGGGGCCGGGCGTTGACCACGCTCAGCCCGACCCACTCCCCCTCGGCGCGCAGGGAGACGGTCACCGGCGCGCCGGGCGCGTACCGGGCCGCGTTGGTCAGCGCCTCGCGCACCACCCGGTGCACCGCGTACGCGGTCCCCGGGGGCAGGTCCGACCCGCCGTCGGGCAGGTCCAGCCGGACCGCCATGCCCGCCTCCCGCGCACCGTCCACCAGGTCGGCCACGGTCCCCGGACCGGCGGTGTCCGGATCGCCCTTCTCGCGGAGCAGGCCGATGACGCCGTGCAGGCGTTCGGTGGCGTCCGCGACGCTGGCCCGCAGCTCACCGGCGGCGGCCCGGTGCCGGGCCGGCAGGTCGTCGGCGAGTTCCAGGGCGGCGGCGCGCACCGCGATCAGGCTGAGGTCGTGCCCGAGGGAGTCGTGCATCTCCCCGGCGATCCGGGCCCGTTCCCGCAACCGGACGCGCTCGGCCAGGCCACGCCGCTCCCGTTCCCGGGCCTCCTCGTGCCGGCGTTCCGCCTCCGCCAGGGCCTCCTGCTGACGCCGGTGCCGGCCCACCAGCCAGGGCAGGACCCCGGCGAAGAGCAGCACCGAGGCGAGCAGGAACCAGGTGGCGGCGCCGGTGCCGAGCAGCCCCAGGTTGAGCACGGTGCCCCCGGCGGCGATCACCGCGAAGGCGACGCCGGCCGGGACGGCCGTGGCCGCCCGCCGCCCCGCCAGGTAGCTGAAGACCGGGATGATGAAGGAGAAGTTGCCGTCGAGCAGCGAGCCGAGCACGGCCAGGAACAGCGCCACCACCGGGAACCGTCGGGCCACCGCGACCGCGCCGGTGAGGATCGCGAGTCCGCCGGCGAGCGACCGCAGGGACGGCGCGTCGTACGGTGGCGAGAGCCCGGCGGCGAGCAGCGGCCCCGCCGCCACGAGCCAGAGCAGCCCGTCGGCCGACCGCCGCCGCCACTGAGGGCCCGCCGGTCGGCCCCACACCCGCCGACAGCTCATCACGGCGGCCAGGCTACCCACGCTCGACCTGCCGGGTTACTGACGATGGTCAGGTGTTCAGCTGATCTCCTCAGCCCAGGCACGCCAGTCGTCCAGCACCCCGTAGAGCGCCGGGGTGAGCCAGCCGGGAGCCGAGCGGCGGAACACACCGGGATCCATCGCGCCGGCACCGGCCGGCAACGCGCCGAGCAGGTGCGGCACCAGGTCGGTGAGGTTGGCCCAGTGCACCAGCTCCGGATCGGCCGGCCAGGCGCCGATCACCACACCCGCCGGCACGGCCCGGCGCTCCAGCGCCTCCAGGGTGAGCGCGGTGTGGTTCAGCGTGCCGAGGCCGGCGCGCGCCACCACCACCGCCGGGCAGCCGAGGGAGACCGCCAGGTCGGCCACCGTCCACGGCTCACCCGACGGTCGCAGACCCATCGGTACGAGCAGCCCGCCGGCCCCCTCGACCAGGACCAGGTCGTGCTTGTCGGTCTCCTCGCGGACGGCGTCGACCGCGGTGTACAGCTCCAGGGGCGGCAGCTCGGCTATCCGGGCCGCCGCCAGCGGGGCGAGGGGCTCCGGGAAGCTCGCCAGCGTACGGCCGGTGAGTGGCGCGGCGAGGCGGGTGACCGTGTCGACGTCACCGGGGTCGCCGGTGACCGTACCCGTCTGGCCCGGCTTGACCACCGCGACGCGCAACCCGGCGGCCTGCGCCGCGGCGGTGATCGCCGCGGTGACGATCGTCTTGCCGACCTCGGTGTCGGTGCCGGTCACCAGCACGACACCGCGCCACGGCGCTCCCGTCCCGGCCGCACCGCTCACCGTGCCACCTCTGCTCGCGACTGCGGGGCTCGCAACCCCGGCTCACTCCTCGCGCTCACGGGGCACACTCCACGATGACCTCCAGGGCCCGCTCGAAGTCCGCCCGGGGCACGCCGGCGCTGAGGGTGAGGCGGAGCCGGGACCGGCTGTCCGGGGTGGAGGGGGGCCGGAAGCAGCCGACCGCCACGCCCCGGTCCCGGCAGTCGGCCGCCCACGCGGTGGCCGTTTCGGGACCGGGCGCGGTGACCGACACGACCGCGGCGTCGGGGGCCGACACGGTCAGCCCGGCGGCGCGCAGCCGGCGGACCGCGAGACCGGCCCGTTCGGCCAGCTCCGCCCGAAGGTCGTCACCGGCGCGGGCCAGCCCGACGGCCGCCCGCACGCCGGCCGCCACCGCCGGCGGCGGCGCCGTGTCGAAGATGAACGTCCGGCCCGTCTCCACCAGGTGGCGGACGAACTCCGCGGGGCCGGCGACCACCCCGCCGGCGCCGCCGAGGGCCTTGGACAGGGTGGCCGTGACGATCACGTCCGGCTCACCGGCCAGCCCGGCGGCGGCCACTCCCCCGGCGCCCTGCGGGCCGGTCACGCCGAGCGCGTGGGCGTCGTCGACGAGCAGCAGCGCGCCGTGGTCCCGGGCGACCGCGTGCAGCTCGGCGAGGGGGGCGAGGTCGCCGTCGACGGAGAACACCGACTCGGTGACCACCACCGCCGGCCGGCCGGGCGTGGCGGCGAGCGCGGCGTGTACGGCGGCGACGTCGGCGTGCGGCGTCACCACCGTCTCCGCGCCGGAGATCCGGCAGCCGTCGATCAGCGAGGCGTGGTTGTGCGCGTCGGAGACGAGCAGCGTGCGGGGCTGCACGAGCGCCCGGACCGCGCCGAGGTTGGCCAGGTAGCCGGAGGAGAAGACCAGCGCCCGGTCGGTGCCGAGCCAGTCGGCCAGGTCGTCCTCGAGGGCGTGGTGGGCGTCGGTGGAGCCGCGCACCAGCCGCGACCCGGTGGCCCCCAGCCCGTACGCCCGCACCGCCGCGACCGCCGCGGCCGTGACCTCGGGGTGCGTCGACAGGCCGAGGTAGTCGTTGCCGGCGAGATCGACCACGGCGTCGCCGGCGGAGCGCGGGCGGAGCGTGCGCGTGAGCCCCGCCTTGGCCCGCAGCTCGGCGCGGCGGTCCAGCGCCGCCAGCCAGTCCGCCACCGCCACTCCCATCCCGCGGCACCCGCCCGTCGGGCGCCTCGCGCCGGGGCGAAGGTACCACCTGGCCACGGCGGCCCCGGCGTGGCGCGGGCCCGACGCGGCGTGGCTCTCAACGGTCGCTCGTGCGGCACTCGGGGCCACCACGCGGCCGTTTCCCGCCGCCGGAGCGGCCTTGTAGGGTACGGGCCATGCCAGAGATCCTCGACCAGGCCCGTTCCCAGGTGCTGGAGAACGGCGTCGGCCTCGACGAGGCCGGTGTCCTCGCCGTGCTGAACCTGCCCGACGAGCACCTGCCCGCCGCCCTCCAGCTCGCGCACGACGTGCGGATGCGCTGGTGCGGCCCGGAGGTCGAGGTCGAGGGCATCGTCTCGCTCAAGACCGGCGGCTGCCCGGAGGACTGCCACTTCTGCTCGCAGTCGGGCCTGTTCACCTCGCCGGTGCGCTCCGTGTGGCTGGACATCCCCTCGCTGGTGGAGGCGGCGAAGCAGACCGCGAAGACCGGCGCGACGGAGTTCTGCATCGTCGCCGCCGTCCGCGGCCCGGACGCCCGGCTGATGAAGCAGATGCGCGAGGGTGTCGCCGCGATCAAGGCGGAGGTCGACATCCAGGTGGCGGCCTCGCTCGGCATGCTCACCCAGGAGCAGGTCGACGAGCTGGTCGACATGGGCGTGCACCGCTACAACCACAATCTGGAGACCTGCCGGTCCTACTTCCCGAACGTGGTCACCACCCACTCCTGGGAGGAGCGCTGGGAGACGCTGCGGATGGTCCGCGAATCCGGCATGGAGGTCTGCTGCGGCGGCATCCTGGGCCTGGGCGAGACCGTCGAGCAGCGGGCCGAGTTCGCCGCCCAGCTCGCCGAGCTGGACCCGCACGAGGTCCCGCTGAACTTCCTCAACCCCCGCCCCGGCACCCCGCTCGGCGACCGACCGGTGGTCGAGGGCAAGGACGCGCTGCGCGCCATCGCCGCCTTCCGGCTCGCCATGCCGCGCACGATCCTCCGGTACGCGGGCGGCCGCGAGATCACCCTGGGCGACCTGGGCACCCGCGACGGCCTGCTCGGCGGCATCAACGCGGTGATCGTCGGCAACTACCTGACCACGCTGGGTCGCCCGGCCACCGACGACCTGAAGCTCCTCGACGACCTGAAGATGCCGGTCAAGGCCCTCTCCGCGACCCTGTGAGCACCCGGTGACGACCAGCGACGCGACGACGACGAGCGGCGTGGCGGCCGGGGGCGCCGGTGCCGCCTGGTGCGACCGCTGCGGCGAGCCGGCCGGCGTCGGCGAGCACCTGGCCTGCCGGGCGGCCCGCGATCTGGAGCCGCCCCGGTACTGCGCGCACTGCCGCCGCCGGATGAAGGTGCAGGTGCTGCCGGTCGGCTGGTCAGCGGTCTGTGTCGCGCACGGCGAGATCCGGGGCTGACGCGGTGCTGCGGGGGCGGGTGGTGACCCTGCGGCCGGCCACGGTCGCGGACGTGCCCGCCCTCGCGGCGATCCGCGCCCACCCGGAGGTGCGGCGCTGGTGGCGCGGGGGCGACGACCTCGCCGCCGCCGTGCGCGCCGACCTCACCGACGGCGACCTGACCGTGTACGCGGTAGAGCACGACGGCCGGGTCGTCGGCGCCATCCAGTGGTACGCCGAGGACGACCCCGACTACCGCCACGCCAGCATGGACATCTTCCTCGACCCGGCGGCACGCGGCGCCGGGCTGGCCGGAGACGCCATCCGTACCCTGGCCCGGCACCTGATCGACGAGCACGGCCACCACCGCTTCACGATCGACCCGGCGGCGGCCAACTCGGCGGCGATCCGCGCGTACGCCAAGGTGGGCTTCCGCCCGGTGGGCATCCTCCGCCGTTACGAGCGCGGCGAGGACGGCCGCTGGCACGACGGCCTCCTGATGGACCTCCTCGCCAACGACCTGCCCGACTGACGACGCGCGTGGCGCCGTAACCGGCCAACATCCGCGCATCTTCGGGGAAGCTGTCGCCTCGAGCCCCGCCGAGGCAGCATTCTCCCCGAAGTTGTGGGCAAACCCGTGATCCTCGGGGGATTTCCGGCGGCCGGTCGTCGTCGTCGAGGCGCCGTCGAGGTGGAGCGGGGAAGATCACCCCGGAGGTTTGATCCGCCGGAGGAGCACGACCGTACTGACCGGTAACCCGGTCAAGGGCGCCCGGAGATTCATCACATCATCGAGAGCTATGGATGACTTGGGGACGTACGCCCAGGTCAGGCCGGTTGACGGCGGCGCATGACGCGCCAAAAGACCGGCCGGGCACGGACGCCGCGTCCTGACATACGAACGTACTGTTGCCGCCCCCGTTTTCGGCGGGCGACAGTACGCGACACCAGCGGTGCCATCGACGCCGCCGCTCCCCCGGACGACCCTGAGGAGATCGCGATGGCTCTACGACTCGCCGACGGAACCGCCTGGTCCGACGTCCTGGCCCGCGCGGTCGACGCCGCCCCCGAGGCCTTCGGGCCCCCGGTCGACGGCGTCCCGACCCTGCACAACCTGATCGAGGGTGGCTGGCAGGCGGTGGGCTCGCCCGCCGCGGTACGCACCCCGGTCGACAACACCGTCCTGGTCAACCTGCCACGGCTGGACGCGGCGACCGCCCGCGCCGCGGTCGCGCACGCCGCCACCGCCCACCGGGCGTGGGCCGCGACCCCCCTCGCCGACCGGAAGGCCCGGGTCACCGACGCCCTGGACGCCCTCACCGCGCACCGCGACCTGCTCGCCCTCCTGCTGGTCTGGGAGATCGGCAAGCCGTGGCGGCTGGCCTGCGCCGACGTCGACCGGGCGCTGGACGGCGTCCGGTGGTACGTCGGCGAGATCGACCGGATGCTCGCCGACGGCCGGGAGCCGCTGCCCGGACCGGTCAGCAACATCGCGTCGTGGAACTACCCGATGAGCGTCCTCGTCCACGCAGAGCTGGTGCAGCTGCTCGCCGGCAACGCGGTGATCGCCAAGACGCCCTCGCAGGGCGGCGCGGTCTGCCTCACCGTCGCGCACGCGCTGATGCGCCGCGCCGGGCTGCCCGCCACGCTGCTGTCCGGCAGCGGCGAGGAGCTGTCCGAGGTGCTGGTCCGGGCTCCCGAGATCGGTGCGGTCGCGTTCGTCGGCGGGCGCTCCAACGGCGGGAAGGTGGCCGCGGCGCTGCTCGACACCGACAAGCGCCACTTCATCGAGCAGGAGGGCCTCAACGCCTGGGGTATCTGGAACTTCTCCCAGTGGGACCTGCTCGCCGGGCACCTGAAGAAGGGCTTCGAGTACGGCAAGCAGCGCTGCACCGCGTACCCGCGCTTCGTCGTCCAGCGCGAGCTGGTCGACCAGTTCCTCGACATGTACCTGCCGGTGGTGCGGTCGGTCCGCTTCGGCCACCCGCTCGCCGTCGGCGACGACTGGTCGGCCGGCGACCCGCTGCCCGAGCTGGACTTCGGCCCGCTGATCAGCGCCGCCAAGGCCGAGGAGCTGCGCCGCAAGGTCGACGAGGCGGTCCGTGGTGGTGCCGTCCCGCTGTACCGGGGCCGGCTCGACGGGGCGCCGTTCCTCGACGGGCAGGACGCCTCGGCGTACGTGGCGCCGTCGGTGCTGCTCGCCCCGCCCGGGCGGTCGCGGCTGATGCACGCCGAGCCGTTCGGCCCGGTCGACACGATCGTCGTCGTCGACACCACCGACGAGTTGCTCGCCGCGATGAACGCCTCCAACGGCGCGCTGGTCGCGTCGCTCGCCTGCGACGACGAGGACGAGGCGGCCAAGCTCGCGGTCGACCTCCAGGCGTTCAAGGTGGGCATCAACAAGCCGCGTTCGCGGGGCGACCGGGAGGAGCCGTTCGGCGGCCGGGGCGCCTCGTGGAAGGGCGCCTTCGTCGGCGGTGACCTGCTGGTGCAGGCGGTCACGGTCGGCGGCGACGGCCGCCTCTACGGCAACTTCCCGGACTACAGCAGCTACCCCGCCACCTGAGGCGGGCCTCGGGACGGCGGTGGGCGGGGCTCCCGCACCGGGAGCCCCGCCGTTTCACCGTCTCCCGCACCGGGAGCCGGCCGCCCTAGACGCGGGCCCGGCCCACCGCCGTCGCCGTGAGCGGCACCGTGAGCGTGACCAGCGACCCGTCCCGGTCCACCGCCGAGGGACGGCTCAGCCGGCGGGCCGTCCGCAGCATCGGCGTGTTCTCCGCCTGCGTGTGCAGGACCAGGGCGACGTACCCGGCCCGTTCCGCGTGGCGGACGAGCCGGTTCAACAGCGCCGAGCCGAGACCCCGACGCTGCCAGTCGTCCCGCACCAGCAGCGCCACCTCGGCCATGTCCCCCTCGGCGAGGAGGTTGGCCATCGCGACCACCGGCTCCCCCGTTCCGCCGGAGCGGGTGGCCGTGGCGAGGAGGGTGACGCCCCGCGCCGGTTCGAGCAGCCGGCGCATCCGGGCCGGCGCGGGCAGGGCCGCGCCGCCCAGGTAACGGCGGTGCCGGCTGCGCGCCGAGCACCTCTCGTGCAGCTCGACCACGCCCGGCAGGTCGTCGCCGGTCGCCGGGCGGACGCCCAACTCCGAGCCGTCGGGCAGCACCAGGGTGACCTGCTCGGCGGACCGGCGCGCGACGGTCGCCGCCAACTCGACCAGGGCCTGCGCTCGCGCGTACTCGGCCGGGGTGAACCCGGGGGCCGCGCGCCGCAGGTCGTACGACCCGCCGCCCGGGTCGGCCAACAACATCTTGGTCGGGGTGATCCCCGGCTTGGGCCCGGCCGGCGACGGCCGCCAGGTGACCGAGTCGGCACCGAGCAGGGTCCGCAGCGCCTCCCCGGTCGCGTCCGGGTCCCGCACCAGGCGGGTGGCCAGCCCGAGCACCCGGGTCGGCTGGTCGGCCAGCCCGCGCGCCTCGCTGCGCGACACCCAGCAGTCGCGGCCCCGCCCCCGCTCCACGGCGGCGACGAGGTCGGCCTCGTCGATCGAGTCGGGTGCGTCGACGAGGAAGTCGTCGACCGCACCCCGCTCCGTGGTGTGCACCTGCACCGTGAGGATGTTGACCCCACGCAACGCCAGGCTCGCCGTGAGGACCGACAGGTAGCCCGGTCGGTCGTCCACGGTGGCCCGGATTCGCCACAGCGTCATGGTTCGCTCCCTTCCCCGGTACGACCCTCGCCGCTGGCTGTTGCCGGCCGGTTGCTTCGGGGTGACGGCTCGTGATCCACCGGTGCGGTGTGCGCCACAGTCGCCGTCAGCCGGCCGCGGGCGGCGCCCCGACCAGGTCGAGGCGGTCGCCGAGGATCACCGCGCTGGCGCGGACCAGTTGCGCGAGCCGGTCCACCTCGGTGGAGTGGAACGCCGCGGCGGCCAGCGGCTCGCTGTCCTCCCGCGCCACGACCAGCACCAGCCCGGCCCGCCCGAACGGTGCGACGGCGAAGTGGGCGCCGCCGGGCGCGCTCATCGCGCGGGCGCGCAGCGGCGTCACGTCCGGCAGCCGCGGGGGTACGGGAGCCCGCCAGCTGGCGTGCCCCACGGTCGCCTCGCTGCCGGCGCCGGCCCGGGCGGCCCAGTCGACCGGCACCACCGCGGCGACCGCCCAGTCGGCGGCGAGCAGCCCCGGCACGGCGTCGACCAGGGTCGCCAGCCCGTCGGCGGGGTTCCCCGCCACCTGCGCCAGCAGTTCCGCGTCCTGCCCGGTGGTGGTGGGCGCGCCGATCGCCCGCCACACGCCGTCCACGCGGACTCCGGGGATCGCCGCGAGGCCGGCCATCAGCCGCTCCACCCGGGCCGCTCCCGGCCACACCACGGTGAAGTCGTCCACCGCCCGGCCACCGAGCCGCTCCAGGACCACGACCTGCACGATGTCGGCGCCGGAGACGCCCATCGTGCGCGCGACCTGGCCGAGCGTGCCCGGACGGTCGGGAAGGGTGACCCGAACTCGCAGCAACATGTGATCCTCCGCTCGGCGGGCCGGCGCGGTCCGCCGGCAGGCACGCCCTAGCGTGCCCCGCGACCGTTTCGCCCCTGTTGCAGCGGCATGTCCCGAGAGCAAAACCAACCTTGACAACCCGGCTGAGCTGCCATCAACTGATCGGATGACCGAGCCGGCCGTTGACTCCCCCGCCCCGCACTCCTCCCCCCGGGGGCTGGATCTGGACCGGCTCTCCGCGTACCTGGCGACACACCGGCCCGAGCTGGCCGGTGGGGACCTGTCGGCCCGGCTCATCGCCGGCGGCAAGTCCAACCTGACGTACCTGCTGCGCGCCGGCGGGCACGAGGTGGTGCTGCGCCGCCCGCCGCTCGGGCACGTGCTGGCCACCGCCCACGACATGGCCCGGGAGTTCCGGGTGATCTCGGCGCTCGCCCCCACCGGCGTGCCGGTGCCGGCGGCGCTGCTGCTCTGCGCGGACCCGGACGTCATCGGAGCGCCGTTCTACCTGATGGAACGCGTGCACGGCGAGGTGTTCCGGACCCGCGCGCAGACCGACCCGCTCACCGCCGACCAGCGGCGTGAGCTGGCGATGGCGATGATGGACATCCTCGCCGCCCTGCACACCGTCGACCCGGCGGCCGTCGGGCTGGCCGACTTCGGGCGTCCGGAGGGCTACCTGGCCCGGCAGGTCCGTCGCTGGTCCGGGCAGCTCGACCGGTCGCGCAGCCGGCCGCTGTCCGGCGTCGACGAGCTGCGCGACCGGCTCGCCGCGACCGCCCCCGAGGGGGCCAACGCCGGCCGGATCGTGCACGGTGACTACCGGCTCGACAATCTGCTCGCCACCGTGGCCCCGGTCGGCGTCCGCGCCGTGCTCGACTGGGAGATGGCCACCCTCGGCGACCCCCTGGCCGACCTGGGCCTGCTGCTGACGTACTGGGACGTGCTCGGCGACAGTGACGCCGCCGAGGGCAACCCGGTCGCGGACGGGCTGGGCCCCCGTGCCGGCTTCCCCACCGGGGCGGAACTGATCGACCGGTACGCCGGCCGCAGCGACGTCGACGTCGGCCCGCTGCACTGGCACGTGGCGCTCGGGTGCTTCAAGCTCGCGGTGATCTGCGAGGGCATCCACTACCGGCACACGAAGGGCCAGACCCTCGGCGAGGGCTTCGACCGGATCGGCGATCTGGTGACCCCTCTGGTGACCCACGGCCTGACCGCGGTGGAGAAGAGGTAAGGCCGCCCACCCCGGTCAGGCGCTGGCGCGCTCGACCAGTTGGGTGTCCAGGAGGATGTGGGGGGACGAGAGGTCCTCGCCGCGGATGCGGGACACCAGCAGGCGGGCCATCTGGCGGCCCATCTCCTCGACCGGCTGGAAGACCGTGGTCAGCGGCGGGTCGGCCTGCCGGGCGATCGGGGCGTCGTCGAAACCGACCACGGCGACGTCCTCGGGCACCCGCCGGCCGGCCTCCCGGAGCGTACGCAGCGCCCCGAACGCCATCAGGTCGGAGGCGACGAAGACCGCGTCCAGGTCGGGGCACACCTCCAGCAGCCGGCGCATGGCGGCCGCCCCGCTGCCCTCGCTGAAGTCCCCGTACGCGATCAGGTCCGGGTTGACACCGCCCAGCGCGGCCGTGACGGCCTCCCGGTAGCCGGTCAGCCGGGCCAGGCCGGCCCCCATGTCCTGGGGGCCGGCGATGGTGGCGATCCGCCGCCGCCCCCGCGCGGCGAGGTGCTCGACCGCCTGCCGGGCACCGCCGACGTTGTCGACGTCGACGAACCAGGCGGGCTGCGCGCCGGGTTGCAGCATCCGCGCCGGCCGGCCGCCGAGCACGGCCGGCAGGCCCCGCTCCTCCAGCAGCGTGGGCAGCGGGTCGGCGTCGTGCAACGACAGCAGCAGGACGCCGTCGACGTGCTGGTTGGTCAGGTGGTGTTCGACCCGCTCCCGCTCGATCGGGGACTGGACCATGGCGAGCCACAGTTGCAGCGGGGTCTCCAGCAGGCCGGAGCTGACACCCCGGACGATGCCGGCGAAGAACGGCTCGGTGAAGACCCGGTCGCCGGACTCCGACACGACCAGGGCCACCGAGTCGGTGCGCTGGGTGACCAGCGCTCGCGCGGCCCGGTTCGGCACGTACCCCAGCTCGGCGATGGCCTGCTGCACCGCGGCCCGGGCCTCCGGGCTCACCTGCGGTGAGCCGTTGACGACACGGGAGACCGTGCCGCGCCCGACACCGGCGCGCGCGGCCACCGCGTCGAGGGTCGGGCGCCCGAGGGACCGGGTGCGCTGCGTTGTCATCGTCTGCTCCTCCGACGTCGGGAGGTCCCGGTGCCGCCACAGGGGTGGCACCGGGACCGCCCGGATGGCTGGCCCGAGCCTATTGTGCGGCCAGACCGTTGCGTCGGATCACCTCGGCGTACCACCTGGCGCTGGACTTGGGGATGCGGACCTGGCTGTCGTAGTCGACGTAGATCATGCCGAACCGCTTGGTGTAGCCCCAGGCCCACTCGAAATTATCCATGAGTGACCAGGCGAAGTAGCCCCGCAGCGGGACGCCCGCGCTGATCGCCTCGTGGGCGGCGCGCAGGTGGGCGTCGAAGTACGCGAGCCGGTCGACGTCGTCCACCTCCCCGTCGACCACCGCGTCGACGAACGCCGAGCCGTTCTCCGTGACGTACAGCGGCAGGTCGGTGTACTCCTCGTGCACCCGACGCAGGGTCTCCACCAGCCCGGGTGCGTCGATCTCCCAGTCCATGTCGGTGACCGGGACGTCCCGGGTGACGAACCGGACGTCCTCGCTTCCCGGCCAGCAGGACGGTGCCCGCCAGTACGCCTCCGGCGCCGCCCCCTCGACCGGCGCCGCCACGACGTGCCGGCTGTAGTAGTTGACCCCGACCAGGTCCAGCGGGGCGGCGATGGTCGCGAGGTCACCCTCGCGGACGTGCCCGAAGTCGGTGACCGGCGCGAGGTCGGCCATCAGGTCCGCCGGGTACGACCCACGCAGCAGCGGGTCGAGGAAGAACCGGTTGGCCAGCGCGTCGATCCGCCGCGCGGCGTCCGCGTCGGCGGGCGAGTCGGTGGCCGGGGTGACCGGGTACAGGTTGACCGTCACCCCGACCTCGACGTCCGGCCGGGCGGCCCGCAGCGCCCGCACCGCGAGGCCGTGGCCGAGCATCAGGTGGTGCCCGGCCCGGACGGCGTCACCCGGGTCGGAACGGCCCGGCGCGTGCACGCCGGACCCGTAGCCGAGGAACGCCGAGCACCACGGCTCGTTGAGCGTGGTCCAGTAGCGCACCCGGTCGCCGAGCGCGTCCGCGACCAGGGCGGTGTAGTCGGCGAACCGGGCGGCGGTGTCCCGCGCCGGCCAGCCGCCCGCGTCCTCCAGCGGCTGCGGCAGGTCCCAGTGGTAGAGGGTCAGCCAGGGCTCGATGCCGTTCGCCAGCAGCGCGTCCACCAGCCGCCGGTAGAAGTCGAGGCCCTCCGGGTTGGCCGGCCCGCTGCCGCCGGGCTGCACCCGGGACCAGGAGACCGAGAACCGGTACGACTTCAGCCCCAGCTCGGCCATCAGTGCGATGTCGGAGTCGAGCCGGTGGTAGTGGTCGCAGGCCACGTCGCCGGTGTGCCCGCCGACCACGCGGCCGGGGGTGTGGCTGAAGGTGTCCCAGATCGACGGCGTCCGGCCCCCCTCGGCCGCCGCGCCCTCGATCTGGTACGCCGCGGTGGCGGCGCCCCAGAGGAAGCCGGGCGGAAAGGTCAGCGGTGGGCGCTCGGCCAGGACGCCGACGGCGGGTGGGCTCGCGGGGTTGCTCACGACTTGACGGCACCTTCCATGATCCCGCCAATGATCTGGCGGCCGAACAGGACGAAGACGACCACCAGCGGAATCGTCCCGACCGCCGTGGCGGCGAAGACCTGCGAGTAGTCGGTGTAGTAGGCGTACGAGAGGAACGCCAGCGAGACCTGGAGGGTGGGGTTCTCCGGCGGCAGCACCGCGTACGGCCACAGGAACGAGTTCCAGGTCTCCATGAAGGTCAGCAGGCCGAGCACGGCCGCCGCCGGGCGCAGCGCGGGCAGCACGATGTTCCAGTAGATGCGGAACGTGCTCGCCCCGTCGACCCGGCCGGCCTCGATCAGCTCGTCGGAGACCGCCTGGGTGGCGTACTGGCGCATCATGAACACCCCGAACGCGCTGACCAGGAAGGGCACGGTCACCGCGTACAGGGTGCCGTACCAGTTCAGGTCCTGGATCATGCCCCACAGCGGGATGAGCCCGAGCTGGGTGGGGATCATCATGGTCACGATGATCGCCAGCAGCAGGGCGTTGCGTCCACGGAAGCGCAGCTTGGCGAAGGCGAAGCCGGCGAGCGAGCCGGTGATGACCACGCTGAGGGTCACCACCGACGAGACGATCACCGAGTTGAGCAGGCCGGTGAGGAAGTTCGCCGCGTCGTTGTCGAGCACCCGGCCGAAGTTGTCGCCGAACGCGCCGCCGGGCGTGAAGGGCGGGGGCACGTCGTTGATGGAGTCCAGGCTGCGGGTGGCGATGACCACCATGTAGTAGAAGGGGTAGATGGAGAGCAGGGTCGCGAGGACGAGCGCCACGTAGGTGAGCGGGCTGGTGCGCCACAGGCGCCGGGAGGCAGAGTTCATGGCCGGGGTCCTCACTTCACCGTACGCCGGACGAGCAGGAAGTTGACCAGCGACATCAGCGCGATCATCAGGAACATCGCCCAGGCGACGGCGGCGCCGTAGCCGGCGGTGTTCAGGTTCTCGATGCCCAGCTCGTACATGTACATCGCGAGGGTCTGGAACTCGCGCTGGTCGCCGCCGATGATGTTGCCGTTGGCGAAGACGAGGGGCTCGGTGAACAGTTGGAGCCCGCCGATGGTGGACAGGATGACCACGAACACGAAGGTCGGCGTCAGCATGGGCAGGGTGATGCGCCAGAACTGTCGCCACTGGCTGGCGCCGTCGAGCGCCGCCGCCTCGTAGAGCTCCCGCGGGATGGCCTGCATGCCGGCGAGGAGGATCAGGGTGTTGTAGCCGGTCCACCGCCAGTTGACCATCGACGCGATCGCGCTCCACGAGCTCCAGCGCTCGGCGTCCCAGTCGACCGGGTCGACGCCGACGAAGCCGAGCAGCCAGTTGAAGACGCCGAAGTCACGCTGGAAGAGCATGCCGAAGACGATCGCCACCGCGGCCACGGAGACCACGTTCGGCATGAAGATCGCCATGCGGAACAGCGTCCGGGCGCGCAGGAAGGTCCGGTTGAGCAGGTTCGCGAGGAAGAGCGCGAGCAGCAGTTGCGGGACCGTCGAGAGCAGGAAGATGCCGAACGTGTTGAACGTGGCGTTCCAGAAGTACTCGTCGGTGACCAGCTTCGTGTAGTTGTCGAACCCGATGAAGGTGTGGTCGCCGATGAGGTTCCAGTCGTGCAGCGACATCCAGGCCGTCCGCAGCATCGGGTAGAGCCCGAAGATGCCGAAGATCACGAAGAACGGCGCGATGTAGAGGTACGGGGAGAACCTGAGGTCCAGGCGGGTCAACGACGACGAGCGGGACCGGTGCCGCCGGGATGGCGGAGGTGTTGGCGCGGCGGGTGACGGCGGCGCCGTCGTGGCCGACAGACTCATTCTCAGTCCTTTCCCGCCCGGCGCGCGGGCCGGCGCGCCGGCGGTGGTACGGGGAACGGACGCCGCCGGTGGCGCCCGGGCGCGGGTGCCCGGACGCCACCGTCGCGACGTGCTGGGGTCAGAAGGCGCCCTGCGTCTGGGCGTCCTTCACGAACTGCTCCCAGGCCTTGTCCTTGCTGGCCTGCCCGTTCTCGTACGAGCGCAGCGCGGGCTCGAAGGCGTTCTCCTTCACCGCCTGGTGCTTCGGACCGAGGTGCAGCGGCTGGATCTTGGCGACGCTGTCACCGAAGATCTTGCCGGTGGGGGCGTTGTTGAAGTACTCGTTGGTGTAGCTCAGGAAGTCCGGGTTCTTCAGCGCCTCGAGGTTGGTCGGCAGCGGGCCCTTGAGCTTGAACGCGGCGACCTGGCTCTGCGCGTTGGTCAGGTACTCGGCGAGCTTCGCCGCCTCCTTCTGGTACTTGCTCTGCTCCGGGACGGCGAGCCACGAACCACCCCAGTTGCCGGCGCCGCCGGGCACCGGGGCGACGTCCCACTTGCCCTTGTTCTCCGCGCCGGAGTTGTCCGCGACGATGCCGAGCATCCAGGACGGGCAGAAGGTGGCCGCGAAGGTGCCCTGCTTGAAGCCGGCCGACCACTCCGGCGACCAGGTCGCCGTCTCGGCGGTGATGTTCGCGTCCGCCATGGCGATCGCGGTGTCCCAGGCGGCCTTCACGGACGCGCTCTTGTCGGCGACGATGGTGTCCTGCTTGTCGTAGAACAGGTCGCCGCCCTGCTGGAACATCACCGCACTGGCGGCGGTGGTGACCGAGTCGAGCATGCCCTTGTTGGTGGCGGTCCGGTACTTCTTGCCGGTCTCGATGAAGCCGTTCCAGTCGGGCCACAGCGCGGCGACCTGGTCGCGCTCGGTCGGCAGTCCGGCGGCCTGGAAGAGGTCCCGGCGGTAGCAGACCGCGAGGCTGCCGACGTCGGTGGGCAGGCCGATCAGCCGGCCGTCCGGCGCCTTGCCCAGCTCGTACTTCCAGGGCAGGTAGTCCTTGCTGTGGTCGGCGACCAGCGGTGCGAGGTCGACCCAGTTCGCCGGGTTGGACTTGAACTCGTTGAGGATGCCCTCTTCGAGGGCGATCACGTCGGCGGCGCCCTTGCGGGTGGCGAGGGCGCGGACGATCTTCGGCCGGTACTCGTTGAGCTGGGCGGTCTTGCGCAGCTCGACCTTGATGCCGGTGTCCTTCTCGTACTGCTTGATGATCTCGTCGTAGCCGAACTCGCCGAACGTGTCGACGACCAGCTTGTCGGGCTTCTCGCCGGCTGCCGGGGCGTCGTCGTCGGTGCCGCAGGCCGCGAGTCCGCCGACGGCGGTGATCGCGGCAAGGGCGACGGCCGCCAGGCGGGTACGCCGCGTGGTGAGGCTCATCCTGACCCCTCTTTCGGTGGTGAGGCTGTGTCGGGTGGGGCGGGGGTGCCGTGCTGTGCGCTGACCGGCGCCGATGGGGCGGCGACAGTTTCCCGGAGGCGGACGCGGGTGAGCCGGGTCACGCGGTTGGGAACGCTCCCATGAGATTGCCGGCACGTGTCGGGAGTGTCAATAGACCTATGGGAGCGTTCCCAGATCGTTACCGGCAGGATGCTTGACGGCAGTTCGACGGCGGCGACCTGCGCCGAAGCGCTTCAGCCGGCTGTCGGCGCGTGGTCACCGGCGGCCTCCGCGGGACCGACCGGGGCGGAACGGAAACGGTTCAGCAGAACCGGCGCAGGAGCGTGCCCACCCGGGCGGCGTCGAAGGCCCCGGGGTCGAACGTGTCCCCCACCCAGTCGCGCATCAGGTGGTGCTCGGTGTGCCCCGGGTCGGCCAACGCGGCGAGCAGCGCCTGGTAGCCGGCGGGGCCGCCGACGTCCTCCGGCGGGCAGGCCCGCCCGCCGTCCGGGCAGGCGGGGTAACGCTCCTCCGGATCGGCGGTGAAGACGTCCTCGACCAGCAGGTCGTGCTCCCACCAGTCGCCGAAGTCGTACGTGTAGTGGAACCGGCTGCCCTTGCCGACCACGCCGTCGAGGCGCACGTCCAACTCGTCGTGCAGGGACAGCTCCCCGTCCGGGTCGGGCTCCCCGTACTGCCGGCCGTCGATCTCGAACGAGTGCAGGTGGCAGTCCCGCCACCCCATCGCATGCTGCACCACGCGGTGCACCCGGTCGAGGGTGTACCCGCCGGGGACGAGCACCCGGCGCCAGACCGGCGGCCGGACCCCGGTCAGGGAAATCCTCAGCTGGAAGATCTGACGCGGCATGCTGTCCCATCCTCCCTCGGCATAGGCTGCGGGCATGATCTGCCGAGCGTGCCGGGCGAGGCGGCACGACGACTGTCGGGGCCGGAACTGGTGCGACTGCCAGCACCGTACCCCCCGGCCCACCCCTCCGGTCACGGGTCCGGCCAGCGAATGAGCATCGGAACGCCGATTTCCGCGCTCTGGCCGGAGCCGTCCGCGGGCCCGCTGGACGACGCCGCCATCGCCGCCCGCTACGGCCGCGCCGACCACCCCCACCTACGGGTGAACTTCGTGTCCAGCGTCGACGGCGCGGTCGCCGTCGACGGCTACTCGGCCGGCCTCTCCGGCGAGCCGGACAAGCGGGTCTTCGGCCTGCTGCGAATGCTCTGCGACGGGCTCCTGGTCGCCGCCGGCACGCTGCGCCACGAGGGGTACCGGGCGGTCCGCCTCGACGAGCGGCGGCGCGCCTGGCGCCGCGAGCACGGCCTCGCCGAGTACCCCACGCTCGTCGTCGTCTCCGGCTCACTCGACCTCGATCCGGGCCAGAAGGCCTTCGCCGACGCGCCGGTCCGCCCGATCGTGCTCACCCGCGCCGGCGCGACCGCCCCGCCCGGCCTGGCCGACGTGGCCGACCTCGTCCCGTGCGGCGACGAACGGGTGGACCTCGTCGCGGGCCTGACCGAGCTGCGGCGGCGCGGGCTCGACCAACTGCTCTGCGAGGGCGGGCCGCACCTGTTCGGCGCGCTCACCGCGGCCGACCTGGTCGACGAGGTCTGCCTGACGGTCGCGCCGCTGCTCGCCGGCCCGGGACCGGGGCGGATCACCGCGGGCGAGGCGAGCCCGGTCCGGCACCTGCCGCTGCGGCACGTGCTCGCCGCCGCCGACGGCACGCTCATGCTCCGCTACTGCCGCGCGTGACCCATCCCGCTCGCTGATGCGCCCGGTTAGGATGAGCGGGTGAGGTTTGAGCGCATCACCGTCGATTCGACCGTCATGGGCGGCGTGCCGTGCATCCGGGGCCTTCGGATCCCGGTCGCCACCGTCGTCGCAATGGTGGCCGACGGGATGACGCCGGCGGAGATCGTCTCAGATCTGCCCGACCTGACGCCCGACGACGTCGTGGAGGCGCTGCGCTTTGCGGCGGAGGCCGTCCGGGAACGAGAGCTGCCGTTGCGGCACGCCGCATGAAGTTCCTGATCGACAACAACCTCTCCCCCCGCGTGGCGTCGGGACTGGCTGCCGCAGGCCACGACGTCGTCCACGTGCGGGACCATGGAATGAGCGCAGCGCCTGACGAGAAGGTGATGGCGAAGGCTCTCGCCGAAGGCCGAGTTCTCGTATCGGCGGACACCGATTTCGGTGCCCTCCTGGCGGCATCCCACGCCACCGGGCCCTCGGTCCTGCTCGTACGCCGCATCAGCGGCCGCCGCGCGGAGCAGATCGTGGCGATCATCCTGGCCAACCTGCCGCCGGTTACCGAGGATCTCGACCGCGGCGCGGTCGTGGTTCTCGGTGAGGACTCGGTGCGGGTCCCGTCGTTGCCCATCCTCGGCGCCTGAACGCGACGCCAGGTCGTCGACATTTGACTCTCCGGCGTCGGTCACGTTCCGGGCGTGGTGTCCGCCGCGTCGCGTGGCGGCCTGTCGTACGTCTCGGGCAGGATGCAGGGCGTGCGTGCCGACCTCCAACCTCAGCCCCGCGGAGTTGCCCGATGACCGACGACGGTTCCGACGGCCCGGGCGAGGCGGTCGGCCGGGTGCTCGGCACCGCCGACGCGACGCCGCTACAGTTCTGGACGGCGGTCTCACCCACCAGCTATCTCCAGCTCGACGACGTCGTGGTGACCCGGCGCGAGCTGCCGGACCGGGAGCCGGTGACGATCGCCGGGGTGGTCACCCAGGTGCGGGCCCGGCACGAGGGCGCCCAGTTCGACTCCGACGTCTTCGCGATCGCCGACGGCACCCTGCCCGCGCAGGTGCAGGAGGCCGCCGAGATCACGACCACCCGGGTCGACCCGGAGCTGTACGTGCCGCCGTCGCCCGGCGCGGTCGTGCACCGCGCCGAGGGTGACGCCCGGGCGCGGGCACTGCACTTCGACCGGATGGAGCGCCGCATCCCGATGGGGATGGGCCGCGACGGGGTGCCGGTCTACCTCAACGCCGACTTCCTCGACGGCACGCGCGGCGCGCACGTCTCGATCTCCGGCATCTCCGGCGTCGCCACCAAGACCAGCTTCGCCACCTTCCTGCTCTACTCGGTGTTCCGCTCCGGGGTGCTCGGCGGCGACGCGGTCAACGCCAAGGCGCTCATCTTCAACGTCAAGGGCGAGGACCTGCTGTTCCTCGACCACCCCAACACCCGGCTGGACGACCCGACCCGGGCGGCGTACGCACAGCTCGGGCTGACCGCCGGCGCCTTCCCCGACGTGCGCGTGTACGCGCCGCCCCGGGTCGGCGACTCCTCCGGCACGCCGGACGTGAGCAGCCGGCTCAGCGGGGTGGACAGCTTCTACTGGACACTCACCGAGTTCTGCGCCGACCGCCTCCTGCCGTACGTGTTCGCCGACGCCGACGACGAACGCCAGCAGTACACGATGGTGGTGCACTCGGTCGCCGCCCACCTGGCCCGGTACGCGCAGCCCGCCGACGGCGGCGTGAGCATCGACGGGGTGCGCCTCGGCACGTACGCCGACCTGGTGGACCACGTCGTCGAGCAGCTCAACGACGACGAGACCCGGGGCGACTGGGCGGGCAGCGCGGTCGGCCTCGGCACCGTCAACGCGTTCGCGCGGCGGCTCATCGGCAGCAAGAAGGACCTGTCCCGGCTGATCAGGGGCGACCTCGCCACCCGGCGCCCGCACAGCATCAACACGGCGGAGTCGGCGCAGGTGACCGTCGTCGACCTGCACAACCTGCCGGACCGGGCGCAGCGGTTCGTGGTCGGCGTGACGCTCAAGAGCGAGTTCGAGCGCAAGGAGAAGGCCGGCACCGCCAAGCCGTTGCTCTTCGTCGTGCTCGACGAGCTGAACAAGTACGCCCCCCGCGAGGGATCCTCCCCGATCAAGGAGGTCCTGCTCGACATCGCCGAGCGGGGGCGGTCGCTCGGCGTGATCCTGGTCGGGGCCCAGCAGACGGCGAGCGAGGTGGAGCGCCGCATCGTCACCAACTCGGCGATCCGCGTGGTCGGCCGGCTCGACCCGGCCGAGGCGTCCCGCCCGGAGTACGGTTTCCTCCCGCCGGCCCAACGGCAGCGGGCCCTGCTCGCGAAGCCGGGCACGATGTTCGTCAACCAGCCCGACATCCCGGTGCCGCTCTGCCTGGAGTTCCCGTTCCCCGCGTGGGCGACGCGGGTCTCCGAGGCGGGCCGGGCACCCTCGCAGACACTCCGGTCGATCACCCAGTCGGCCGATCCGTTCGCGGTGGTCGGCTCGGGCGGCGGCTCCGGCGACGACGACATCCCGTTCTGAGGTGGTCCACCGGTGAAGATCCTGCACACCTCCGACTGGCACGTCGGCAAGGTCCTCAAGGGAAGGTCCCGCGCCGAGGAGCACAAGGCTGTCCTCGCCGGGGTGATCGACGTCGCCCGGCGGGAACAGCCCGACCTGGTGATCGTCGCCGGGGACCTGTACGACACCGCCGCGCCCACTCCGGAGGCGACGCGGCTGGTCACCCGCGCGCTGACCGCGCTGCGCCGCACCGGCGCCGACGTCGTCGCGATCGGCGGCAACCACGACAACGGCCCGGCGCTGGACGCGCTGCGCCCGTGGGCGGAAGCCGCCGGGATCAGCCTGCGCGGCGGCGTCCGGGAGAATCCGGACGAGCACGTCGTCGACGGGACGACCGCGGGCGGCGAGCGCTGGCGGCTGGCCGCGTTGCCGTTCCTCTCCCAGCGGTACGCGATCCGCGCCGTCGAGATGTACGAGCTGACCGCCGCGGAGGCCACCCAGACGTACGCCGACCACCTCGGCCGGATCATCGCCCGGTTGACCGAGGGCTTCACCGAGCCGGACCGGGTGCACCTGGTCACCGCCCACCTGACTGTGGTCGGGGCGGCGACCGGCGGCGGCGAGCGGGACGCGCACACCGTCATGGGGTACGCCGTTCCGGCGACGGTCTTTCCCGGCACGGCGCACTACGTGGCGCTCGGCCACCTGCACCGGTCGCAGCGGGTGCAGGGCCCGTGCCCGATCCGCTACAGCGGCAGCCCCCTCGCCGTCGACTTCGGCGAGCAGGAGAACGTCCCGTCGGTGACGGTGGTCGAGGTGACCGCGACGACGGCGGCGCAGATCCGCGAGGTGCCGATCCCGGCCGCCGCCGCCCTGCGGACGGTCCGCGGCACTCTCGCCCAGCTCGCCGAGATCGAGGCGCCGGACGCCTGGCTGCGGGTCTACGTCCGGGAGCAGCCCCGCGCCGGCCTGCGGGAGGAGGTACAGGAACTGCTTCCCCGCGCCCTGGAGATCCGGATCGACCCGGAGCTGGTGCCCGCACCGGGCAGCGGCACCCGGGTCGCCCAGCGGGCCGGCCGGTCCCCGCGGGACCTGTTCGCCGACTACCTGGACAGCCGCGGCCACGACGACGAGGGCGTCCGGGACCTCTTCGACGAACTGTTCGAGGAGGTCGAGAGCTGATGCGGCCGATGCGACTGGACCTGGCCGGGTTCACCGTCTTCCGCGACGAGACGACGATCGACTTCACCGATGCCGACTTCTTCGCCCTGGTCGGGCCGACCGGCTCGGGCAAGTCGACGGTGCTCGACGCGATCTGCTTCGCGCTGTACGGCACCGTGCCCCGGTGGGGCGGCACCCGGGGCCTGGCGAACGCGCTCGCCCCGTCGGCGACGGAGGCGCGGGTCCGGCTGGTCTTCGAGTCCGGGGGCGACCGGTACGTGGCGACCCGCGTGGTGCGCCGCGACAGCCGGGGCAACGTGAAGACCGCGGGCGCGGGGCTCCAGCTCATGCCGCCGGGCTTCGACCCGGTGAAGCTGGACATTGGCCTCAGCCCGGACGACCTCGGCGAGGTGCTGGCCGGCACCGCCGCCGAGATGGACGACGCGGTGCTGACGGCGGTCGGGCTGCCGTACGAGCAGTTCACCAGCTGCGTGGTGCTGCCGCAGGGGCAGTTCGCCGACTTCCTGCACGCGAAGCCGGCGACCCGGCAGCAGATCCTGGTCAACCTGCTGGGCCTCGGCGTCTACGAGGAGGTACGGGACAAGGCGACCGCCCGGGCCGCCCAGGCGGAGGCGAAGTTCGAGGCGGTCGACCAGGCCCTCGCGGGGCTGGCGGACGCCGACGACGCCACGCTCGCCGAGGCGTCCGCCCGGGTGGACCGGATGCGGGAGCTGACCGGTGCGGTGACGGAGGCCGTACCCGAGCGGGAGGCCGCCCGCGCCGGGGCGCGGGAGGCGGGAACGGCGCTGGCCGCCCTCGACGCCGACCTGGCCGTGCTCGACGCCGTGGCCGCACCGGACGGGATGGCCGAGCTCGCCCGGGCCGTCGCCGCCGCACGGTCGGGCGCCGACGAGGCGGCCCGGGTGGTGGCCCTCGCCGAGGAGCGGGAGGAGAAGCTCCGCGGCGAGCTGGCCGCCGCCGGTGACGAGAGCGCGCTGCGCCTGCTGCTGAAGGCGTACGCGGACCGGGACAAGCTGGCCGGCGAGGCGGACGCGGTCCGGGCGGCGGTGGCCGCCGCGCACGGCGAGCACGAGGCCGCCGCGGCCACGCTGGCGGCGGCACGGGTGGCGGCCGAGCGGGCGGAGGCCGACCTGGAGGCGGCGTTCCGGGCGCACGAGGAGGCGAAGGCGACCGACCAGGCGGTGGCCCTGCGCGCGCACCTGCGTGACGGTGCCGCCTGCCCGGTCTGCGAGCAGACGGTGGCCCGGGTGCCGGCGGTGCCGCCGGGTTCGGCGGTGGCGGCTGCGGTCGCGGCGGGCAAGGCGGCCCGCGCCGCCAGCGAGGCGGCCAGGGCCGCCGTGAAGGAGCGGGACGGCGCCGCCCGCGAGCTGGAGCGGGTGCTGGTGGCGGCGCGGACCCGGCAGGAGCAGCTCGACGCGCGACTGGCCGAGCTGGACGCCCAGCTCACCGGCGCGGCCGAGCCGGCGGCCCTCCGCCGTGAGCTGGACGAGCAGGCGCGGCTGCGCCGGGCGCTGGAGGAGTCGGCGGCGGCCGTACGCGCCGGCCGGGACGCCGCGCGCCGGGCACGGGCCGCCGTGGACGCGGCCGAGGAGCGCCTGCGGACGGCGTGGCGGGCGTTCGACGCGACGCGCGACGGGCTCGCCCGCTTCGGCCCGCCCGCCGCCGACCGGGACGACCTGGCGGCCGCCTGGGCCACCCTCACCGGCTGGGCCGGCGACGAGGCGGAGCGCCGCCGGAGCGAGCGGCCCGGCCGGGTCGCGGCGGTGGCCGAGGCCGAGTCCCGGGTGACCGCCGTCGAGGAGCGGGTCGCCGGGCTGCTCGCCGACGCCGGGGTGCCGGCGGCCGACGACCCGGTCCGGGCCGCCGCGGTCGCCCTGGAACGCGCCGAGGCGGAGCTGCGGGAGCTGACCCGCCGGCGGGAGCAGGCGGGCGAGCTGCGCGAGCAGCGGGCCGGGTACGAGCGGGAGGCTCAGGTGGCCCGCGCGCTCGCCGGGCACCTGCGGGCCAACAACTTCGAGCGGTGGCTGCTCGCCGAGGCGCTCGACCTGCTGGTCGACGGTGCTTCGCGGATCCTGCGGGAACTCTCCGGCGACCAGTACGACCTGGTGCACGACAAGGGCGAGTTCTTCGTGGTCGACCACCACGACGCCGGGCTGCGGCGGGGGGTGCGCACGCTCTCCGGCGGGGAGACGTTCCAGGCCTCGCTGGCGCTGGCGCTGGCCCTGTCCGAGCAGCTCGCCGGCATGTCCACCACGGCGGCGAGCCTCGAGTCGATCGTGTTGGACGAGGGGTTCGGCACGCTCGACGCGGCCACCCTCGACACGGTCGCCGCCACGCTGGAGAATCTCGCCGCCCGGGGCGACCGGATGGTGGGCGTGGTCACCCACGTGCCGGCGCTCGCCGAACGCATCCCGGTCCGCTTCGAGGTCCGCAAGGACGCCCGGTCGGCCCGCGTCGAGCGGACCGGCCGGTGAACGCGGTCGGCGCCGTGCGAAGGCGTCCCGCGTGAGCCGGTTCTTCGTCGACGCCTGGGATCCGGCGTACGGGGCGTCGTTCGAGGCCGCCGCTGCGGGCCCGGCCGCGCCGAGCAGCGCCCAGGTCGAGGCGGACCACGAGCTGCCCGCCGTGGACTGGCGGGCGATCGGGCCGCGGCCCGGCGTCCGCCCGCCGGACGTGGTGCTCCTGGTCGACGGGGTACGCCGGATCGACGCCAGCCTGTGGACGGCCGAGGACGACGGCGGGTCGTACCCGGGCCTGGCCGCCTCGTACGCGGCCGGGGTGGTCCGTTGCGACCTGGAGCGCGGCGCGGCGCAGCTCGCCGGCGCGAAGGTCGGGCGGGGCCTGTTCACCGCCAGCCCGTCCGCCGGGGACGTGCGGGCCGGCAGCGTCCACTACCCGGTGCACCGGGTCAGCGGCACCGGCGAGCTGGCCAAGCTGCCGGCCGCGGTGCAGGGGCCGTTGACCGCGCTGGAGGTGGAGGTCTCCGGCGCGGCCCGCGCCGACGGGGACCTGCTGGTGGTGGACGGCCCGCTGCGCAACCGGCGGCAGTTGCCCCGCACGCTCGGCTACGTGAAGACCCAGCACAGCCAGTACCTGGACGCGCGCCTGACGGCCGTGGTCACGGGGTTGGCGGCCGGCGAGCGGTCCCCGGTGTTCCGGTTGGGCACCGCCTGGGGCGGTTGGTCGTGGTATCTGCGGCTGCCGGTCGCCCACGGCGCGCCGTGGGCGGGCATCGTGCGGGTGGAGTGCTCCGCCGACCTCGACGTCGCCGAGGCGGTCGCGCTGGCCGACCTGTCCGTGGTCACCCTCCCCCGCTTCGCGTCCACCCCCTACAAGGACCCGCGCGCCCCGCAGAACCTGGTGCCGATCGCCGGGTTGGAGAAGCAGCTGCGCCGGCTGCTCGGCGACGCCCGGCTGCTGCACCGGGCGCTCACCGCCGCCGCCCGCGCCTCGACGCCCCGACCGCCCGCCGCGCCGCCTCCGGGCGGCCCGCCCGCCCCGTCCCGGCTGCCGGGACCCCGGCCGGCCGTCGCTCACGAGCCCCCGGCGGCCGGCGGACCCGACTGATGGGCCGCAAGCGGGCCACCGACCGGATCGTCGCGGACGTCGACACCGGTCGGGCCGAGCTGGTGCCCGACCCGGCCCGGGCGGGTTCGTGGACGCTGCTGCTCGACGGCGCGCCGCAGTCGCACGTGGACCTCGCGGACCCCACCCACCTGGAGTTCGAGTACGTGCGGCGGCTCGCCGCCGCGATCGACCTGCTCGCCCCGGCCGGCGCGCCGCTGCGCGTGCTGCACCTGGGCGGCGGCGCGCTCACCCTGGCCCGGTACGTGTCGACCACCCGCCCCGGCTCGACCCAGCGGGTGGTCGAGGTGGACGGCGCCCTGGTGGACCTGGTCCGCCGGGAGCTGCCCTGGCCGTCCGATCCCCGGCTCCGGGTCCGGGTCGGCGACGCCCGGGCGGTGCTCGCCGGCACCCGCGAGGCCAGCGTCGACGTGGTGGTCGCCGACGTGTTCACCGGTGCCCGCACTCCGGCCCACCTGACCTCGGTGGAGTACGCGGCCGAGGTGGCCCGGGTGCTCCGGCCGACCGGCTGGTACCTGGCCAACGTCGCCGACGGGCCGCCGCTGCGGCACGCCCGCCGTCAGGTCGCCACGGTCCGGTCGGTGCTGCCGAGCCTGGCGCTGGTCGGGGACGCGGCCGTGCTGCGGGGCCGCCGCTACGGCAACCTCGTGCTGCTCGCCGGGCGTGCCGACCCGCCGCTGCCGGAGCTGACCAGGCGGGTCGCCGGGGACTGGTTCCCCGGCCGGGTGGTGACCGGCGAGGAGCTGGACCGCTTCGCCGGCGGCGCTGCCGTCGTGCACGACGCCGACGCCACCGACTCGACGCCACCGCCGCCGGGAATTTTCTCGGTCCGCCGTTGATCCGTCCGGCCGCCGGATGCGTACCAACGGACGGCCAGCCCGTGGGGGGACGGCCGCAGTCATCTCCCGGAGGTCTGCATGCATGCGGTGGCGGCCGGCTGGCACGGTGACAGGGTGCGTCCGGGCTGGATGTCCGCGCGTTCCCAGTCCCGGCCGAGCGCGTCTGCACGCGGGGTCGACGCACGACAGGTCCCTCGCCAGAATGGGCCGGTGACGCCCCGACCCGCTCCCGGACGCCACCAGGCGGCGCCGTCCGCCGAGGCGAGCCACTCGGATCATCTGGTCCGGCTCCTCTACGCCGAGCACGCCGGCCCGTTGCTGGCCTTCGTCATGCGGCTGACCGGTGGGGACCGGCAGCGGGCGGAGGACATCGTCCAGGAGACCCTGCTGCGGGCGTGGCGCAACGCGCACCGGCTCGGCGCGCAGGGTCAGGGCTCGCTGCGCCCCTGGCTGGTGACCGTGGCCCGCCGCATCGCCATCGACGAGCACCGCAGCGAGCAGGCCCGGCCGGCCGAGACGTACGACCGGGACCTGACCGCGTTCGCCGAGGCGGACAGCACCGACCGGGTGCTGCGCACGATGACGGTGGCGGACGCGCTGCGTACGCTGAGTCAGTCGCACCGGGAGATCCTGGTCGCGACCTACTTCCGGGGCCGGACGGTCCCGGAGGCCGCCGAGGAGCTGGGCCTTCCGCTCGGCACGGCGAAATCACGGGTCTACTACGCGCTGCGCGCCCTGCGCACGGCTCTGCAGGAACGGGGGGTGACGGAATGAGCCGGGCGGACCACATGGACGTCGCCGCGTACGCGCTCGGCGTGCTGGACGAGCACGACACCGAGCGGTTCGAGGAGCACCTCGCCACCTGCTGGGCCTGCGCGGCCGAGCTGGAGACGATGGTGCCGGTGGTCGGGCTGCTCTCCGGCATCGACGGCGAGACGATGAGCGCCCTGGAGCAGACGCAGACCGATCCGGCGTTGCTGGACCGGACGCTGGTGGCGGTGCGGGCGCACCGGCGGCGGACCCGGTTCCGGCAGGTGCTCGCCACAGCCGCCGCCGTGGTGGTCTTCGGCGGGCTGACCGGGGTCGGCTTCGCCAACATCGTGGCGGACAGCGCTCCGCCGCGGGTGGACGCCCAGCCCACCACCGGCCCGACCGGCCCGGTCGTACCCCGGTCCAGCGGCCCGGACGACATCGGTATCGGTGGCGACAAGGGTCTGCCCGAGGGCAAGCGGCACGACGAGGTGGACGGCACCACCGGCGTGGAGGCGTCGTTCTTCGTCGCGAAGAAGGAGTTCGGCACCAACGTGAACTTCATCCTGGCGAAACTGCCCGGCCCCCGCACCTGCCGACTGGTGGTGGTCCGCGACAACAACACCAGTGAGGTTCTCTCCACCTGGTCCGTCCCGGGTGGCGGGTACGGCACCAACACCAACTCCAACAAGTTGACGCTGAGTGCCGCGACCGCGACCCCGGTCGCTCAGATCAAGCACTTCCAGGTGCAGTCGGTGGACGCGAACGGGGTGGCCAGCCCGCTGGTCACGATCCCGATCGACTGACCGAAGCCACACGTATCGGCGCCGGCCGCATTGGCCGGCGCCGATCAGGCGTTCCCTTGACAAAATTGCCTCTCGCGTCCACACACGAATCGTCGACCGGATCGGTTCAACCATTCTTCAGTGAAGTTGGCCACTGTTCCACATTCAACCTTGACAGCGCGCCGCCCGTATCTCCCGGTGAACTGCCAAGAATGAGGAGGGCACGTGGCACAGATGAAGCGGACCGTCATCGTCGCGAGTGCGATGGTCGCACTTACGGCCTGCGCTCCCGCGGGCTACGACGGGGCGAACTCCAGCGCCGCCGAGCCGGTCGCCGTCGCCGCGGCCGAGCCCACCGCGGCTGTCGAACCTGAGGCGACCGCGACCGCCTCCGCGGCACCGCCGGCGGACGACGTCGCCCCCCAGCAACCGCCCGCCAACGTCGATCTCACCGAGACACTCATCGCCAAGAAGGTCGCGCGGATGGGCAGCGTCGTCACCGACCAGGACGGGTGGATCCTCTACCGCTTCGACAAGGACACCAACGACCCGGCGGCCTCGAACTGCGTCGACAAGTGCGCGGAGGTGTGGCCCCCGGCGCTGACCGACGGCGAGCCGCAGCTCAACAACGTCGCCGACGACCTGGTCGGCACCATCACCCGGCAGGACGGCACCCGCCAGATCACGCTGGACGGCTGGCCGCTGTACCGCTACATCGGCGACAAGAAGCCCGGCCAGTGGAAGGGCCAGGGCGTCGGTGGCACCTGGTTCGTGGTCGCCCCGGACGGCAAGAAGAACCTGACCTGCCTGCCGACCGGCACGCCGAAGCCCGTCGCGCCGCCGTCGGACGCGGAGAAGGACGGGGGCTCCGACTACTGACCCCGGTCCACCCCGGACCCGGTGGCCGGTCGGAGGAGGGAGGGCCGGCCGGCCACCGTCGCCAGATCCGGACGCCGGGCGTACCGGCAACGCCCACGCGTCCGACCGCGGCGCCGGCCCGTTCCAGCGGGCCGGCGCCGCGCCACGACGGCCACCGGCCGTCACGCAGCCCCGGCGCGGACGTGGGCGGCGGTCGCCCCGCCGGCAGGCGGCCCGCCGCGGTCCCCCAACCCGCACCCACGGCCGGATCCCGGCCGGTCCGCCCCGGTGAGGACGACACCGTCGGCGCCCCAGGCGCCGGCGGTGTCGTCCGTCACCGGCACCACGCGTGGCAGCATGTCCGGGTGACCGGGACCGAACCCTCCGCCCGCCGGGTGCTGCGCCCACCCGCCGGGTACCGGCTGGCCGCGTCGGTCCGGTCGCTCACCTTCAGCCCGTACGATCCCTGCGCGCGCGTCGCCGCCGGGACCTTCTGGTGGGCCACCCGCACCCCGGCCGGACCGGCGACCCTCGCCCTGCGGCCGGTCGCGGGCGACCTCCTGGCCGAGGGGTACGGCCCCGGCGCCGACTGGGTCGTGGAGCGGGCCGACGCGGTCGCCGGGCTCCGGGACGATCTGAGCGGTTTCGCCGAGCTGGCCGCCTCCCACCCGGTCGTGGCCGAGCTGGCGGCTCGGCACCGCGGGCTCCGGATGCCCGCCACCGGCCAGGTGTTTCCCCGGCTGCTGCGGGCCGTCTTCGAACAGAAGGTCACCGGCAAGGAGGCCTATCGGGCGTACGCCGCGACCGTTCGCCACTTCCGGGCGGCGGCCCCCGGCCCGGTGGCGTTGCTGCTCCCGCCGGAGCCGGCGGCGGTGGCCGCCACCCCGTACTGGGTCTTCCACCCCTTCGGGGTCGAGCAGCGACGCGCGGACACGCTGCGCCGCGCCGCCGCGGTGGCCGACCGGCTGGAACGCTGCGCGGACTCCGCCGAGGCGACACGCCGACTCACCGCCGTCGCGGGGATCGGGCCGTGGACCGCCGCCGAGGTGGTACGCGTCGCGTACGGCGACCCGGACGCGGTCAGCGTCGGCGACTACCACGTGCCGAACACCGTGGCCTGGGCACTGGCCGGTGAGGCACGCGGGGACGACGCCCGGATGCTCGCCCTGCTGGAGCCGTTCCGGGGGCACCGGGGCCGCGTCTGCGTCCTGCTGGAGGCCGCCGGCATCCAGGCGCCGAAGTTCGGCCCCCGCGCACCGATCCGCTCCTTCGCGCGGTTCTAGGGCCCGCAGAGGCGGCGCAGCGTCCGGCCCAGCCACCAGGCGTACCCGTGCTGCACGCCCCGGGCCGCCGGACCGGCGGCGCGCACGAACCAGCGGTCCGGGACGCTGAACGCCACCACCTCGAACCGGACGTGGCCGGCGGCGTCCCGGCTGACCAGGAACGCCTCCTCCCCGCGCTCCGGGTGGCCCGGCCGGGTGCCGTACCCGAATCCGGCCCGCTTCGGGCCGTCCTCGGTCCACACCACCTCGCAGGGGCCCCAGATCCGCAGCGGGCCGACGCCCAGCCCGGGGGCGACCGCGACTCCCGGTGCGGCGCGCGGGGCGTCGGTGCGCATCCGCACCCCGGCCGCGCGGTGCAGCCGCCAGGTGAGGACCGCCTCGGCCGCGGTGGCGAAGGCGCCGTCCGGGAGGCGGAAGCGGTGTCGCAGGTGGTGGTAACCGTCGGGCAGCCGCCCGTCACGGGTCGCACCCACCTCGGCGTAGGTCAGGTCGGGCACGGGATCACAGTGCCACGGCACCCTCACCCCCGGTACGCGGGGCACCGCGGACCGGGCGGGCTGTGGTTGGCTGGGCCGGTGACCGCACCTCCGCTGATCGCCCCCGCGACCCCCGCCGACGCCGGGGAGATCCTGACCGTGCAGCGCGCCGCCTACCTGACCGAGGCGCAGCGTTACGCCGATCCGTTCCTGCCACCGCTCACCGAGACGCTCGACGAGGTGCGCGCGGCGGTGGCCGGGCCGCAGACCATCCTCACCGCCCGGCTCGGCAGCCGGCTGGTCGGGTCCGTCCGCATCCGCGTCGAGGGCGACATCGCGCACGTGGGCCGGCTGTCGGTCGCACCGGACCAGCAGGGCCGGGGCATCGGCGGGCGGCTGCTGCGGGCGGTCGAGGCGGTGGTGGCCGCGCGCGTCTGCCGCTTCGCCCTGTTCACCGGCGCGGACAGCGCGGACAACCTCCGGCTGTACCAGCGGCACGGCTACCGGGTCGTGGGACACGATTCGGACCCGAACGGCGTCCGGCTGGCCCTGCTGGAGAAGCCGGTCCCGCTCCGCTGCTGATCGACCGGCCCCGCCGGCCGGGCGGCTTCGCGTGCTGGCTCGCCGGTCCGGCGTCCCGGCTGGTCAGGCGGCCTCGCGCAGGTCGGCCAGTTCCAGCGGCGTGTGCCGACGCAGCAGCTCGGCCAGCTCGTCGACGGTGCCGACCTCGCCGAGCACGTTCTTGCCGCCGCCGTACCGCACCGGGTAGCGGTGCACCAGCCGGTACCGGTATCGGCCGCGGATCAGCTCGACACTCACCCGCCACCGCCCACAGCACCCGCAGACCCACTCCCGCACCCGGCGAAAGTAGCTCTGACCTGCGGATTTCCGATTGCCTCGGCAGCGCCGAAGGGGGACGGCGAGGGACAGGCCGCCCGTCGGCCGGCGGTGATCCTCCTCACGGTTGTCGGTGCCGTCTGGTTGACTGGTCGCCGTGAAGCTGCCGATCACCCCGCCGGTCGAGCCGATGCTCGCCAAGAGCGTCCCGCGGGTCCCCACCGCACCCGGGATGACGTATGAGCCGAAGTGGGACGGCTTCCGGTGCATCGTGTTCCGCGACGGCGACGAGGTCGAGCTGGCCAGCCGGGGCGGCAAGTCGATGACGCGCTACTTCCCGGAGGTGGTCGAGCAGGCCCGCCGGCAGCTCCCCGAGCGCTGCGCGGTCGACGGCGAGCTGATCGTGATCCGGCGCGACGGGCCCGGTGGTCAGCCCCGGCTCGACTTCGAGCTGCTGGCCCAGCGCATCCACCCGGCCGCGTCCCGGGTGAAGCTGCTGGCCGAGACCACCCCCGCCGACTTCGTCGCGTTCGACCTGCTCGCTCTCGACGACGAGACGTTCCTCGACCTGCCCTACCCGGAGCGCCGGGCCCGGCTCGAGGCGGCGCTGGCCGGGGTCCGGCCGCCGGTGCACGTCACCCAGATCACCACCGATCCGCAGACGGCCCACCGCTGGTTCGACCTGTTCGAGGGTGCCGGGCTCGACGGGTTGATCGCGAAGCCGGCCGACCTGCCCTACGAGCCGGGCAAGCGGCTGATGTTCAAGGTCAAGCACGCGCGCACCGCCGACGTCGTGGTGGCGGGTTTCCGCTGGCACAAGTCCGGCCCGGTGGTCGGCTCGCTCCTGCTCGGCCTCTACGACGACGAGGGCGTGCTGCACCACATCGGGGTGAGCGCGTCGTTCACCATGGCCCGGCGCGAGGAGCTGCTGACGGAGCTGGAGCCGTACCGGGACGGTGGCGCGGACCATCCGTGGGTGCACGGCGACCACGAGCGCGGGCAGCGCATCCCGGGTGGGGTCAGCCGCTGGACCGGCGGGAAGAACCTGGAGTGGGAGCCGCTGCGTCCCGAGCTCGTCGTCGAGGTGGGCTACGACGCGATGGAGGGTGACCGGTTCCGCCACACCGCCCGCTTCGTCCGGTGGCGGCCGGACCGGGACCCCCGCTCCTGCCGCTACGACCAGCTCGACCGTCCGGTCCGTTTCGACGTCGACCAGGTGCTGCGCGGTGACCCGGCGAGCGTCGGCCCCGCGTCCGGGCCGGCCTAGCCGGCCGCCCCGATCACGAAAGGCACCCTCGTGGTTCGCTCCTCCGCCCGCCGGTCCGCCCTCGCCGCCCTGGCCGCCGTCACGCTGCTGGTGTCCGGCTGCACCCTGCCGGCGTTCGCGCCACGGGTCGACACCCAAGGCGAGACGGCCGCGGCCGGCACCGCCCCGACCTGGCGGGCCTGCCCGGAGGTCGCCGAGGACCTGGTCGGGCGCACCGCGCCGACCATGCGGTACGAGTGCGCCACCATCGAGGTCCCGAGCAACTGGGGCACCGGCACCGGTGCCACCTCCGGGCCCGGCGCGAGCATGACGTTCGAGATCGCGCTTCTGCGGGCGCGATCCACGAAACAGCACGACCGGATCGGCTCACTGGTGATCAACCCGGGCGGCCCCGGCGGTTCCGGCGTGGACACCGCCGTCTACCTCTCCTTCGGCCCAGCCCTGGGCGGGCTCCCGACTGCCATCACCGACCGTTTCGACATCGTCGGCTTCGACCCGCGCGGCGTGGCCCGCTCCAGTCCGGTGAAGTGCATCCTCGACGTACACCTGGACGAGACCTTCGGTTACGACCCCGACCCAAGGAGTCAGCAGGCCTTCGACCGGTTCGTCGCGCTCAACCAGCGGATCGGCCAGGGCTGCGGCGACAAGTACCGCGACCGGCTCGTGCTGTACGGCACCGAGCAGGCCGCCCGCGACATGGACGCGGTCCGGGCCGCCGTCGGCGACGACAAGCTGACCTACCTGGGCTACTCGTACGGCACCCTGCTGGGTGCCACGTACGCCCAGCTCTACCCGCAGCGGGTCCGCGCGCTGGTGCTCGACGGCGCGGTGGACCCGCGGCTGGGTCTGGTCGCCAGCTCGGAGAACCAGGCCAAGGGCTTCGAGCGCGCCTTCGACAACTTCTCCCGCTGGTGCGCCGCCAACGCGGGCCGCTGCCCGATCGCGCCCGACGCCCGCGCGGCGGTCACCGGCGCCATCGACAAGGCGCGGGTCTCGCCCATCCGGGGCGACGGCGGCCGCGACGCGACCCCGGGATGGATCTTCTACGCCGTGGTCTCCTCCCTCTACACGGAGGAGGGCTGGCAGGAACTGGCCGAGGCGATCGACCAGTTCGAGGGAGGCGACGCGACCAAGGTGTTCGACCTCGCGGACGCGTACACGGGCCGTGACGAGAACGGCCGCTACTCCAACCTGTTCGACGCCAACCTCGCCGTGAACTGCGCCGACGAGGAGGAGAAGCCGAGCCGGGAGCAGATCCGGCAGCTCCAGACGCGGTGGCGCCAGGCGTACCCGCTGTTCGGCCCGGCGCTGGCCGTCGGCATGCTCACCTGCGCCGAGTGGCCCGGCGGGCGCGACCCGTACCCGACCGGGCGGGCGGAGGGCGCGCCGCCGATCCTGGTGGTCGGCACCACCGGTGACCCGGCGACCCCGTACGAGCAGACGCCGGCGCTCGCCGGGATGCTGGGCGTGGGCCGGGTGCTGACCTGGGAGGGCGAGGGGCACACCGCCTACCCGCAGACGTCCTGCGTCACCGCGGCGGTCGACGCTTACCTGATCTCGTTGACCGTTCCCAGGGAGGGGCTTCGCTGCCCGGCCCGCTGACCGGCTGCTCCGGCGGCAGGTCGGGCAGTTCGATGCCGTGCCGCGCGGCGATCTCCTCCAGCAGCGCCCGCATCCGGCGTACGTCCGCCTTGAGCTGCTCCTGCTCGTCGTGCTCGAACGCGTCGTCGTCCACGATGAGTCGGCTGGCGAAGTGGGCGGTGATCAGTGGGATGACCAACAGCACCATGGTGGAGATGAGCAGCGCGGCGAGGGTCCGTCCCGCCCAGGTGGTCGGTGAGATGTCGCCGTAGCCGACGGTGGAGGCGGTCACCACCGCCCACCACACCGCGTCGGCGGGGCTTCGGTTCTCCACCTCGCCGTAGATGATGCCGGCGATCACGATCATCAGCAGGTACGACGCGATCAACGTCCGGGGTGAGTTCGCGAACCAGACCAGCCCCCGGTAGATCCACCGGAACGGCAGCAGGAGGACGTCCATGGGGCACCATGCTGCCCGCTGCCCGCAACCACCGCTCACACATCCGCCGGTGTCCCTGTGCCAGGCTCGGCGGCATGATCTTCCGTGAAGCCGTCCGGGCCGACCTGCCCGCCGTCATCGCCCTGCTCGCCGACGACGTGCTCGGCCGGACACGGGACCGCACCGAAGTCGACGAGCAGTACGAGCGCGCCTTCGGCGACATCACCGCCGACCCGCGCAACCAGCTCATCGTCGCCGAGGCCGACGGCGAACTGCTCGGCTGCATGCAGCTCACCTACATCCCGGGGCTGGGCCGGCACGGCACCGAGCGGCAGCTCATCGAGGCGGTCCGCGTCCGCTCCGACCAGCGCGGGCGCGGGCTCGGCCGGCAGATGATGACCTGGGCGATCGGCCAGGCGCGGGCCCGCGGCTGCGGGCTGGTCCAGCTCACCACCGACAAGTCCCGCCACGACGCGCACCGCTTCTACCTGGGACTCGGCTTCGTGGCCAGCCACGAGGGCATGAAGCTACCGCTCTGACCCCACCCGGGGCGGTCAGCCGTCAGGCCGTCGACGCCGGCCGGTCATCCCGCGACCCGGGCCAGCGCAGGCCCGCTTCCTCGGCGGCGTCCCGGGCCCGCTCGACGAACCGCGACACGCTGCCGTCCAACTCGGCCAGCTCGGCAGGACCGAGCAGCAGCACCGGCCGGCCGTCGGTCACGGCGAGCACGCAGGGCGTACGGCCCTCGCTCGCGGCGTGGATGTCGGCGTTGCGCTCGTTGAGGTGCACAAGCTGAACCGGAACGCCCAGGGTGGGGACGACGTCCCGCCATTCCCGCTTCGGCCCGAAGCCGCGGTGGGTGATGTCGCAGAGGGCGCACTCCGTGGTGCCCCGGAGCTTGCCGACGAGGTACGCCAGCTCACCACGGAGGCCACCGTCGGCGTGGTAGACGCCGACCAGCCGTCGGATCACACCGGTCGAGGGGGTCATGCCACCCATTCTGCCGGTCAGCGCGGTGAATCGACGTCTCGCCCGGGACCGACGCCGAGCACCAGGTAGCGGCGACCTACCAGGTGTCCCGGGAAGCCCCATGGTGCGGTTCAGTCGCCGGAGAAGCCGGTGAAGTGGATCTGCGCTGGGCGGCACGCCAGTCCGCGAGGAGGTACTCGTTGATCCCGCTGCCGTCGTGGGCGGGGTCCAGTCTGGCGCGAAACTCGTCCTCAGCCAGGGCATACAGCGGGTTGGGCTCCTCGCGGTAGTACGCGCCCTCGGCATATACGTCCTGACGTAGCTGTTCAAGCGCGGTGGCCACGTCCGACTGGTAGGTAACGCTGTACGACCATCCCGAAGCGCCCACGTTCTCCCCGCTCGATGTCGATTGGCCGAGGGCCGACGCTAGTCCACCGGCACCCGGTACACCACCTCGTAGTGCGGGCCCAGGACGATATCGGCAGTCTCCACCGCCAGTGGCCCGGCGTAGTACGTCCGCTCGATGACGAGAACGTGCGACCCGCGCGCCGTCAGCTCCAGCCCCTCGATCTCCGCTGGGCTGGCCGGTCTGGTGGTGACTCTCTCCTCGAACGCGTCGATTCGAACGCCGATCGTGTCCATACGGGCCACCACGCCCACCGCCGCGCCCTCCTCGGGCCATTCAACCGGTGTCCCTCCGGTGATGGCGAGCGGTTCGTGGGACTCCGACAGCTGGATGGGATGACCGTCGGAGCGAAACCGGTAGCGGGTGCGCATCACCGGGTCTCCGGGGTCGATCCCGAGTCTGGCCGCAACGGCAGGAGTAGCGGTGGTGTGTTCGCTGCTGTGCTCCCAGTCAGGCCGCTGGCCGGCGGCGGTGGCGTCGCGGGCGAATGGTGAGGTCGGACCGGTGGCGGTGCGCAGGTCCCGGCCGTGGGCCCGCCGGGTGAGTCGACGGACCTGGCGTACGTAGTTGCCTGACCCGCGTCGACCCTCGATCAGTCCTTCGCCTTGCAGGATCGACAGGGCCGCTTTGACGACGGTCGTGGACACGCCGAACTGTTGCCGTAGCTGAGCTTCGGTGGGCAGCTTGTCGCCGGGACGAAGCGTCCCGTCACTGATCATGCCGCGCAGGGCTGTGGCGATGCGCAGATAAGCGGGGGCTGTGGGCATGACGGAAGTGCCCTCCTTTCCGGTCTGCGCGCTCAGTCGACCACATCCGATTTAGTGCGCCAAATCTTGGCCGATGCATTGCCTGACGCAATTTAGTGCACTAACTTGCGAGGTGGCTCCGTCACCGGCTGCTTCCGGTCTGCAACCAGATAGCCGGTGACCCTCACCCCGTGCATGGGAGGCTCCCGTGGGCATACACACCGCGCCTGCCGAGCGGCTGGCCCAACAGCGACGATCTCGGCAGGTCAAGCCGTGACGGTGCCTGAGGTCCTGACGAAAATTCCCTACTACGTAGAGCAGGCCGGTTACTGCATTGCCCTACACGAGAAGGCCAGCTGTCCGGCCTGTACCAACACCGGATGCCCGAGGCTGGACGAGGCTGCTGATGTCCTGGCCGTCTTCCGCGAGCAACGTCGCACGCGGTACGGGATCAAGCGGAATCCTTGAGCCACGGACATCACGATCTAAGCCGCTCCGGGAAACCTGTCCAAGAGTCGGCGTCGTGCCAGCCGGGAAGTCTGCTCAGGTAGCGGTTCCCCGAGGGCGGTCGCGGTCCTTGGAGGGCTGGACCCGCTTCGGCTCACCGGGCATCTTCGGGTGGTCCGGCGGATAGGGCATGTCGCCCTGCCCGGCGGCGGCGTCCCGCTCGGCCCACTCCAGCAGGGGCGTGATGTCCCACGGGGCGTCGTCGATGCCGGCGTGCGGGTCGCCCCGCTCAGCCAGCCGGGCCGGGACGGTGCGCAGGTCGAAGTCGTCCGGGTCGACGTCGGGCAGCTCGTCCCACGTCAGCGGGGTGGAGACGGTGGCCCGCGCGTTGGCCCGCAGCGAGTACGCGCACGCGATCGTCCGGTCCCGCGCCATCTGGTTGTAGTCGACGAAGACGCGGGTGCCGCGCTCCTCCTTCCACCAGGCGGTGGTGACCAGCTCCGGCCACCGCCGCTCCAGCTCCCGGGCCAGCGCGATCGTCGCCCGGCGCACCTCGACGAACGTCCAGCGGGGTTGGATGCGCAGGTAGACGTGGACGCCCCGGCCGCCGGACGTCTTCGGCCAGCCGGCGACCCCCAGCTCGTCGAGGATTCCCCGCAGCTCGGCCGCGGCGGTGGCGGCGTCGGCGAAATCGGTGCCGGGCTGCGGGTCGAGGTCGACGCGCAGCTCGTCGGGGCGGTCCGGGTCGGCGGCGCGGACCGGCCACGGGTGGAAGACCACCGTGCCCATCTGCGCCGCCCACGCCACGTGGGCCAGGTCGGCCGGGCAGAGCTCAGCCGCCGTCCGGCCGCTGGGGAAGCTGATCTCCGCGGTCTCGACCCACGGGGGTACGCCCCGGGTCGGCACCCGCTTCTGGAAGAACATCTCCCCCTCGATGCCCTCGGGGAAGCGTTGCAGGGTCGTGGGCCGCTCGCGGAGGGCGCGCATGATGCCGTCGCCGACCGCCAGGTAGTAGTGGAAGACGTCGGCCTTGGTGAACCCGCGCTGCGGGAACATCACCCGTTCCGGACTGCTCAGCCGGACGCGGTGCCCGGAGACCTCGATCTCCTCGGCTGCGGCCTTCGTGCCACCCATTCCGCGACCCTATGCGATGGCTCCGACATCCGACGTACCGTTGGCGGGTGAGTCTCGACGACACCGAACTGCCCCGCACCGAGGACGAGTGGCGGGTCCGGCTCAGCCCCGAGGAGTTCCGGGTGCTGCGGGAGCACGGCACCGAAGCCCCGTGGACCGGCGAGTACGTGGACACCAAGACGCCCGGCGTCTACCACTGCCGGGCCTGCGGGCTGGAACTGTTCTCCAGCGACACCAAGTTCGACTCGCACTGCGGCTGGCCGAGCTTCGACGACGCCATCCCGGGCCGGGTCAAGGAGATCGAGGACCGCAGCCTGGGCATGGTCCGCACGGAGATCCGCTGCGCCCGGTGCGACAGCCACCTCGGGCACGTGTTCCACGGTGAGGGGTTCACCCCGAAGGACACCCGGCACTGCGTGAACTCGGTCTCCATCCGGCTCGAACCGCGCGAGAGCTGACCGTCCGCCTCCGGGCTCCCGCCCCGGTCAGCCGTCTGTCAGCAGCGCCGTCTGCGCCGTACGCGACCGGGCGACCCGCTCGGCCAACTCGCGCACCGGCGCGCTGCCGCCGACGGTGAGGTGCGCGTGGGCGAGGTCCGCCGCCGCGCGCTGGTGGGCGCCGAGCACCGCGCGGAGTTCACGGTCCACGTCGGCCGGGGCCGCGGCGCGCAGGCGGGCGAGGTCGTCGGCGCCGGCGTGCCCGGCGTGGTCGTGCGCGCCCCCGCTCGTGGGCCGGCCGGCGTCCCGCAGCCAGGTACGCACCGTCCGCAGCTCGTCGGACTCGGTCGCCTCGATCGCGTCGAGCAGGGTCCGCAGCTGGGCGTCGGTCACCCGCCCCTCGACCAGGCGGACGATCTCCAGCGTCCGCTCGGTGTGCGCCACCATCGCGGTGAGGAACGGGGCGTCGACCCCGGCAAGGCTCACCGGTGTGCTCGCGGGCGTGTTCGCCGGGGGCGGGGCGGGCGCGGCGGTGCCCGGGTCGCCGGTGCAGCCGCCGGCCAGCAGCAGCACGGCGAGCAGGGCGCCGAGGTGCGGTCGGCGGGTGCGGCACGCTCTGGGTACGGGCCGCACCCGTTGGGCCCGGGTCGACACCGGCTCTAGACCTGGGTCCACAGGGCCGGGGTGTAAGGCGGCTCCCAGCCGGGCAGCGCGGTGTGCGGCTGGCGGCACCGGTACGTGGCTCCGCCGTACGTGACCTGGTCACCGACCTGGTAGGCGCGCCCCGCCGTCCACGTGCCGCCCGGGGCGGGGGTAGTGGGCGCGGCGGTCGGGGTCGGTGGCGGGGTGGTCGGCGGTGGCGTGGTCGGCGTGGGTCCGCCCCCGCCTCCGATCTGGAGGTCGACGCAGGAGTAGAAGGCGTTGGCGGTGTCGGCGATGTTCCACACCGCGAGGACCTTCTGCCGCCCGGAGTATCCACCGAGGTTGACGGTGTGCGACACCGTGGCGGGAGGCTGCTGGCCACCGCCGCTGAACACCGCGACGCGGGTGTTCCCGATGAAGTACTCCCAGTTGCTGGTGGCGTGCCGGGCGGTGTTGGTCCAGGTGAACGTGACCGTGCTGCCGACGCTGGTGGCCGGCCAGCCCCGGCTGTCGTCGTTGAGGACGGCGAAGTGGGCGATCCCGGCGTGGCAGTTGCGCAGCCCCTTGGGGCCCTCGACGCTCTGCGGCTCCCATTTGATCTGGCCGCAGTCGGGCACCCGGTTCTGCGCACAGAGCGCCTGCCGGCTGGGCGGGCCGGACACGTACCCGTGCGCCTGGGCCGGCGCGGCGACGGCCAGGGAGGACAGAACGGCGCCCGTCGCGACCAACGGGAGGGCGACTCTTCGACGCATGGCGGCATCTCCTTTGCGGACGAAGCTGCTGAGATGCCACCCAAGGTAAGTTAAACTTTGTTAACAGTAAAGACCCCTGTCGATAAAAACATCGATGGAGGTAAGTTGGATCTGCCGCGACGGGCGGGGTCAGAGCAGCAGCAGGCTGCCCTGCTCGTCGATCCGGTCGGCGGAGTCATCGTCGAGCCAGACCCCACCCGTGGCGAGGTACCGGAAGCGGTACTCGCCCGGCCCGAGCTTGACCGTGATCGTGCGCGTGCCGTCCCGGCGGGTGACCAACTCGTGCCGACCGGGCTCCCAGCCGTTGAAGCACCCGACCACGCTGACGGTCCCGGGCGGGGCGTCCCGGGGGAGGCAGAAGGTGACGCGGGTCTGGTTGCCGAAGAGCTTGTTGCGCTTGATCACGTCTTTCCTCCGGGGGTCGGGTGTTCCACCGGTTCCAACGGCCGACACGCCGAGGACGACTCGCCGTGGAACCGGATCAGGTTCGCCGGTTCCGGTTGCCGAAGCGTGTCACATGTTCGACGCTTGCGTTACGTGTCCACAATCGGGGGGTTTGTCATGGCGACCTGCGAGGTCTGCGGTAACGACTACTGGATGGCGTTCGAGGTGCATACGAGCAGCGGCGCCACGCACACCTTCGACTGCTTCGAGTGCGCGATCCACAAGATGGCGCCGATCTGCGAACACTGCCAGGTCAAGATCGTCGGCCACGGGGTGGAGGTGTCCGGTCGGTTCTTCTGCTCCGCGCACTGCGCCCGCGCCGAGGAAGGCGAGCAGGGCGCCAAGATCCGCGACGCCGTCGGCGCCCGCCCTTCCTGACGACGTAACCCTTCGGTAAGGGGTGCCGGGCGCGCAGCGGACTAAGATCCGATCATGCACTTCGGACGCTCGGCACGTCGCCCGCGCCGCCTCGCCGGCCGGGCCGTCATCACCATGACCGCCGCGGTCCTCGCCGGCTGCGGCGGGGCGGACGACCCGGCCGGGGCGCCCGGCACCCCCGCGCCGACCACCGCGACCGGCGGCGCTGCCACCACCGGCGCCCCGGCCAGCCCGACCGGTGCCGCGCCGGCCGGCGTGCCGGAGACGCTCCGGTTCACCGCACGTACGGTCGACGGGCAGACCTTCGAGGGGGCCAGCCTGGCCGGCAAGCCGGCCGCGCTCTGGTTCTGGGCCGCCTGGTGCACCCGGTGCCGCGCCGCCGCCGACGACGTCGCGGCCATCCAGCGGGACACCGCGGCCGAGGCGAACCTGGTCGGCGTGGCCGGCCTGGGCAGCGGTGAAGGGGCCATGAAGCGCTTCATCGCCGACACCGGCATCGGCGACTTCCCGAACCTCGCCGATGACAAGGGCGAGGTCTGGCGGAAGTTCGACGTGACCACCCAGGAGTACTGGGTGCTGTTGGACTCCACCGGCAAGGTCGTGCACTCCGGCCCGCTCAGCACGACCGAGGCCCGCCAGCGCATCAACGGCCTGAGCTGACGTCAATGCCAGACGCCCCGTACGGCCTGGCGCTCGGTGCCGGGCTGCTCGCCGCGATCAACCCGTGCGGCTTCGCGCTGCTGCCGGCGTACCTGTCGGTGCTGGTGCTGGGGGACGGCCCGGCGGCCGACCGCGGGCCGCTCGCCCCGGTGGCCCGGGCGCTGGCGCTCACCGGGGCGATGACCCTCGGGTTCGTCGCCGTCTTCGGGACCTTCGGCCTGCTCGCCGCACCCGCCGCCGACGCGATCGCCCGCCGGCTGCCCTGGGTGTCGGTGCTGATCGGCCTCGCGCTCGTGGTGGCGGGCGGCTGGCTGCTCGCCGGCCGGCAACTGCCCGCCTTCACCCCGAAGGTGGCCACCGGGCCGGCGGTCCGGCTGCGCTTCGTGTCCATGGTGCTCTTCGGCGCCGCGTACGCGATCGCCTCGCTCGGCTGCACCATCGGGCCGTTCCTGGCGGTGGTGGTCGCCGCGTTCCGGGCCGGCTCGACCGGCGCCGGGATCGGCCTGTTCGTCGCGTACGCCGTGGGGATGGGTCTGGTGGTCGGCGCGGCGGCCCTCGCCGTGGCGCTGGCGCGGGAATCGCTGGTGCGGCGCGCCCGCCGGGCCGGCCCGCTGCTCGGCCGGGTCGCCGGCGTGCTGCTCGTGCTGACCGGAGGCTACGTCGCGTGGTACGGCTGGTACGAGATCCGGCTGTTCGCCAACGGGGGCGGCGACGACCCGGTGATCGAGGGCGCGGGCCGGGTGCAGAGCGCGATCAGCTCGTGGGTCGGCGAACTGGGCCCGTGGGTGGTCGCGGCCGCGGTCGTCGCGCTGCTCGCGCTCGCCGCCGGCATCCAGGTGGTACGCCGTCGCGGCGCGCCGCGACGGCCACCAACCTGATCCCGCTGCCCGCCCGGAGACGCCCTACCATCTCGGGGTGCCGCACACCGAACTCCGCTCCGCCGCCTTCGCCGACCTGTCCGCCCGCACCTTCCACGACCTGCTCCGGCTGCGGATCGACGTGTTCGTGGTGGAGCAGGCGTGCCCGTACCCGGAACTGGACGGCCGCGACGTCGAGCCGGGCACCCGGCACGTCTGGCTGGAGGAGGACGGGGTGCCGCTGGCGTACCTGCGGATCCTGGCCGATCCGGGCGGTGTGGCGCGGATCGGCCGGGTCGTGGTGGCCGAGCGGGCGCGCCGCGGCGGGTACGCGGGCCGGCTGATGACGGCGGCCCTGACCGAGGTCGGCGACCGCCCCTGCGTGCTGGAGGCGCAGTCGCACCTGGTCGCCTTCTACGCGCGGCACGGCTTCACGGTCAGTGGCCCGGAGTACGTCGAGGACGGCATCCCGCACACCCCCATGCGCCGGAACGCATTGACGTAATCCGATCGATATGGGAGTCTGCCGGCGGAGCCAACCGCGCGGGTGACGCGGGTGCGGGAGGGGCAACTCCCGAGCCGTCCGGGCATCGTCGTCGATCCGACCACTCCCCCCGGGGCCCCATGTCCTTCCTTGCCCGATCGTTGAGATCACCCCGCATCCGGTGGCTGCTCGCCGTCGCGGCGACCGCCACCCTCCTGCTGACCACCGCACTGGCCAACCCGGTCTCGGCCCACGGTTCCGTGGTGGACCCGGCCTCACGCAACTACGGCTGCTGGCAACGCTGGGGCAGCGACTTCCAGAATCCCCGGATGGCCACCGAGGACCCGATGTGCTGGCAGGCCTGGCAGGCCAACCCGAACGCCATGTGGAACTGGAACGGCCTGTTCCGCGAGGGCGTCGCCGGCAACCACCAGGGCGCCATCCCGGACGGCCAGCTGTGCAGCGGCGGCCGGACCGAGGGCGGCCGGTACAACGCCCTCGACGCGGTCGGCGCCTGGAAGACCTCACCGGTCTCCAGCACCTTCCGCGTCCGCCTGTACGACCAGGCGAGCCACGGCGCCGACTACATCCGGGTGTACGTGACGAAGCAGGGCTTCAACGCGCTCACCCAGCCGCTGCGGTGGAGTGACCTGGAACTGGTCGGCCAGATCGGCAACACCCCGGCCGCGCAGTGGACGCCGGAGAGCGGTGGCGGCGTGTCGATCCAGATCCCGGCGAACGCACCGGGACGCAGCGGCCGGCACGTCGTCTACACGATCTGGCAGGCGAGCCACCTCGACCAGTCGTACTACCTGTGCAGTGACGTCGACTTCGGTGGCGGTCCGAGCAGCCCGCCCCCGACGACACCCCCGCCGACGACTCCCCCGCCGACCACGCCGCCCCCGACCACGCCGCCCCCGACCACGCCGCCGCCGACCACGCCGCCGCCGGCCGGCGCGTGCACCGCGACGTACCGGGTGACCAGCCAGTGGTCCGGGGGGTTCCAGGCAGACGTGACGGTGACCGCCGGCGGCTCGGCCGTCCGGGGTTGGAGCGTGAGCTGGACCTTCGCCAACGGCCAGCAGGTCAGCCAGGCCTGGAACGCCACGGTCACCAGGACCGGCGACACGGTCGTCGCCCGCAACGTCGACTACAACGGAAGCCTCGGCGCCGGTGCCAGCACCACGTTCGGCTTCATCGGCTCGGGCAACACGAGCCCGATACCCGTCGTGGCCTGCACGACCGCCTGAGTCCCCGGCCGGGGCCGCGCCCATCTCCCTCCGGGCGCGCCCCGGCCGGCTGCGGCTTGCGCCAGCCGACCCCGAGCGACGTAACCACCGCGAGCCGGTGCTCCCCCGCGAGCGGTTGACAGGGGGCCCTTCTTCTACCGGAGGCGTTGAGAAGGGGCCCTTCCTTTCACGGCAGGCAGGTGATGATGTCGGCGATGGAGCGGCGGCGGCCGGTGTAGAAGGGGATCTCCTCGCGGACGTGCAGGCGGGCGCGGGAGCCCCGCAGGTCACGCATCAGGTCCACGATGCGGTGCAGCTCGTCGGCCTCGAAGGCGAGCATCCACTCGTAGTCGCCCAGCGCGAAGGACGCCACCGTGTTGGCCCGCACGTCCGGGTAGCCACGCGCCATCCGGCCGTGCTCGGCCAGCAGCTCACGCCGCTCGGCGTCGGGCAGCAGGTACCACTCGTACGAGCGGACGAACGGGTACACGCACACGTACCCGCGGGCCTGCTCGTCGGCCAGGAACGCCGGGATGTGGCTCTTGTTGAACTCGGCCGGCCGGTGCAGCGCCATCTGCGACCACACCGGGGTCATCGCGCGGCCCAGCGCGGTGCGCCGGAACCGCTGGTACGCGTCCTGGAGCGCGTCGCTCGACGACGAGTGCCACCAGATCATCAGGTCGGCGTCGGCGCGCAGGCCGGAAACGTCGTACGTGCCCCGGATCGTCACGTCCTTGCCGGCCAACTCCTCGAAGAGCGCCTCGACCTCGCCGGTGACGTTCTCGCGCAGCGACGGCAGGGGGCTGGTGGCCCGGTACACCGACCACATGGTGTAGCGGATCGTGGCGTTCAGCTCCTTCAGCCGCGCCGCGTTGGTCTGCTCGGTCATGTCCGGGAACCTCCCAGTGCTGTGATGATCTCGTCGGCCGCCGTCGCGCCGGAGCGTACGCAGACCGGGATGCCGACGCCGTCGTACGCGGCGCCGGCCAGGGCCAGGGTCGGGTGGCCGGCGCGCAGCCTGGCCCGCGCGGACGCCACCCGGTCGAGGTGGCCGGGCGGGTACTGCGGCAGCGCCCCGCCCCACCGCTGCACGTGACCGGCGACCGGCGCGGGCAGCGGGGCGCCGAGCACCGCCGACAGTTCCCGGTGCACCGTGGCGGCCAGATCCTCGTCCGGGCGCTGGAGCTGCGCCTCGTCCCCGTACCGGCCGACCGACGCGCGGACCAGGGCGAGCCCGTCCGGCCGGCGCAGGTGCCCCCACTTCGTGGTGAAGAACGTCGAGGCCTTGATGAGCAGCCCCTCGGTCGCCGGCACCAGGAACCCGGACAGCGCCGGCAGCGCCGGCTGCGGCAGGGCGAGGGTGACCAGCGCGACGCTGGCGTAGTCCAGCCCGCCGACCGCCGCCGCGGCCTCCGGGGCGACAGCGTCGAGCAGCCGCGCGGCCGGGCGGGCCGGCACGGCCAGCACCACCGCGTCGACGTCCACGTGCTGCGCGTCGCGGGTCGGGCCGACGGTCAGCCGCCACCCGGCCCCGGCCGGGGTCACCTCGCGGACCGCCGCGTCCCGGCGGATCGTCGCCCCGCTGGCCGTCGCGGCGGCCTCGACCAGGGCGCCCAGGCCACCGGCCAGGGTTCCGAAGACCGGCGCGCCCGGCGCGCGGGGGGCGGCGGCCTGCGCGGCGCGTACCGCGCCGACCAGCGTGTGCTCCACCCGGGCCGCCCGGGCGAGGGCGGGCATCGTGGTGGCCAGCGACAGGTCGTCGGCCCGGCCCGCGTAGACGCCGCCGAGCATCGGGTCGACCAGCCGGTCGACCACCTCGTCGCCGAGCCGGGCGCGGACCAGCGCCCCCACCGCGACGTCGTCGTCGGGCCCGAGGAGCGGGCGGCCGGCGTCCCGGTCGGCGTCCACGGCCGGCCGCGCGACCGCCGCCACCGCGGCCAGGTCCCCGGGTACGCCGACCAGCGTCCCGCCCGGGATCGGGCGCAGCCCACCGTCGACGGCGAGCGCGGCCTGCCCCACGGTGGGGTGGACGACACGGCCGGCCAGCCCGAGCCGGCGGACCAGGGCCACGGCGGCGGACTCCCCGCCCGCCGGGTCCCGCATGAGGAACGACTCGGCGCCGAACTCCACCGCCTGGCCGGCCAGCTCGCCGGTGCGCAGCTTCCCGCCGAGCGCGCCGCTCTGCTCGTACACCGTGATCTCGGTGCCGGCGGGGGCGCGGTCGCGCAACCGGACGGCGGCGGCCAGGCCGGCGATCCCGCCGCCGACCACCGCGACCCGCCACGGCGCCGCCATGCCGGTCAGCCCTGGTCGGCCGGGCGGGCGGACAGCTCGTGGACCAGAGCCACCACCCGGGTCAGCACGTCGGGGTCGGTCTCCGGCAGCACGCCGTGGCCGAGGTTGAACACGTGACCGGGGGTGGCCCGGCCCTGCTCCAGCACGCGCCGGACCTCCGCCTCCACGACCGGCCAGGGGGCGAGCAGCACGCACGGGTCGAGGTTGCCCTGCACGGCCCGCTCGGGACCGATCCGGCGGGTGGCCTCGTCCAGGGGCGTACGCCAGTCGACGCCGACCACGTCGGCGCCGGCCTCGCCCATGGCGGTCAGCAGCTCGCCGGTGCCCACCCCGAAGTGGATACGCGGCACGCCCGCGTCGGCCAGGCCGGCGAGGACCGCCTGCGAGTGCGGCAGGACGAAGCGCCGGTAGTCGGCCTCGGACAGCGCGCCCGCCCAGGAGTCGAAGAGCTGCACCGCGGAGACGCCGGCGTCGACCTGGATCCGCAGGAAGGCCAGCGTCACCTCGGCGAGCCGGCCGGCCAGGGCGTGCCACAGCTCCGGGTCGCCGTACATGAGGGCCTTGGTCTTCGCGTGGGTACGCGAGGGACCGCCCTCGACCAGGTAGCTGGCGAGGGTGAACGGGGCGCCGGCGAAGCCGATCAGCGGTGTGCCGCCCAGCTCCTTCACCAGCATCCGCACCGCCTCGTCGACGTAGGAGACGTCGTCGCGGGTGATCGGGCGGATCCGCGCCACGTCGTCGGCGGAGCTGACCGGCTGGGCCACCACCGGCCCGGTTCCGGGGACGATGTCCAGGTCCACCCCGGCGGCGGCGACCGGCACCACGATGTCACTGAACAGGATCGCCGCGTCGACGCCGTGCCGGCGGACCGGCTGAAGGGTGATCTCGGTGACCAGGTCGGGACGCCGGCAGGACTCCAGCATCGCCACGTTGGCCCGGATCTCGCGGTACTCCGGCAGCGACCGGCCCGCCTGCCGCATGAACCAGACCGGGGTGTGCGGGCCGGGTCGGCGCCGGCACGCCCGGACGAAGGCTGAGTCGGCCGGACCGCCGGAGCGGGGGTCCTCGTCTCGGGCGGCGGTGCCCGCGGTGTCGGTGCTCATCGCGGCCATCGTGCCACGCCGCCCGCTGCCCCCCACCCCCACCGCCACCAATTGTGAGCCGCCTCCGCCCAGGTGCAAGGAAGGGCCCCTTGTTAACGGCTGCGGTAGAGGAAGGGTCCCCTTCTAACACCGGTCCGGCGGGGTGAGGGATCGTCGGGGCGCGGCCGGGGCGCACGGCGCGCCGCCGGGGCGGCGGGTCGGCGGCGGCATACGCTTTCGGGCATGGCCCCCCCGATCGCGCTCCCGGAGACCTTCGCCCGCGCGGTCGCCGGGCTCCGGTCCGCGGCGCCCCGGGCGGAGATCCTGCTCGAGGAGGTGGGGGCACCGCAGCGGCTCGCGCCGTACGCGTTCGCGCTCTCCGCCACCGTGCTGCGCGACGGTGACGAGGTGGCCACCGGCCGGCTGATCCTGCTGCACGACCCGGCGGGGCACGAGGCGTGGCAGGGCACACTGCGCCTGGTCACGTACGTGACCGCCGAGATGGAGGTCGACCTGGCCGCCGACCCGCTGCTGCCCGGGGTCGGTTGGACGTGGCTGACCGACGCCCTCGATGTGCAGGGCGCCCAACACCGGGCGATCGGCGGCACGGTCACCCAGACCATGTCGACCCGGTTCGGCGAGCTGGCAGGGCCGCCCGCGGCGGGCGACATCGAGATCCGCGCCTCCTGGACGCCGCTCGACGACGACCTGGCCCCCCACCTGTACGCCTGGTGCACCCTCCTCGCCTCGACGGCCGGCCTGCCGCCACCCGGCGTCACCGCCCTGCCGACCCCACACCGCACCTCCCCGTCCTGACCCGGGCGGCCGACGCGATCCTGCACACCCTCCCCGGGACGAACTGCCGGAGAAGGGGCGAAACGGGGGCCGAACGTGCATGATCGGCGGGGTGCAAGACGGGACGGGACACGCTACGGGGGCGGGTGCGCGCGGTAGGAGGCCGGCGGGCAATAGGGTTGTCAGGTGACCGACGAACCACCCCTGCGCCGTCGGGCCGCCGAAAGTCGTCCGGGAGACACACCGCACCACCCGCCGTCGGCCCTGCCAGTGCCGGAGGGAGCGGGGGCCCACCCGACCGCCGGCGGGCCCGTGCCGCCGACCGACTCCGCCGCCCGCCCCGAGGACGCCCCCGCCGACGGACCGGTGCCGCTGACCGCCCCACGCGACGGCACGCCCGAGCCGGTGACCACGCCGGAAGAACTCGAGGAGGTCCTGGCCCGCTTCGCCGCGGGGACCGGCCCGGTGGCCCTGGACGCCGAACGCGCCTCCGGATACCGCTACAGCCAGCGCGCCTACCTGGTGCAGCTCCGCCGCGCGGGCGCCGGCACGGCGCTCATCGACCCGCTCCCGCTGGCCGACCTGACCGCGCTCGACGAGGTCATCGGCGAGGCCGAGTGGGTGCTGCACGCGGCCAGCCAGGATTTGCCCTGCCTGGCGGAGCTGGGGCTGCGTCCCCGGCGCCTCTTCGACACCGAACTCGCCGCCCGGCTGGCCGGCTTCGAGCGGGTCGGCCTCGCCGCGCTCACCGAGCAGCTACTCGGTTTCAGCCTGGAGAAGCACCACTCGGCGGCGGACTGGTCGAGCCGGCCGCTGCCGGAGTCCTGGCTGACGTACGCCGCGCTGGACGTGGAGTTGCTGGTCGAGCTGCGGGACGCGCTCGACGCCGAGCTGTCCCGGCAGGGCAAGTCCGAGTGGGCGGCCGAGGAGTTCGCCGCGGTGATCCGCAACGGCACCCGCCCACCCCGGGTCCGCGCCGAGCCGTGGCGCCGCACGTCCGGCATCCATCGCGTACGCGGCGCCCGGGCGCAGGCCCGGGTCCGGTCCCTGTGGTACGCGCGGGACCAGATCGCCGCCCGCCGCGACGCCGCCCCGGGGCGGGTGCTGCCGGACTCGGCGATCGTCGCCGCCGCGGAGTTGGACCCGAAGGACGAGAAGACCCTGCTCACGCTCCCCGGTTTCGGCGGCCGGTCGGTGCGTCGGCTGGCCCGCACCTGGTTGGCCGCGCTCGACGACGCCCGGAAGCTGCCCGACGACGCGCTGCCGGTCGCGCCGGCGGTCGAGGGCCCGCCGCCACCGCACCGGTGGGCCGAGCGGGACCCGGTGGCCGCCGCCCGGTTGGCCCGCTGCCGGGAGGTGGTCGTCCAGGTCGCCGGCGCGCACACGCTCCCGCCGGAGAACCTGATCGCCCCCGACTCGGTGCGCCGCCTCGCCTGGGTCCCCCCGGAGGACGTCACCGACGGGACGGTGGCGGAGACCCTTCGCGGCCTCGGCGCCCGGGAGTGGCAGATCCACCTCCTCCTCCCGGCCCTGACCAAGGCGCTGATCGACCCACCGCCCGCTCCCTGACCCGGTTGATCAAGAGGTTCGCGGCCGCGACCCGCCGGCACGCGGTCGCGAACCTCTTGATCAACTCGTCGGGGACTCCGGTCGGGCGAGGTCGGCCGAGGTGTGGGGTGGGCCACACGAGGGGTGGTGTCCCCACTGGTTACTGGCGAGTAGCATCCGACTAAACGCCAGTGCCGGCTAGGAGGCTCCAAGTGCCCCGTGAAGTTCGGGATGTCGTCTTCGTCGACGGCGTCCGTACCCCGTTCGGCAAGGCGGGTGGCATGTACGCCAACACCCGCGCCGACGACCTGGTGATCCGCTGCATCCGCGAGCTGCTGCGCCGCAACCCGCAGCTGCCGCCGGAGCGGGTCGAGGAGGTCGCCATCGCCGCCACCACGCAGATCGGCGACCAGGGACTGACCATCGGCCGGACCGCCGCCCTGCTGGCCGGCCTCCCCAAGACGGTCCCCGGTTTCGCCATCGACCGCATGTGCGCTGGCGCGATGACCGCGGTCACCACGGTCGCCAGCGGCATCGCCATGGGCGCGTACGACATCGCCATCGCCGGCGGTGTCGAGCACATGGGCCGCCACCCCATGGGTGAGGGCGTCGACCCGAACCCGCGGATCATCGCCGAGAAGCTCGTCGACCCGTCCGCGCTCGTGATGGGCTCCACGGCGGAGAACCTGCACGACCGGGTCCCGCACATCACCAAGGAGCGCACCGACGCGTTCGCGCTCGCCTCGCAGCAGAAGACCGCCAAGGCGTACGCCAACGGCAAGCTCCAGGACGACCTGGTGCCGGTGGCGATCCGCGACGAGGAGAACGGCTGGGGCCTGGCCACCGTGGACGAGGCTCCCCGGGACACCTCGATGGAGAAGCTCGCCTCTCTGAAGACGCCGTTCCGCCCGCACGGCAAGGTCACCGCGGGCAACGCGGCCGGCCTCAACGACGGCGCCACCGCGAGCCTGCTCGCCGCCGAGGAGACCGCGCGCGAGCTGGGCCTGCCCGTCGCCATGCGGCTGGTGTCGTACGGCTTCGTCGGCGTCGAGCCCGAGGTCATGGGCGTCGGTCCGATCCCGTCGACCGAGAAGGCGCTGCGCATCGCCGGCCTGACCATCGACGACATCGGCCTGTTCGAGCTGAACGAGGCGTTCGCCATCCAGGTGCTCGCCTTCCTCGACCACTTCGGCATCGCCGACGACGACCCCCGGGTCAACCCGTGGGGCGGCGCGATCGCCATCGGTCACCCGCTCGCCTCCTCGGGTGTGCGGCTGATGACCCAGCTCGCCCGGCAGTTCGCCGAGCACCCCGAGGTCCGCTACGGCCTCACCGCCATGTGCATCGGCATCGGCATGGGCGGCACCGTGATCTGGGAGAACCCGCACTGGGAGGGCAACAAGTGAGCGCGCTCGCGGCACCGAACGAGGTGGTCACCAAGGCGCTGCTGCGCGCGGTGAACGTACCGGGGCTGGACCGCCCGGCCGCCCTGATCACCCTGGACAACGGCTTCGACCACACCAAGCCGAACACCTTCGGCCCGGGTGGCCTGACCAGCCTGGACGAGGCGATCACCGCCGCCCTCGCGGCGAACCCGGCGTTCATCGCGGTCACCGGCAAGCCGTACATCTTCTGCGTGGGCGCGGACATCACCGGCCTGCCGCTGCTCGCGGACCGCGAGCAGGCCCTGGAGATCGGCCGGCTCGGCCACCGGGTCTTCGCCCGGCTGAAGGGCAGCGAGATCCCGACCTTCGCGTTCGTCAACGGCGCGGCGATGGGCGGCGGTCTGGAGCTGGCCCTGCACTGCCACTACCGGACGCTGTCGGCCGGCGCGGCGGCCCTCGCGCTGCCCGAGGTCTCGCTCGGCCTCATCCCCGGCTGGGGCGGTACGCAGCTGCTGCCGAACCTCATCGGCATCCCGGCGGCGACCCAGGTGATCATCCAGAACCCCCTGATGCAGAACAAGATGCTCAAGCCGAAGCAGGCCACCGAGATGGGCATCGCCGACGTGCTGCTGGAGCCGGCGGACTTCCTGGAGCGGTCCCTGGAGTGGGCCGCCGGCGTGGTCCGCGGCGACGTCACCGTGACGCGGCCCGAGGTCGACAGGGACATGTGGGGCGGCGTGCTCTACTTCGCCCGGCAGACCCTGGACCAGCGGCTGCACGGCGCGGTCCCGGCCGCGTACAAGGCGCTGGACCTGCTGGAGACGGCGAAGGACGCGGACTTCGCCGCGGGCACCGCCGCCGAGGACGAGGCCCTCGCGGACCTGGTCTTCTCCGAGGAGCTGCGCAGCGGCCTGTACGCGTTCGACCTGGTGCAGCGGCGGGCCAAGCGGCCGGCCGGCGCGCCGGACAAGGGCCTCGCCCGTCCGGTCACCAAGGTCGGCATCGTCGGTGCCGGCCTGATGGCCAGCCAGCTCGCGCTGCTCTTCGCCCGCCGCCTCCAGGTGCCGGTCGTCCTGACCGACCTGGACCAGGCCCGGGTCGACAAGGGCGTGGCGTACGTGCACCAGCAGATCGAGAAGTCGGTCAGCAAGGGCCGGATGGACAAGGGCACCGCCGCCAAGCTGTACGGCCTGGTGAGCGGCTCGGTCGACAAGTCGGTCTTCGCCGACGCCGACTTCGTGATCGAGGCGGTCTTCGAGGACCTGAACGTCAAGAAGCAGGTCTGGGCCGAGCTGGAGAAGATCGTCAAGCCCGAGGCGGTGCTGGCCACCAACACCAGCTCGCTGTCGGTGACGGCGATGGCGGAGGACCTGGAGCACCCGGAGCGGGTGGTGGGCTTCCACTTCTTCAACCCGGTCGCGATGATGCCGCTGCTGGAGATCGTCCGCGGTGAGCAGACCGACGATGTCACCCTGGCGACCGCGTTCGCGGTCGGCAAGCAGCTGAAGAAGTCGTCGGTGCTGGTCAAGGACGCCCCGGCGTTCGTGGTCAACCGGCTGCTCACCCGGTTCCTCGGCACCGTCTTCGCCGCCGTCGACCAGGGCACCCCGCTGGACGTGGCGAACAGCGCGCTGGACCCGCTCGGCCTGCCGATGCGCCCCCTGGCGCTGCTCCAGCTCGTCGGGCCCGCCGTGGCGTACCACGTCGGCGGCACCCTGCACGCGGCGTTCCCGGACCGGTTCGGCGTCAGCGAGAACCTGAAGCGGATCGCCGACTCCGGCCAGCCGATCGTCGTGGACGACGAGATCAACGCCGACGTGGCGAAGCTGCTCGTCGTCGGCGACCAGCCGCTCACCGCGGAACAGGTCCGGCAGAACGCGCTCGACGCGCTGGCCCAGGAGATCCGGCTGATGCTCGACGAGGGCGTGGTCGCCGAGGCGCAGGACATCGACCTGTGCATGATCCTCGGGGCCGGCTGGCCGTTCCACCTGGGCGGCGTCACGCCGTACCTGGACCGGACCGGCACCTCCGAGCGGGTCACCGGCAAGCGGTTCCTGCCGCTCGGCGCGGCCAGCCTGGCCAAGTAGGACGCCCTCCGCTCCACCGCGATCGTCGTTCCACGGCGTGGTCCCGGGGCAGCGGAACCGCCCGCGGGCCCGCTACGATCACCCGTTCGCATCTTCGCGCCTGGAGCTGATGTCATGTCCTCACCGCCGGTCGACCCCTGGTCCGGGCAACCGGAGCGCGGCTCGCACCCCGGTTCCCCGCCCCCTGTTCCTCCGCCCCCGAGCCAGTGGGGGCCGCACGCCGGTGCCCACGAGCCACCGGGCCAATGGGGGTCGCGCGCCGGTGCCCACGAGCCGCAGCCGGGTGGCTGGCCGGCTCCCGGCTCGACTCCCGCGGGTGGCGCCGGGCCGGCGGGTGGCTGGCAGCCACCGCCGCCGCAGGAGGGCTGGGCCGACCCGACCCGGCCCGCAGCTCCGCCGACGACCGCCTGGCCGACGCCGCCGCAGACCCCGCCGACGCGCTCCTGGCCGGAGGCCACACCGCCGCCCACCCCGCCCGGCGGCTGGCAGCCAACGGCGGAGACGTGGCGGGCCACGGGCAGCGGGAACCCGCCGGCCCCCGCCGCGGGCGGTTGGCCCGGCCCGCAGTCGGAGTCGCGGCCGTCCGCACCCGCCGACCAGCCCACCCAGGTGTTCGCCGCGGTCCCCCCGGCCGACCAGCCGACCAGCGGCCCGGGCTACGGCCAGCCGACCTCCGGCGCGCCCGGCTACGGCCAGCCCACCCCCGGCGCGCCCGGCTACGGCCAGCCCACGCCCGGTGGCCCCTCCTACGGCCAGCCGGCGGGGAGCAGCCCGTACCCCCAACCGGGTGCGTTTCCGCCGCCGCCCGGCGGAGAGGTGCCCAGCGGTGCGCCGGGCCGGCGGTCCAAGCTTCCGCTGGTGCTGTCGCTGGGCCTGGTGGGCCTGCTGGTGCTGTGTTTCGGTGGTGGCGGCCTCGCCTACGTCGCCCTGTCCGGGAGCGACGAGGATCCCGCACCGGTTTCGTCCTCGGCACCGAGCGGGGACGCCACGCCGCGGCCCGCCGCCGAGGACGGGACCCCGGCGGCCGAGGAGGGGACCTCGTCGGCCGAGCCCAGCTCGGAGCCGCGCGTCCGGCTCGTCGCGCCGAAGACCCTCGGTGGGCGGGCGAAGAGCACCGACCCGGAGCTGCGGGCCCTGGCCGACGAGATGGTCCGGGACATGAAGGCGACGGTACGCAGCGAGAGCGGCGCGGTCGGCGCCTTCTACGGCAGCCCCGAGAAGCAGGACATGGTGATGATCGCCGGCGCCTCGGGTTTCGTCCTCGACCCCAAGCGGGAGCTGGACGACGCCGTCAAGGCGCTCTCCGCCGAGCTGAACGTCCGGCGGATGTCCACCGTGTCCCCCGGCCCGCTCGGCGGCGTGGCGAAGTGCGGCGACGGCAGCGCCTCCGACATCGACCTCGGTGTCTGCGTCTGGGCCGACCAGGGCAGCGTGGGCATGATCGTGATGTTCTTCTCGTCCGCCAGCAAGGCGAAGTCCGAGTTCACCTCGATCCGGGGGCAGGTCGAGAAGCGCTCCTGACCAGTACAGGCCGCGGCGGGGTCGGCATCTCGACGGGAACGTTGACCCGCCCGGCCCACCGGCGAATTGATCACCTTGGCGGGCGGCGGACGGTGGCGCCGGGACCACGCTCGCTAAGCTCACGCGTCGCGTTGTCGAAGACCTGGAGCTGACCATGTCCCAGCCGCCAGTCAATCCGTACCCTTCCCAGCCGGGCAGCGGCGCCCCGTACGGCTCACAGCCGGGCGCCTACCCGCCCCCGCAGCAGCCGGGCGCGTACCCGGCACCCCAGCAGCCCGGCGGATACCCGCCGCCGCAGCAGCAGCCCGGCGGCTTCCCGCCGCCCGTACCAGGCGCGCCCGGTCAGCCGTTCGGCGCGGTGCCGCCGCCGAAGAAGCGGTCGGCCGGCAAGGTCCTGCTGATCGTGCTCGCAGCCGTGCTCGTGCTCTGTCTGGGCGGGGCCGCGGTCGCCTTCTTCGCCGTCAAGGACGAGGTCAAGGAGACCGTCGACGCCACGAAGATCCGGGTCGTCGAGCCGGACACGCTCGCCGGCCGGCCGAAGGTCACCGACGCCAACCTCCAGGACATCAGCCGGCAGTTGGAGGCCGAGCTGAACAAGTCCCTTCCGGACGCCACGAGCACCGTCGGGGCCTTCTACGGTGACCCCGCGAAGCAGGACCTGGTGATGGTGGCTGCCGCCTCGGGCCTCAACACCGACCCGACGAAGACCCTCGACGAGACGATCACCGGAGCCCGGCAGAGCGATATCCAGGTCGGTGAGATGTCCTCGGTGGACCCGGGACCGCTCGGCGGGGAGGCCAAGTGCGGCGATGCCCAGGCCAAGGGCGTCCCGATCGGCGTCTGTGTCTGGAGCGACAAGGGCAGCCTCGGCATGATCATGGTCTACTTCAAGACGGGCGCGGACGTGCAGAAGGAGCTGGCCACCATGCGCGGCCAGATCGAGCAGAAGTCCTGACGTCGAACCGGACCGACCGGGCCCCGTCCACCACCTGGGCGGGGCCCGGCCCGTCAGTGCCTCAGCCCTGAGCGGCGGCGCGTTCGGCGGCGCTGCGCAGGACGCAGAACTCGTTGCCCTCCGGGTCGGCGAGCACGACCCAGCCCGAGCCGTCCGGGCGGGTGTGGTCGGCGACGTGCGTCGCGCCGATCCCGAGCAGGCGGGCGACCTCCTCGTCGCGGGTCCGGTCGGTCGGCTCCAGGTCGAGGTGCAGGCGGTTCTTGACCGTCTTGCCCTCCGGAACGGCCAGGAACAGCACCTCCGGCCCGCCCTCGGGCAGCAGCATCGCCTCCGGGTCACCGGGGAGGTCGTCCGGCTGCCGGGGGCAGTCGAAGACCTGGGCCCAGAAGCCGGCCAGGGCGTACGTGTCGCGGCAGTCGATGCCGATGTCGTGGATCCGTGCGGTCACGGGTGACTCCTCGTCGTGTCGGAGGCCCCGCGCGAGACGTCAGCGGTGCGGGCGGCGGGGCGCGGAACAGGTCCTGGTGAACATCGACGCACCCCCTTCCGTCATCGGGCTGACCGCATGATCTTCACATCGGGGCCGGACGACCGACAACCCGGTGCCGGCACGGTCACCGGTCGGCGTCACAGCGTCGCGTCGGGGTCCGGCCCGACGTCCGCCGCCGGCAGCGTCACCGTCACCTCCAGGCCGCCGCCCGGTTGCGCGATCGCGTTGACCGTGCCGCCGTGCGCGTCGCAGACGGCCCGCACGATGGAGAGCCCGAGTCCGGAGCCCCGGGCGCCGGTCCGCTCCCGACCGCCCCGCCGGAACGGCTCGAACAGCCCCGGCACGTCGGCCTGGTCCACCTCGAAACCGGTGTTGCCCACCACCAGCCAGGACCGCCGGCCGTCCGACCCGGTCCGCAGCCAGAGGCGGCCGTGCAGGTGGTTGTAGCGGACCGCGTTCTCGATGATGTTGCCGGCGAGCCGGTCGAGGAGCCCGGGGTCACCGACCACCGGCGCCGATTCCAGCGACGTCTGCACCCGCAGGCCGATGCGCTCCACCTCCCGGCGTACCGCCGACAGGGCGTTGGCGGTGGCGGCGGCCAGGTCGCACTCCGTCCGCCGGGCAAGGCGGCGGCCGGCCTGCGCTTCGCTGCGGGCCAGCACCAGCAGCGCGTCGACCAGCCCGTTGGCGCGTTCGGAGGCGTCCCGGACCACGGTGGCCATCCGGCGGTACTCGGCCGGGTCCGCCTCGTCGTCGCTGAGCGTCACGTCGATTTCGGTACGCATCACGGCGAGCGGGGTTCGCAGCTCGTGCGAGGCGTTGGCGACGAACCGCTTCTGCGCCTCGAAGGCGGCGGTGATCCGGTCGAGCATCGCGTCGAAGGTCTGCGCCAGCTCGGCGACCTCGTCGTCCGCCCCCGAGTATCCGATGCGCTGGTCGAGGGTGGTCTCGCCGAGCCGCCGGGCGGTGGCGGTCACCTGGTGCAGCGGCCGCAGCGCCCGCCCGGCGACCGCGTACGCGCCGGCCACGCCGACGACGCCGATCGCCAGCAGCGCGGCGAGGCCCTTCGCCAGCAGCTCCCGGCTCGCCGCGTCGACCAGTTGCCGCTGCCACTGCGCGGCGTCCAGGGACCGGCCGTCGGCCAGCACCACCGTGGTGCCGGGGAGCAGCTCGTCGGTGGGGCGCAGCGCGTCGCGGACCAGCAGCCACGCGAGCAGCACCAGGATGGCGCCGGCGCCCACCAGCAGGACGCCGTTGAGCAGCGTGAGCCGCAGTCGCAGGGTGGGCCGCAGCCGGCGACCGCGCGTCATGACGCCGCCTCGGCGACGCGGTAGCCCGCCCCGACCACGGTCTCGATCAGCGGCGGATCACCGAGCTTCTTCCGCAGCGTCATCACGGTGACGCGGACGATGGTGGTGAACGGGTCGGTGTTCGCGTCCCAGACCCGTTCCAGCAGCTCCTCGCTGGAGACGACGGCGCCGCGCGCCTTGAGCAGTTCGCAGAGCACGCCGAACTCCTTGTTGGTCAGGTCGACCGGCACGCCGCCCCGGGTGGCCACCCGGCGGGCCGGGTCGAGCACCAGGTCGGCCACCTCCAGCACCGGCGGGGCGGCCGGGGTGGCGCGCCGGCCGAGCGCCTGCACCCGGGCGACCAGTTCGTCGAACGCGAACGGCTTGGGCAGGTAGTCGTCGGCGCCCAACTGCAACCCCTCGACGCGGTCCGCGACCGTCCCGCTCGCGGTCAGCATCAGCACCCGGGTCAGCGCACCCGAGGCGGCCAGCTCGGCGCAGATCTGGTCACCGTGCACGCCGGGCAGGTCCCGGTCGAGCACCACCACGTCGTACCGGGTGACGAAGGCCATCTCGTGGCCGCTGTCGCCGTCGTACGCGACGTCCACCGCCATGCCGCGCTTGCGTAACCCCCGCGCGATCGCGTCGGCGAGGTTGCGTTCGTCCTCGACCACCAGTACCCGCATCCCGGCCTCCTCGCGCCCGACCACCCGACAACCTAGTGCCGCCCGCCAAGCCCGGGTCCGCGCCGGTACCGGTTGCAGAAAACCTTCGGCGTACGCGATGCTGCCGGCAACGAGTAACGGAACGGTGGTGCCATGACCGACACGGCGGGACGGGACGTCGCCTACCGGAGCTTCCGGTTCCCGGCCGACCTGCACCTCGGCACCGCCACCGGGCTGCGCGGCACGGACCGGGGCCTGGTGCTCGACGGCGGGGCCGACCGCGGGTCGCACCGCCGCCCGGACGGCCGGGTCCGGCGGTACGCCGCCGGGAGCTGGACCTCACCGCCGGTGCCGACCGGCTTCGGGGTCCGCGAGGTGGTGCCCTCGTGGACGGCGGACACCCCGGGCGACGGCTGGCTCCGGGTCGAGCTGCGCGGCTGGCACGACGGCGCGCCGGCCACGAGGTGGTACGTGCTGGCCGAGTGGGCCGCCGACGACCACGCCGTCCGCCGCACCTCGATCCCCGGGCAGCGGGACGCGCCTGCCACGGTGGACACCGACACCCTGGTGCTGTCCACCACGGCGACGGGCTGGCAGCTCCGGGTGACCCTGCTCCGACCCGACGACGCGGTGGCCGGGCCGGTCCTGCGTACCGTCGGCGCGGTCGCGACCGGCCCGGCGTCCCGGCCGGACGACGGTGGCCCGGCGCCGGGCGGGGCGGACACCCCGGGCCCGGCCTGGGGCACCGTGCTCGACGTCCCCCGCTACTCCCAGCGCGTCCACGCCGACACCCACCCCCAGTGGGCCGGCGGCGGCGACTCCTGGTGCAGCCCGACCTGCACGTCGATGGTCCTCGCGTACTGGGGCGCGGAACCGGCGCCGGAGCGCTACGCGTGGGTGACGCCGCCCGGCCCCCGGCCGGTGGTGGTGCACGCCGCCCGGCACTGCTTCGACCACGCGTACGCGGGCACCGGGAACTGGCCGTTCAACACCGCGTACGCCGGAGTGCACGGAATGGACGCGTTCGTCACGCGGCTCCGGTCACTGACCGAGGCGGAGGCGTTCGTCGCCGCCGGTGTCCCGCTGATCGTCTCGGCCTCGTTCCGCGCCGGGGAGGTCCCCGGGCTGGACTACGACACCGCCGGGCACCTGGTGGTGCTCGTCGGGTTCACCGCCGGCGGCGACCCGGTGCTCAACGACCCGTACGCCCCGGACGACGAGGGCGTACGCCGCATCGTGGGCCGCGACGCGTTCGCCTGGGCCTGGCAGTCGGGCAGCGGTGGAGTCGCGTACGTCGTCCGCCCGCCCGAGGTGCCGCTGCCGGTGCCGCCGGCCCAGGCCAACTGGTGAGTCAGCGGCGCAGCCGCCACAGCCCGATGGAGCTGTCGGGCCGCCGGCACAACACACCGCCGACAATCGCGTGGCAGTCGCCGGACGCCTCGGGTAGCACGTCGAGCACCCGGACGGTGGCCGCCGCCGCGTCGATCTCGGCGACGAGCAGCCCGCCGGCCGGGTGCGGACGGACCGCGAGCAGCCGACCGTGACCGGGCTCCTGCTGGGCGAACTCCCACCTGCCCAGCTCTGCCCGGACCCGGCCGGTGACCGGGTCGAGCACCGCCAGGTCCGCCGGCCCGGTGCCCGTACCGGGGGCCCGGACGACGACCAGCCGCCCGGGAGCCGCCCACATCGTGTCCCAGCCCGGCCGGGTCCACAGCGGACGGCCGGTCGCCGGGTCCACCGCCCACAGCGTCCCGGACCGCGTCTGGCCGCAGATCACGCCACCGCAGTCCAGCACGAGCGACGCGTCCGGCACCGTCGCCCGCCACCGGCGGTCCAACCGGTCGACCCCGTACGCGGTCATCAGCGGAGGCGTACCCCCGATGGTCACCAGCAGGTCCCCCACCATCTGCGTGGAACGGTACGGCCGCTCGGCGGTGGACCACAGGTCGGCCGCGACGAGGACCGCGCCGGTGACGGCGTCCCGCACCTCGACCCGTCCCCGGGGATCGCTGAAAACCACCCGGTCCAGTCCGGCGGGGGTGAACCGGTACCCGACCTCTCCCGCCGGCACGTCGACCGTCCACCGCGGCGTACCGCAGCAGGGGTCGACGGCCCGGAGGGTGCCCCGGCCCTCCCGGCTGAAGTCCTCCAGCAGCAGGCCGCCGCCGCTCACCCCCAGCGCCGCGCCGGGCTGCTGCCAGCGGTACGCCCCGGTCGCCGCGTCCAGCGCGACGGTGACCGTGCCCCGGCCCTCGGGCGGCACCTCGTACCCGCTGATCAGCAGCAGGTCCTCCGCCCGGGCGGACACACCCCAGAACCGGCCGTCCACCGGCAGCGGCGCCCGCCACGCCGGTTCACCGCCGGGCAGCCGGTACGCCGCCATCGACCGCGGCGTCCGCTCCCGGCTGGGCGGGTCCACCACGAGCAGCAGGTTCCCGGCGACGAGCCGGTCGACCCCGAGCCGGGCCGGCACGACGACGGCGACCCGGCCGGGCGGTGGGGTGGCGGCGGCAAGCGTGAGCAGGGCGAGCAGCAGCACCGCGAGGAAACCCGGCAGCCGGTTGGCGGCCGGCCGGGGCCGGCGGGCGGGCGGTTCGGGTCGCTCGGCGTCGCGCAGATCACCCAGGTCGATCAGGGTCATCCGACACCCCCTCCCGGCGGCCGTCCGCGCCGGATCCCGGCTCCGGCTCAGCCGGCGATGGAAGCGTATGCGCAACCGGTCCGTCCAGTCCGTCCGGTCCCGGCCCGTCGCACCGGCCCGCCCACGTCACGCGGCGGCGCGGCACGAATCACCGTCCGGCAATCCGGCCAGGCGCGTACGGGGACGGCAATTCCGGCGGATCCCACCTGTACGATGGCGCGTCGTGGCTGTGCCGGTGGTTCACCCCTCGTTGAAGACCGTTACCGAGCCCGCCGCGGCGCCGTCGTCGCGCGGGGCCCGGTGGCGGCCCGCCCGCGCCGACGTGCTGGCCGTCGGCGTCTACGTCGCGCTCGGCGTGCTGGTCTGCCTCAACTACTGGGTGGACGTGCAAAACCGCGTCTCCTCCCACCTGCCGACCGACCACAGTTGGTTCGAGTGGCTGTTCTCGCACGGGGCGTACTCGGTGCGGCACCTGGAGAACCCGCTCTTCACCAGCCGCCAGAACGCCCCGGACGGGGTCAACATGATGGCGAACACCTCGCTGCTCGGGGTGACCCTGCCGCTGGCGCCGCTGACCATGCTGGTCGGCCCGCAGGTGATGTACGCGCTCTACCTCGGCGCCGCGCTCTCGGCCACCGCCGCCACGGCGTACTGGGTGCTGTCGCGCCACCTGGTGCGGTCGCGGGCGGCGGCGTTCGTCGGCGGAGCGTTCCTCGGCTTCGCGCCCGGGATCGTGCACCACGCCAACGGCCAACCCAACTTCGTCTCCAACTTCCTGCTCCCGCTGATCGTGCTGCGGGTGATGCGGTTGGGCGAGCCGGGCCGGTGGCGGCGCAACGGCGTCGTGCTCGGCCTGCTGGTCGCGTACCAGATCTTCGTCAACGAGGAGATGCTGCTGCTGACCGCGCTGGCCTGCCTGGTCGTCGTCGTGGCGTACGCGGCGATGCGGCCCCGGGCCGCGTGGCGGCAGGCGGGCACCTTCGCCGCCGCGCTCGGCACCGGCGGCGGTCTGGCGTTGCTGCTCACCGCGTACCCGATCTGGTTCCAGTTCAACGGTCCACAGTCCTACCGTGGTCTGCAGGGCGGGGTCTTCCACAACTGGGGCGAGGACCTGAAGGCGTTCGTCACCTTCCCCCGCGACACGATCGCCGGCGACGAGGCCGTGGAACGGACGATCGGGCTGACCGAGCAGAACACCTGGTTCGGCTGGCCGCTGGTCGTGCTGGCGGCGGTGGCCCTGGTGCTGCTGGCCGCCCGGTCCGTGACCGTCCGCATCCTGGCCGTGCTGACGGTGCTGTTCACGGTGGCGTCGCTCGGCCCGAAGATCCGCTTCGACGGCGTGGAGACCGGGACCGACGGCCCGTGGGCGTACATCCCCGACGACGTGCCGCTGGTCGAGATGATGATGCCGACCCGGCTGAGCCTGGTGGTGGTGGCCGCCGTCGGCGTCCTGCTCGCCGTGGCCTGGGAAGCGGTGTCCGGCGCCGGCCGTCCGCCGGTGCCCGCCCCCCGCACCGGCGAGGGCGGCCGGGCGACGCGACGGCGCTGGCTGCGCCCGATCGGGTACGCGGCCATCGCGCTCGCCGTCCTGCCGCTGTTCCCGCGTCCGCTGCCCGCCCAGCCGGTCGAGCCGCCGCCGCACTTCATCACCGCGGGCGGCTGGCGCCCGTACGTTCCGGAGGGCCGGACGCTGGTGCCGGTGCCGATCCCGAGCAACGTGCACGGCCTGCCCACGCTGCGCTGGAGCGCGCTGACCCGGCAGGCCTTCCCGATCCCGGGCGGTTACTTCATCGGCCCCAACGAGAAGGGCGAGGGCGTCTTCGGCGCGCCGAACCGCCCGACGAGCACGCTCGTCTACACGACGATGGACCGCAACGCCACGCCGAACGTCACCGACGAGCACCGCCGGCAGGCGGTCGAGGACCTGCGGTTCTGGCGGGCCTCGGTGGTGGTCCTCGGCGCCCACCCCCGGGAGGCGGTGCTGCGCGACCTGATGACCGCCCTGCTCGGCCCGCCGCAGCGCGTCGACGACGTCTGGCTCTGGGACGTCCGCCCCCTGGTGCGGTGAAAGGAAGGGCCCCCTGTTAACGCCTGCGGTAGTGAAAGGGTCCCTTCCTAACGGCGCCGCGCCGCGTCAGCCGATTAGCGGCCGAACGTCCCACACCCACGCGCCGCCGACCTCGCGGCCCGGCCCGAGCAGCGCGTCGAGCGTGTGCTTGACCGGGTAACCCAGGTGCAGTCCACCCTGGACGACCACGGCGGCGCGCCAGTGCCGCAGGTCCTCGACCGCCTGCCGGCGCTCGAGGTCGGTCACGGCCGGCATTTCGCCCGTCTCCGCGACCCGGCGCAGCAGCACCGACGTGGGACGGTCCGGGGCGCCCCAGCGGGCGGTCGGGTCCTCCGCCGCGGTCGGGCCGATGAAGAACCCGCCGGGCGCGTCGAAGGCCAGCTTGGTGCGCGCCGACCAGAGCATTCCCGGGCTCGCCCCGGCGCCGGTCACCGGCGGCACGGGCACGACGGTCCGGCCGGGCGGGACGTACGCCCGCCAGCCGCCGTCGGCGACGAAGGCCGGCACCGGCCAGACCGGCACGGTCCGGATCGGCGTGGGCGCCAGCGGAAGCAACGCGGCCGCGACCGCGCCGCCCCAGAGCAGCCGCACCGGCACGGCGGGCCGGGCGTGGGCCACCAACCCGGAGTTGGAGCCCCGACCGCCGGCCGGCTCCGGACCGCCGCCGGCCGCTCCCGCAGGGGCGTCGGACGGATCCGCGCCGCCGCCGGCCGGCCCCGGGGCGCCGGCGGTGGCGGCGCGGACCCGATCCGTCGCGAGGGCGAGCAGGATGCCGAGCACCGGCACGCAGACCAGGGCCAGGCGGGCGGGCACCGCGAGGTCGAGCAGGGGTACGCCGACGAGCAGCCGGTACGGCCCGGGAAGCCCGGTCGACTCGCCGTCGAGGCGTACCTCGGTACCGAGTGACAGCAGCGCGAACAGCACGCCGCAGGCGGCGAGTGCCCGGACCAGCGGCCGACGCCGGAGCCAGACGACGGCGACCACGGCGAGGACCAGCAGGCCCGGCCCGAAGAAGGAGTTCTCCTCGGTGGGGTTGGGGGCGAGCAGCCCGGGCAGGTACTCGTCGCCGAGGACGGTCTGCCGCGCCGAGGCGGTGTAGGAGGCCAGGTCCAACTGGAACGTGTCGGCGTGGAACGGCATCCCCTGGTAGCTGCCCGGGCCGGCGAACTGGAACCACAGCGGGTACGCCAGCAGCGGCGCCGCCACCGCCGTGCCCACACCGAGCCGGCCGAGCAGTGCGGGCGCCGCCGCCCGGGCCGCGCGCCGGTCCGCGGCGGCGTACGCCAGCACGAACACCCCGGCGGCGAGCGCGAGGAAGAGCAGCACCTCCTCGCCGAGGAACGCCTGGTACGCCACGAGGAGACCGAGCCACACCCCGGGCCGGACGACGCGGCGGCCGTCGGCGGGGAACACCGCCGCCAGGATCGCGGGCACCAGGAACTGGGCCGCCATGTGCAGGTGCGCGCCCGCGTGGGCGACCATGCCGGGGGCGAAACCGCAGACGAGACCGCCCAGCGCCGCGGCCACCCGGGAGTCGACGAACCGGCGCCGCAGCAGCACGTACCAGGCGGTCGCGGTGCCGGCGAGGCAGGCCGCCACGGCCACCAGGAACGCCACCTGCGACCCGAGGAACAGGGTCACCGGGGTGAGTGGCACCCCCAGCCCCAGCACCGAGGTGTTGGCCATCAGGTTGACGCCGTCCGGGGCGTTGAGCGCCGTGCCGTACAACGGGTTCTCCCCGTCGACCACGGCCCGCGCCGCACGAGCGAGCATCCACTCGAACAGGATCTGGTCGCCGGCCTGGTGGAACAGCCGGTCCGGCCGGCCCCACTGCCGCGCGGTGAGCAGCGCCGCGAGGGCGACGTAACCGGCGACCACCAGGGCGTCCGGCATCCACGAGGGCAGCCGCGAGCGCCCGTCCGGTCCGGTGCGGGCGGGGGTCCACACCGGCAGCCGGGGACGTCCGCCCGGTCGGGTGTCGGCCGTGGTGCGGACCGACATCAGGCCGTCGCGTCGGTCAACGTGCGGACGTCCCAGATCCAGACGTCCAGCTCCCGGCGGCCCGGGCCGACCAACTGCTCGACGGTCTGGCGCAGTGGCTCGGCATGGTGCTGGTCCAGCGGGAGCACCAGGATCGCCGCCCGCCAGTACCGCAGGTCGTCTAGCGAGCGCCGGCGCTGCCGGTCGTCCAGCTTCGGCGTACGCCCGGTGGTGGCGACCTCCTCCAGCAGCTGCCCGATGCCGCTCGGCCGGCCGCCGAAGCGACCCGGGTCGCCGGTGTTGCCGTTGCGCGGGGCCAGGAAGTAGCCACCGGGGATCTTGAAGTCGAGGTTCGTCGCGGCGGCCCAGCGCATGCCGTGGGTGTTGCCCATGTTCGGCACCGGGATCGGCACCAGCGTCTGGTCCGGGCCGACGTAGCCGCGCCACCGGTCGGCGGTGATGAAGTCGGGCACCGCCGGTCGCGACGTCACCTGCAGGGGCATCGGCGCGATCGGCAGCAGTGCGAGGACCAGCCCGGCGGCGGTGAGTGTCCGCAGGGTACGTCGTTCCACCGGCAGCGTGCGGGAGCGCTCGACGGCGAGCGCGAGCAGCAGGCCGACGACCACGGAGGTGATGAGCCCGAACCGGGTCGGCACGACCGCGTCGAGCAGTGGCAGCCGGACCAGCCACTCCCAGGGCCCGACGGCGATCTCCCGGTCCCACCACGAGACCCGCTCCCCGAGCGACAGCACCGCGAAGAACACCCCGGTCACCGCGAGCGCCCGGACCACGACCTCGTTCCGCAGCCAGAGCACGATGCCGACGGCGATGAGGGCGAGGCTCCACCCGAAGAAGGCGTTCTCCTCGGAGTAGTTCGGGGCGAGGTTGACGTTGGCCCGCTGGTGGCCGCCGAGGGTCGGCGACCCCTGGGCGACGAAGGCGGCGATGTCGTTGCCGTAGTCGCGTACCGCGTCACTCAGGCCGTGGTACGCCATCGGCCCGGCGAACTGGACGTACAGCGGGTACGCCAGCAGCGACCCCGCCACGGCGGTGCAGGTCGCGAGCGCCTTCAGCAGGGGACGCCAGGCCGCCGACCACAGCGCCGGACGCTGGGCCACCACCGCGAGCAGGAACACCCCGCAGGCCAGGGCGGTGAAGAGCAGGATCTCCTCGTTGATGAACGCCTGGACGGTCACCAGCAGGGCCAGCAGCGCCCCGTCGCGGTACGGGCGGCGCGAGCGGGTGATGACCAGCACCCGCCACACGATGAACGGCAGCAGGAACTGGCTGATGATGTTGGGGTGCCAGTTGGCGTGCGACAGCATCGCCGGCGAGAACCCGCAGAACCAGCCGCCGACGGCCGCGCCCAGCCGACTGTGGACGACGTGCCGGGAGAGCACGACGTACCAGGCGGTGGCGGTGCCGGCGAGGGCGAGCGTCACCAGCAGCACGAACGTCACCGCCGGGCCGAAGAGGAGGGTCACCGGCACCATCGGGATGCCGAGCGCGAGGATGGCCGTGTTGGCCATCAGGTTGACCCCGTCCGGGTAGTTGAACTGCTCGGTGAAGAACGGGAACTCGCCGTGCAGCACCACGCGTACCGAGTGGGCCAGGAAGAACTGCACCTGGGCCGGGTCGCTGCTGTAGAGCGCGGCCACCCGGCCGGCCGGGTCGGCCCAGATCCGGCTGGTCACCCACAGCGCGGCGAGCAGGAACGCACCGACCACCGCGAGGTGCTGCCGGCGGGGCGTCCACCGCGGCAGCCGGCGGAGCAGGGGGAGAACGGGGGCGGGCGTCGGCGCCGGTGCGGTCACCGAGGGCGTACGTCCGTTCACCGTGGCGCCGTCGGCGCCGGCCGCGCCGTCCACGTCGGGGGCGAGTGGATCGGGGCCGGCCGGAGCGGCGGTTTCCCGGTCGGGCTCGGCGCGGGTGTCGGCAGGCGTCACAGTCGGCGGAGTCTACCCGAGCGGGTAAATTCACACCAAAGTCACCGGAGGGTCCCATGTGGGCGGTGAACGGGCCGGGCGTGGCATCTCGTACTATGGCGCTTCGCAGACGATGGTCGAGGCGGACGAGGGGGCGGACAGGTGGCTCCAGCTCGCCGGCCCGGCAGGACGGTCGCCGCCCTGCTGGCCCTGCTGACGACCGTGACCGCCTGCGGGCCGGTCGCCGACCGGCAGCCGGGCGACCTGCGGGCGGGCTACGACAGCCGGGACGGCTCGCTCACCGTCTGGCCGGCGCGGGGCGCCCTCGCCGGGAACGCGGAGATGACGGCGGCCGTGACCGCCGCGGTCCGCGACTGGCGGTCACCCGTCGACGACCGGGTGCACCTGCCCTCCTCCGGTGTCCTCTGGGCCGGTGAGGTCGACGGCGCGCCGCTGGCCCTGGTCGCCGCGAGCGTGCCGGGCGAGAGCGCCTCGTGGCTGCTCCAGGTCACGGCGCGGGACGGGCGGTACGCGGTCACCCACGCCACCGAGTACACCGATCCCGGCTACCTGGTCTACTCGGACGTGCTGCCGGTGCGCACCGCCGAGGGGCGGCGCTACCTGGTGTCCGCCCGGGTCCAGCGGGTGCTCGGCCCGGACGGCCGTGCTCTCGCGGTCACCGACGGCCTGAGCGGGCCGGTCGGCGTGCCGGCCTGCGCCGCGGTGCCGGTGACGGCCACCCTGCGCGCCACCGAGTCCCTGCCCCGGGGCCGGGCCACCGACCGGTTGCTCGACCTCGGCACCGGCACGGAGGCACCGCGGTACCCCCTGGTACGCGACGAGGCCGGCTCCGGCCGGCGCGCCCTGGCCGGTCTGGACACCTGTTCGCTGGCCGGCGAGGACGGCCCGTTCGGCAGTGTCCGGCGGCGGGTCGGCGACCGGGAATCCCGGGACTCGGTGCCGGCGTCCTGGCCGATGGCGAAGCTGGCCGTCCGCACCGTGGGCGAACTCGCGGTCGGCGGCGGCCAGCCCGGCGAGGTGCAGCAGCTCACCTGGGAGACGGCCGACGGCACGATGACGGCCGTGGTGTACCGGCCGGCCGGCGGCACGCCGGTGGCGTCACCCGCCGACCGGGCGGCGCCGTTGCAGGCGTACGTGCTGCCGCTGCCCGGACGGCCGCTGGCCGTGCTGACCTGGCGGTCGAACCGCGAGACCTCGCTGTCGATCCCGCCCGGCACGCCACGCCTGGTCGACCGCCCCGGCCTGGCGGTCCTTCCCCTCGGCGCGGACCGCCTGACGGTCAGCCTGGCCACCGCCGACAAGACCCACTACCGCTCCCTGACCGCCCCCGGTTAGCGGCGACGGCGGGCGGCCCCGGGTGGGGCGCCCGCCGTCGGGAGAGCCAGGATCAGTTCGGTGCCGCGGCGTCGTCCGTGGCGACGACCGGCTCGACGGGCTCGACGTCGAGGCGGGAGATCCAGCCGGTGACGTCACGGGCCACGTCCTGGGCGGTCAGGCCGAGGTCGGCGAGGATCTGCGCGCGGGTGCCGTGCGGGTGCCACGCGGCCGGCACACCCAGGTCCTTCAACGGCACCTGGACGTCGGCGTCCCGCAGCGCCTGGGCGAGCGCGTCCCCGACGCCGCCGACCCGGACGCCGTCCTCGACGGTGACCACGAGGCGGTGCGCGGCGGCCAGCTCGACCAGTTCGGCCGGGACCGGCCGGACCCAACGCGGGTCGACCACGGTGACGCCGTAGCCCTGCTCGGCGACCCGGGTGGCCACCTCCATGCCGAGCTGGCCAAAGGAGCCGACCGCGACGAGCAGCACGTCGGTGCGCGGCGACTCGGCGAGCACGTCGACCGGCCCGACCCGGCGCAGCGCCGGCAGGTCGGCGGCGACGGCGCCGGTCGGGAAGCGGACGATGGTCGGCCCGTCGTCGACGGCGACCGCCTCGCGCAGCTCCTCGCGGAGCGTGGCGGCGTCCCGGGGGGCGGCGATGCGCAGGCCCGGCACGACGCCGAAGACGGACATGTCCCAGATGCCGTAGTGGCTCGGCCCGTCGGGGCCGGTGATCCCGGCGCGGTCGAGCACGAAGGTCACCGGCAGCCGGTGCATCGCCACGTCCAGCAGGACCTGGTCGAACGCCCGGTTCAGGAAGGTCGCGTAGACGGCCACCACGGGGTGCAGGCCGCCCATCGCGAGGCCGGCGGCCGAGGTGGCGGCGTGCTGCTCCGCGATGCCCACGTCGTACACCCGCTCCGGGTGCTTGCGGGCGAGCTTGGCGATGCCGGTCGGTTCGGCCATGGCGGCGGTGATGCCCACCACGTCGGGCCGCTCGTCGGCGATCGCGACCAGCTCCTCGCCGAAGACGTGCGTCCACTTCACCGACGGCGCGGCGACCAGTTGACCCGTCTCGACGTCGAAGGCGCCACCGGGGCCGTGCAGGCAGTCCGCCTCGTCCTCCTCGGCCGGGCGGTAGCCGTACCCCTTGCGGGTGACCGCGTGCACGATCACCGGGCCGCCGAAGTTCTTCGCGGCGCGCAGCGCGCCCTCGACGGCGGCGACGTCGTGCCCGTCGACCGGGCCCACGTACTTGATGCCGAGGTCCTCGAACATGGCCTGCGGGGCGACCGCGTCCTTGATGCCCTTCTTGACCGCGTGCAGCACCTCGTACATCGGCTTGCCGACCAGCGGGGTCGAGCCGAGGGCCTCCTTGACGGTGTCGAGCACCTTCTCGTAGCCGGGGTTGAGCCGCAGCGAGGAGAGGTGGTCGGCGAGGCCGCCGATGGTCGGCGAGTACGACCGGCCGTTGTCGTTGACCACGATCACGAGGGGGTTGCCGGCGGTGGCGATGTTGTTCAACGCCTCCCAGCACATGCCACCGGTGAGCGCGCCGTCGCCGACCACGGCGACCACCGCGCGCGACTCGCCGCGCAGGGCGTACGCCTTGGCGAGGCCGTCGGCGTACGACAGGGCGGTGGAGGCGTGCGAGTTCTCGATCAGGTCGTGCTCGCTCTCGGCCTGGTTCGGGTAGCCGGAGAGCCCGCCGCGCTGGCGCAGCTTGTCGAAGCCGACCTGCCGGCCGGTGAGGATCTTGTGCACGTACGCCTGGTGGCCGGTGTCGAACAGGAGCCGGTCCCGGGGGGAGTCGAAGACCCGGTGCAGGGCGAGGGTCAGCTCCACGACGCCCAGGTTGGGGCCGATGTGACCGCCGGTGCGGGAAACCTTGGCGACCAGGAAGTCACGGATCTCGGCGGCGAGGATGCCCAGCTGCTCGGCGGACATCCGCTTGACGTCCTGCGGACCGCGCACGGCGGCCAGCAGCCCGGCGTGGTGGGCCGTGTCCTGTTCAACACTCATGACCGGAGAGTCTATCGGCCTCGCGACACTTCGCAGCTCCGCCGGGATCCTCGCAGGTCGGCGCGGGGCGCGGCGACGCCCGCGCGGTCGTCGCCCTGAGCGCCGGGTCAGGTGCGCACCCGCAACGCGCGCGGTGGCCGGGCGGGTTCTGCGCCGTACGCGGGGCCGGCGGGCGTCCAGGAGCCCAGCACGGCGGCCCGGGTGGCGCCGGTCACCGACGGCAGGGCGCCGGGCAGCCCGTGCCAGGAGAGCCAGCCCAGGAGGGCGAACGCGTACGCCTCCTTCGCCTGCGCCGGGACGCCCAGCTCGTCGGCGGTCCGCAGCCGCCACCGGCCCGCCCCGAGCGCGGCCAGGCGGGCGGTCAGTGTGGGATTGCGCACTCCCCCGCCGGCCGCGACCACCTCGACGACACCGTGCCGGTCGCACTCGGCGGCGACCACCCGTGCGGTCAGCTCGGTGAGCGTCGCGAGCAGGTCGTCGACCGGCACCGGTTCGCCGAGGGCGGCGAGCCGGTCGTCCAGGTAGCCGGCGTGGAACAGCTCCTTGCCGGTCGACTTCGGCGGCGGTGCCGCGTAGTACGGCTCGGCGAGCAGCAGGTCCAGCAGGCCGGTGTGCACGCGACCGGCCGCCGCCACGGCGCCGTCGAGGTCGCACGGCCGGCCGAGGAAGCGGCGAGCGGCCGCGTCGAGCAGCGCGTTGGCGGGCCCCACGTCGTACCCGAGGACGGGCGCGCCCGGCGCGACCACCGTGAGGTTCGCTATGCCACCCAGGTTGAGGGCCGCGCGCGCGGTCTGCGCCGGGTCCGGTGTCCCGGCGTCGCCGGGCCGTGCCGCCGGCGCCGGCGCGAGCAGCAGGGCGTCGAAGGCCGGCACCAGCGGCGCGCCCTGACCACCGGCCGCGACGTCCGCCGAGCGCAGGTCGCTGAGCACGGGTACGCCCACCCGGGCCGCCACCCGCGCCGGCGCGCCCAGCTGGAGGGTGCCCCGGACCACGCCACGCTCGACCCAGTGGAAGACCGTCTGCCCCGGCGACACGACCGCGTCGACGGCGCCGCCGGCCAGCTCCACGCCGACCGCCGCCGCCTCGGCGAAGACCTCGCCGAGCCGGTTGTCCAGCCGGCAGGCCGCCTCGACGGTGGTGGCCGCGGGCGGCAGCAACGCCCCGATCTCGGCCCGCAGCCCGTCGTCGTAGTCGATGCCCCGGTGCCCGAGCGGTGTCAACCAGAGCGTGTCCCCGTCGAGCGTGAACTCGGCCGCAACCACATCCACCCCGTCATACGACGTCCCCGACATCAACCCGACGATGCGCAAGGAAGGGTCCCTTCTTAACGTCTGCGGTAGAGGAAGGGTCCCTTCCTAACATTCAGCCGGACGGCAGCAGCAGCCCGACCAGCTCCACGTGCTGCGTCATCGGGAACAGGTCGAAGCCACGCAGGTCGGCCAGCCGCCAGCCCAGCCCGGCGAAGGTGCGCACGTCCCGCGCGAAGGCGGCCGGATCGCAGGCCACGTACGCCACGGCTCGCGGGCCGGCGGCGGCCACCGCCCGCACCACCCGGGCCCCGGCCCCGGAGCGGGGTGGGTCGAGCACCACCACGTCCACCGGGCCGGTGACCCGCCGGCGGGCCAGCACAGCCTCGACCCGGCCCGGCACGATCCCGACCTGGGGCAGGTCCCGCAGGTTCTCCCGGGCCGCGGTGACGCCCGCCCCGGCCGCCTCGACCAGCGTGACCCGCCCGTCCTCGCCGACCCGGCCGGCCAGCGCCGCGGCGAACAGGCCGGCGCCGCCGTACAGGTCCCAGGCCGTCTCGCCCGGCAGCGGCGCGAGCTGGGCCAGCACCGCCTCCACCAGGGTGTCGGCCGCCGCCGGGTGGACCTGCCAGAACGACGACGCGGGCAACGTCCACCGGCGGCCGGCAGCCTGCTCGCGGACCCGCTCCGGCCCGCTCACCGGCCGGGGCACCCCGTTGCTGAGGGCGGTCACCGCCAGGTCCCCGCCGGTCGAGGCGACCGTCTCGACGGCGTCCGCGTCCGGCCACCGGGCGCCGCTGGGCGTGAGCACCGGCAGGGTCTGGATCGCCGGGTGGGCGATCAGGCACCGGTCGATCGGCACCACCTCGTGCGAGCGGTGCTTGAGCAGGCCGGCGCGGCCGGCGGCGTCGACCGCGTACCGGACCCGGGAGCGCCAGCCCAGCGGACCGCCCGGGAGCGGTGTGACCCGGACGGCGAGCGTGTCCAGCTCCGCGTCGGTCAACCCGCCGAGGCGGCTGAGCTGCTCGCGAACCACCGCCGCCTTCCAGTCGAGCTGGGCCTCCGGCGCCACGTGCTGGAGATCGCAGCCGCCGCAGCGGCCGGGTTTCGCGTACCGGCAGGGCGGCTCGACCCGCTCCGGGGCCGGCGCCAGCACCGTCACCGCGTCGGCCCGGACGAACCCCCGGTGCACCTCGGTGACCTCGGCCACCACGCGTTCCCCGGGCAGCGCGTGCCGGACGAACACCACCTGGCCGTCGACGCGGGCGACGCAGTGCCCGCCGGGTGCGACCGCCCCGACGGTCAGCTCGACCCGCTCGGCCTCCTCCAGCCCGCGGCCGCCGCCCGTCACCGGCTGCCCCCGCCGGCCGGCGCGTCGCCGCCGCCCGAGCGGCCGGAGCTCTCCCCGGGCGGGGCGGAGACCACCGGCGGGACGGTCGGCGGCAGGGTGCCGCGGGGCGCCACCCGGGGCCCGCGGGCCGGGGTACGGCTGAGCGTGGCGTCGAGGCGGTCCAGGTTCTTGTTCGCGGTCGAGGCGAGCTGCCACGGCACGCTGGTCACCATCACCCCGGGCTCGAAGAGCAGGCGCCCCTTGAGCCGCAGCGCGCTCTGGTTGTGCAGCAGGTTCTCCCACCACCGACCGACGACGTACTCCGGGATGAAGACGGTGACGACGTCGCGGGGCGACTGCCGGCGGACGTCGGCCACATAGTTGATGATCGGCCGGGTGATCTCCCGGTACGGCGAGTCGATCACCGTCAGCGGCACCGGCACGTTCCGCCGTTCCCACTCGGCCTGCAACTGCCGGGTGTCCTTGTCGTCGACGTTGACCGTGACGGCGGTCAGGCTGTCCGGCCGGGTGGCCTGCGCGTAGGCGATCGCCCGCAGCGTGGGCTGGTGCACCTTGCTGACCAGCACGACCGCGTGGTTGCGGGCGGGCAGCACCGGCCGCCCCTCGTCCGGGACCAGCTCGACCGCGACGCGGTCGTAGTGCCGCCGGATGGCCAGCATCAGCCCGTAGATGACCGCCATCGCCGCGATGGCGATCCACGCGCCCAGCAGGAACTTGGTGACCAGCACGATCACCAGGACGGTGCCGGTCATCGCCATGCCGAAGCTGTTGATCGCCCGGGACCGGACCATCCGCCGGCGTGCCTCGGGGTCCCGTTCGGTCTTCAGGTGCCGGTTCCAGTGCCGGATCATGCCGGCCTGGGACAACGTGAACGACACGAAGACGCCGACGATGTAGAGCTGGATCAGCCTGGTCACCTCGGCCTGGAAGCCGACGATCAGCACGATCGCGAAGACGGCCAGGAAGAGGATGCCGTTGGAGAAGGCGAGCCGGTCACCGCGGGTGTGCAACTGCCGGGGCAGGTAGCGGTCCTGGGCGAGGATCGACCCGAGCACCGGGAAGCCGTTGAACGCGGTGTTCGCGGCCAGGAAGAGGATCAGTGCGGTGGCCCCGGCCACCACGAACAGCAGCACCGACCCGGAGCCGAAGACCGTCTCGCCGAGCTGCGTGGTCACCGTCTTCTGCACGTACCCCTCGGGGCCGGACACGATCTGCAGCACCGGGTCCTCGACGAACTGGAGGCCGGTCAGCCGGGACAGCCAGATGATCCCGACCAGCATGCTGACCGCGGTGGCGCCGAGCAGCAGCAGCGTGGTCGCCGCGTTGCGGCTCTTCGGCGCCTTGAACGCGGGCACCCCGTTGGAGATGGCCTCCACGCCGGTGAGCGCGGCGCAGCCGGACGAGAACGTGCGCAGCAGGAGGAACACCAGCGCGAAGCCGGTCACGCTGTGCTCGGCCTGGATGACCAGGTCGGCGCTCGGCGCGCGCAGGTCGTGGCCCAGCACGAAGATCCGGATCAGGCCGGTCAGGAGCATCGCGCCGATCACGATCACGAAGCCGTACGTCGGGATCGCGAAGGCCTTGCCCGACTCCCGGAGACCGCGCAGGTTCATCGCGCTCAGCAGTACCACCGCCGTGACCGCGACGCCCACCTTGTGGGTCGCCACGAACGGCACCACCGAGCCGAGGTTGGCCACGCCGGAGGAGACCGACACCGCGACGGTCAGGACGTAGTCGACCAGCAGCGCGCTGGCCACCCCGACGCCGGCGCGCGGCCCGAGGTTCACGGTGGCCACCTCGTAGTCGCCCCCGCCGGACGGGTAGGCGTGCACGTTCTGGCGGTAGCTCGCCACCACGGTCAACATGACCACGACGACCGCGAGGGCGACCCACGGCGAGAAGAGGTACGCCGACGCGCCCGCGATGGAGAGCGTCAGCAGGATCTCGTCGGGCGCGTACGCGACGCTGGAGAGGGCGTCGGAGGCGAAGACGGGCAGGGCGATGCGCTTGGGCAGGAGGGTGTGCTGGAGGCGGTCGGACCGGAACGGTCGACCGAGGAGCAGCCGCTTCAGCAGCGAGGTGGGTCTGGCCACAACCGCCAAGCGTACGACCACCCGGATCGGACCCGCAGGGGTAGCCGATCACGGAAGTGTGTACCAGCGGAGTACCGTCGGTCCGCGCCCGCCCCGGGAACGTGGCAGGCTCGCAGACGACCGCTCACCGGTCGGAGCGGGTGCGGACCCTGAGGAGGAACGCGGTGCATGTGGTGATCATGGGCTGTGGGCGGGTCGGCTCGACCCTCGCGCACAGCCTGGAGGTCCGCGGGCACTCGGTGGCGGTGATCGACCAGGACGCCGACGCCTTCCGTCGGCTCGGCCCGGACTTCGCCGGGATCACCGTGACCGGCGCCGGCTTCGACGGCGACGTGCTCCGGCAGGCCGGCATCGAGCGGGCGGACGCGTTCGCGGCCGTCTCGAGCGGCGACAACTCCAACATCATCTCGGCGCGGCTGGCCCGGGAGACGTTCGGTGTCACCCGGGTGGCCGCCCGCATCTACGACCAGCGCCGGGCGCAGGTCTACGAACGCCTCGGCATCCCGACCGTGGCCACGGTGCGCTGGACGGCCGACCGGATGCTGCGGCACCTGGTGCCCGAGGGCACCGTGGAGATCTTCCGCGACGCGACGAGCACCGTGTCGATCGTCGAGGTGCCGCTCCACAAGGACTGGATCGGCCGGCCCGTGCGCGGGCTGGAGGAGGCGACGGGCGCCCGGGTGGCGTACCTCATCCGGTTCGGCATCGGCACGCTGCCCACGCCGTCCACCGTCGTGCAGGAGGGTGACCAGGTCTTCATGCTGGTCACCGACGACATCGTGAACACCGTCACCGCGGTGGCGGCGCGTCCGCCGGAAGGGGGGCAGTGACCATGCGGGTCGCCATCGCGGGCGCCGGCAACGTGGGTCGTTCCATCGCCCAGGAGCTGATCGACAACGGCCACCAGGTCATGCTGATCGAACGCCAGCCCAAGATGCTCCGCCCGGACCGGGTTCCGGACGCGGAGTGGGTGCTGGCCGACGCGTGCGAGCTCGCCAGCCTGGAGGAGGCCGACGTCGCCGGCTGCGACGTCGTCGTCGCCGCCACCGGCGACGACAAGGTCAACCTGGTGGTCTCGCTGCTGGCCAAGACCGAGTTCGCGGTCCCCCGGGTGGTCGCCCGGATCAACCGGGCCGAGAACGAGTGGCTCTTCACCGAGCAGTGGGGCGTGGACGTCGCGGTCAGCAAGCCGCGCGTGATGGCCGCCCTGGTCGAGGAGGCGGTCACGGTGGGCGACCTGGTCCGCCTGATGACCTTCCGGCAGGGCGAGGCGAACCTCGTCGAGATCACCTTGCCGCCGACCGCCCCGTACGTCGGCCAGCCGCTGCGGGACGTGCCGCTGCCGCGCGACTCCGCGCTGGTGGCGATCCTGCGGGGTAAGCGCGTGCTGGTGCCCAGCCCGGACGACCCCATCGAGGCGGGCGACGAGCTGATCTTCGTGTGCACCGCCGAGGTGGAGGACGCCGTCCGCGCGGTGGTGCTGGGTCCGGACAGCGTCGAGCGGACCCGCGAGTCCCGCTGACCGCCGGGGCCGCCCGGCCGTTCCGTCAGGGCACGGTCGGGCCGACCGTCAGGGCACGCCGGGCCGACCGTCAGGCCGTCGGCGCCGGCGACGACTCGTGGGTCACCCGCCGCACCGTCCAGACGGTGATCAGCAACAGCAGCACGTACGGCGGGTAGCCCAGCACCAGCCGGGCCACGCCCAGCGCGGTGTCCTGCTGGGCGAGGTAGAGGCCGGCCTGGACGCCGACCTTCGCCAGCCAGACCACGCCCCACAGCACGGTGAGCCCGGTGAACGTGCGCACCAGGCGGGGGTCCTGCCGCCAGTCGGAGCGGCCCTTGGCCACCAGCACCGACCAGATCCAGCCCACCAGGGGCTGCCGGATCGCCGCCGAGATCAGCAGCGCCACGCCGTAGCCGATGCCGTAGAGGATGCCGGGAAGGTAGAAGTCCCGTTCGTCGCCGGTCCGCCAGGCGATCGCGGCGCCGATGGCGATGCCGAACAGCCCGTTGACCGCGTGCCGGATCGGCCGCCGCTGCGCCAGCCGTAGGGCGGCGATCGCGACCGCCACCGCCACCGCGGCGATCACCGCCGGACGCAGGTCGCCGACGATGTTGGCCGCCACGAAGACCACCACCGGGATGCTGGACTCCAGCAGGCCCCGCCAGCCGCCCAACTGGTCGGCCATCTGCTCGGCGATGGTCGGCAGCGGCTCCTCTTCGTCCGGCCCGGTGCCCGGCTGGGTCGCCCGGTGCTGTCCCGTCGTCATCGCGTGCCTTCCGTCCGGGTCACTTCGGCGGTTCCAACTCGTAGTACGGGTTGTAGATGACCTTGCGGTCGTCCCGCACGGCCACCCGGCCGCGCGCGGTCAGGTGCCGTCCGGGCTCGATGCCGGAGATGTGCCGCCGTCCCAGCCACACCAGGGTCACCACGTCGCTGCCGTCGTAGAGGTCCGCCTCCAACGTGGGCAGGTTCGTCCGGGGGGTGTAGACCACCGTGCGGAGCCGGCCGGACACCGAGACCACCTCGCCCCGGCTGCACTGCCGGGCCGGCACACCGCCGTGCTCGGCGCTCTCCCGGCGCAGCTCCTGCGCCTCGATTTCCGCCTCGCTCGCGGTGAGCCGTCGCAGCATGCGCCGCAATGAACCCCGCCGCTCGTCGGTCGACATGACCTCCGCGTCACCCTTCCCACGCTGGCCCGGCCCGGGGCCGGTAGTGGACCGGCCCCGACGACGCCGGGACCGCTCCGCCAGCGTACGCCGACACGGCCGGCACCGGCGCGGGCGGTGGACGTCCGGCCGGGCCCGCGTCGCCGTCCCGGCGCGGCCGGCTGGGACCCGGGCCCGGGCGGCTGTCGCCTGGCCGGACCGTCGCCTGGACCTCGCCTCGGTTCGACGAGATCGGCCGGGCGGACCCTAGGCTTCCCGGGCCTCGCCGGCGGCGGCCGTGGCGGCGTCGCCCGGGCCGGCCTGCTCGGCGACCTCCCGGGGCAGCCGCAGCGGCAGTGGCTCGCGGACCGGCTTCGCCTCGTGGCCCCGGTCGACCACCAGGCCCTCCAGGCAGGTGGCCAGCGGGCCGGCCGCGGCCGGGTTGGTCGCCGCGTCGCCCTGGAAGACGCCGCGCACCATCCAGCGCGGCCCGTCGACGCCGACGAAGCGCAGGTCGGTGATGCCGTCCTGGGTGCGGACCCGGGCCTGCAACTCGGTGCCGTACTCGCCCTCGATCTCCTGGGCGGCGGCGCCGTCGTTGAAGAGGGACTGGCGGATCTCCTCACGCACCTCGTCCCAGATGCCCTCGCTGCGCGGGGCGGCGAAGACGCCGAGCTGGAGAGCGTTCTGCCCGTGGACGAGCACGACCTGCTGGATCACCCCCTGCTGGTCGGCCTGCACCCGCACCTCGACGTCGGGCACCGCGGGGATCTGCAGGCTGCCCAGGTCGAGTCGCTGCACTCCGGACGGGGCCTCGCTGGCGTCGTACGGGCCACGCGCCGGAGCCTCCGGGATCACCGGTGCCTCCAGCTCGTTGGCGTCGCGGACCTCGGTCCGCTCGTCATGCGTGTGCCGCCCGGCACCGGCCCGCTTTCGGGAGAAGATCACTGCGCACACCCTCCGCTGTTCGCACTCACCCTGCCACCTCTTCCGTCCGTCCGCCCGCCCGTTGGTGGACCGGCCGCCGGTCGTACCGCGTCACGGCGCCCCGGCCGCCGGCCGCCGGCCGTCCGTTCCCGGTGCGGCGGGCGCCGGCACCAGGTTGGCGTGGCCACCGGTGGAGCCGTGCCCGCCGCTCCCCCGCCGGGACGCGGGCAGCTCCGCCACCGGCTGGAACTCCGCCCGCGCCACGCGCTGCACGACGAGCTGCGCGATGCGGTCGCCGCGGACGATCCGGGCCGGCGTCTCCCGATCATGGTTGATCAGGTTGACGAGGATCTCACCCCGGTAGCCGGCGTCGACCGTACCGGGCGCGTTGAGCACGGTTACGCCGAGCCTGGCCGCCAGCCCCGAGCGGGGGTGGACCAGGCCCACGTACCCCTCCGGCAGCGCGATGGCCACGCCGGTCGGCACCAGGGCGCGGCCGCCCGGTGGCAGCTCGACGTCCGCGGCGGCCACCAGGTCCGCACCGGCGTCGCCGGGATGGGCGTACGCCGGGAGCGGCAGCCCGGGGTCGAGCTGGCGTACGGGCACGGGTACGACGTCGGTCACGGTTCCCCTCTTCCGTCCGGTTCCTGGGGTGACCCTGCCATCCTGCCCGGTCGCCACCCCGTCGTGCGCCGTACCCTTCACCACGTGAGCGTGTCCCCGTCCCCGTCGTACGCCGAACGGCTGAGCCTGCCCTGGTGGCTCTGGGTGGGTGGGCTGGCCGTGGCCGCCCTGTTCGCCGCCGAGATCTGGATGGGTGCGCCCGGCGTCCGGGCGTGGCTGCCGTTCGTGGTGCTGCTGCCCGCCGCCGTGGCCGGCATGGCGTGGCTGGGCCGGATCCGGCTGGCCGTCCAGGAGGGCGAGCTGCGGGTGGACGACGCCCGCCTGCCGGCGCGCTTCGTCGCCGACGTCGTGCCGCTGGACGCCGCCGGCCGACGCGAGGTGCTCGGCGTGGGCGCCGACCCGCTGGCGTTCGTGGTGCAGCGGCCGTGGATCGCCGGTGCGGTGCAGGTCGTGCTGGACGACCCGGCCGATCCCACCCCGTTCTGGGTGGTGAGCACGCGCCGGCCGGTCGAGCTGGCGGAGGCGCTCCTCGCGGCCCGGGACGCCGCGGGGACCAGCCCCGCGGGGCGCTGAGCCGGCTCAGGGCGCCTCGGGCAGCGCCGGCGGCGGGCCGGGCAGGCTGCCGGCGCGGCGCCGGAGGTCGGTGCGGAGTTCGTCGGCCATCGTCCGGGTCGCCCGCCGGTTGAGGTAGCTCGCCACCGCGGCGCCGGTGAGGAACGGGCCGAGCGTGGTGAGGTTGCGGCCGAAGCGCCGGAGCAGGGTGTCGCGCAGCTCACGACGGGCCGCGGTGCCCAGTACGGCGCTCACGCCGACGCCCGGCATCATCGGGTTGATCCCCCGCTTCGTGGCCCACGCCTGCACGAGCGCCACCGACCGCTGGGCCCGGCCCGGCGGCAGCGGCACGCCGTAGACCTCGTGCAGCTCGCCGGTCAACTTGAGCTCGATCGCCACCACGGCGACCGTCTCGGCGGCCAGCAGGACCGGCGCCGACAGCAGGGTCGGGGTGATGGCCCACTCGACGGTCGCGACACCGCCCCCGGCCGCGCCGACGCCCGCGGTCGCCCGGGCGGCGTTGCGGATGAGGCGTTCGGCCAGTGCCTCGTCGTCCAGGTCCGGGAAGTGCCGGCGCAGGGTGGCCCGGTCCCGGACCGGCACGTGCGGGGCGATCTCGGCGACCGTGTCGACCATCCAACGCACGGCCGCCTTCGGCTTGAACAGGTCACCGAGGTTGCGCGCGCGGGCCTGCCCGACCAGCCGGCCGAGCAGTTGGCGGCGACGCGCCGGCCCGATGTCGTCGGCCGTCAGCGCGGCGACGGTGGCCCCCAACTCGTCGCCGCCACCCGCCGATTCGCCTCCGGCCGCTGATCCGTCGGCGGCGCGCTCCGGGGCCGCGCCGGACGCGACGTCCCGCTCCTTCCGCTCGGTCATGGCACCGAACCTCCCCGGTGGACGCGCCGCCGACCTGGCGGCCGTTCCTCACGAGTCAAGCAGCTCCACCGGACCGCTGCACGGCAACCGGAACGAGCGGCGGCCCCGGATGGGAGCCGCCGCCGGTGATGCCGCGTGCGGTCAGACGCACTCGCGGCAGATCAGTTCGCCGTTGCGCTCGACCGCCAGTTGGCTGCGGTGGTGCACGAGGAAGCAGCGAGCGCAGCGGAACTCGTCCTGCTGCATCGGCAGCACCTTGACCGTGAGCTCCTCGTCGGCCAGGTCGGCGCCGGGCAGCTCGAAGCTCTCCGCCACCTCGGCCTCGTCGACGTCCACGGCGCCCGACTGTGAGTCGACGCGCCGGGCCTTCAGCTCTTCCAGGCTGTCCTCGCCGAGGTCGACCTCGTCGCGACGCGGGGCGTCGTAGTCGGTGGCCATCGGTTTCACTCTCCCATGTCGATGTTGTCGCTTCCGGTTGTAACGCCGGACGACGTTGTTTCGGTTCCGCTGGCCGGCCACCACTTGTGTCGGTCACCCGACCCGACGTACCGGGCCGGTGCCGCCAGAGAAACTTCCCCGGCGAGCGCGGTACCTTACCCCCCCTTTGGGCGTGGCATGTATACCGCCCTCGTGGCAGAGATGTACGCCCCCGCACGGCAAGTTGTTCCCAATGTGACTCAGGCGACACGAAGATAGGGGTAGTACTACCCGGTTCCCGGTCGGCGCGCCGGCATGTCCGCCTGTTTCCACGCGACGGCCGGACAACCGTTAACCTCAGCGGCGTACTCGACGGCCGGCCCGGTGGCCCGACCCGCCGCCGGCCGCCACCACCCACTGCCCGGGAGCGCCCTGATGAGCTTTGCGCGAGTGCGAGCACTCGTAGTGGTCGGCCTGCTGGGGGTGCTGGCGCTGGTCTTCGTGGTCGTCGCACTGGTACGTGACACGCAGAGTGGGGCGGGCATCGGCGGCGGCTGCCCGGAGGGCTGGCCGCGCGCGGACGTGACCCTGCGAGAGCGCAAGGACGTGAAGATCAACGTCCTCAACGGCACGGATCAGCCCGGCCTCGCCAACAAGGTCGCCGACGAGTTCCGCAACCGGCAGTTCCAGGTCAAGAAGACCGGCACCGGGAAGCAGATCGAGGACATCGCGGTCCTGCGGTACGGCCCGAAGGGCGTCGGTTCGGCGCACCTGCTGCGCGCGTACTTCCTGGACAACGCCGAGTCCGAGTACGACCCGAAGCGTACGGACGACACCGTCGACGTGGTGCTCGGCAGCGCCTTCCAGCAGCTGGCCACCACCACCGAGGTCAACCAGTCCCTGGGCGACCTCGGCTCGCCGGTGGCGCCGCCGGGTTCCTGCCCGATGCAGCAGAAGTGAGCTCCGGCACCGGCCGGCCGAGGCCGGCCGGTCGGCGTCAGGGGCCGCCGGCGGCGTCGAGGTCGGCCAGCCGGTCGTGCAGGGGCCCGAAGAGGGCCGGTGGCGCGGCGACGACCATGTCCGGCCCGGCCGCCGCGCCGCCCAGCCCGGCGACCCGCAGCCCCGCCTCGGTGGCCACCAGACCGCCGGCCGCGAGGTCCCAGGCGGCAAGCCCCTTCTCGTAGTACGCGTCGACCCGCCCCTCGGCGGCGAAGCAGAGGTCGATGGCGGCCGCACCGAGGCGGCGGATGTCGCGGACGTGCGGGATCAGCTCCGCCACCACCCGGGCCTGGTGGGCGCGGCGCTTCGGGTCGTAGCCGAAGCCGGTGGCGACCAGGGTCTGGCCGAGTTCGGTCTCGGCGGAGCAGCGCAGCCGCCGGCCGTCGCGCCAGGCGCCGCCGCCGACCGTCGCCGTCCACTCCTCGCCGGTGCTGATGTTGCGCACCACCCCGGCGACCACCGTGCCGTTCACCTCGGCGGCCAGCGACACGGCGCTGTGCCGGAGCCCGTACAGGTAGTTGACGGTGCCGTCGATCGGGTCGATGATCCACCGCACCCCACTGCCTCCCTCGGCGGCCGCGCCTTCCCCGTACTCCTCGCCGAGCACCTGGTCCTGCGGACGGAGCGTGGCCAGCGCATCGAGGACCTGTCGCTCGACCGCCCGGTCGGCAGCGGTGACGACGTCGGTGGCGGTGGTCTTGGTCGCGGCGACCGACACCCCCTCGGCGCGCATTCGGGACGCGGTGTCCGCCGCATTCCGCGCCACGTCGACGGCGATCGTGAGCAGTTCCTTCGGTGTCGGCACTGAACTAGTCAAACTTCCCCCTGCCCGCACACACGGGTGCGCGCGAATTGATGAGGACCAGCACGGAATCGTCTCCGCCGTCTCAGCGTCGCTCATCCTACGGTGCGGCCGAAGACTGGTCCGGCGAGAGCCGGACGACGCCAACGGGACCGGGGGCGCGCGTGCCTGTCAGCGGCGGCGCCAACGCGGACCGGCCACGGCCGATCCTCCACGGCCCCTGAAATGAACGGGTACGGCAACCAGACGAAAGCCCTGCGGCGAGGTGTGGTTCAACAGCGGCACCTGCTGCATCCCGCAGCGCAACGACTTCACCGTCAAGGACCGGTACAGCGACGACACTCGGATCAAGGTTTACTGGAGCGGCGCGAGGTATGGCAGTTACACCTTGCCGGACGGCGCGGGACGCGAGACGACCTTCAGCATCGAGCCCAACAACGTCACGCGCGCCGTTATTCACTGGAAGGCCCGCACTCTGGTCAGCGGTGGCGTTGAATGGTGCAACCCCCTCATGAACGATTACATCGACTGAGGCTCGGTAATCTGTCTGCTCGACCGCAATTTCAAACAAACTGACGCATTGACTCGGCGCGGCCGCTCCCCGAACGGCGGTAGTGGCCGCGCCGACGGGTCGTACCAATAAGGGCGTGGTCGACGCGGCGCGATCGCCTCGTCTACGGGCCGGCCGTGACGGCCGGGCTGTGCCGTTGGTCGCGCCTACCGTCCCGGCGAATGGGCCGATCCGGGACCGGGCAGCAAGGCACGACCGCACACACCGGGCGGAGCCCGCGTCGCCTCGCTGATCCACCTCAGCGGCGGCGTGGGCCGCGCGGTCGACAGGTCGTCGCCGGGTGCGGGGTCCCTGGCACGGCGCCTCGCCTCGGGGTGGATTTCCGCTTTATGTGCGGATCGCATCCTTACCCGGGCGCTGTCTGCACCGAATCGGCCACTTTCGCGGCCGGTACACCGTGCGCCGCCGGATGATCGCCGTGGACGGCGTTACAATTCACCCTGCCCACGCGCCACGGACCGCCAGCGACCGGCCGGCCCGGGACACGGGGGTCCCTCAACGACATCGCCCGGCACAAGCGCTCCGCCTCGCGCCGGACGACCCGGCCGTGCTCGCTCTTCGCCTCCGGAAGGTCATTCGTGACAGAACCCCGCCAGACCGGCGCCGACGTTCGCTCGCTCACCGACACCCTGATCGCGCACGCGCAGAGCGCCGGCGGTCAGCTCACGTCGGCCCAGCTCGCGCGCACCGTCGAGTCCGCCGAGGTGACTCCGGCCCAGGCCAAGAAGATCCTGCGGGCGCTCTCCGAGGCGGGAGTGACCGTCGTGGTCGACGGCTCGGCCACCACCGCACCCCGCCGCCGGGTGGCGGCCGCACGTTCGGCCACCCCGGCGTCCCGGGCGACGACCGCCAAGACCACGAAGAAGGCCGCCGCTCCCGCGCCGAAGCAGGCGCCCGCCGCCGACGAGGCCCCGGCCCCGGCACCGCGGAAGGCCACCGCCCGCAAGGCCACCGGCACCACCGCCGAGGTGGCCGCCAAGGCGGCGGCGCCGGCCAGGAAGGCCACCCGGGCCACCAAGGCGACGGTGGCCGAGGCCGGCCCGGCGAAGGCCGCCAAGGCCGCCACCAAGGCCAAGGGCGAGGCCGAGGGCGAGATCGATCCGGAGGAACTGGCCGCCGAGATCGAGGACGTCGTCGTCGACGAGCCGGCCGAGCTGACCCAGGCCGCCGAGACCGACGCGGCCAACTCCGCCAACGACAACGACTTCGAATGGGACGACGAGGAGTCCGAGGCGCTCAAGCAGGCGCGCCGCGACGCCGAGCTGACGGCGTCCGCCGACTCCGTCCGGGCGTACCTGAAGCAGATCGGCAAGGTCCCGCTGCTCAACGCGGAGCAGGAGGTCGAGCTCGCCAAGCGGATCGAGGCCGGCCTCTACGCGGCCGAGCGGCTGCGCGCCGCCGACGAGGGCGAGGAGAAGCTCAACCGCGAGATGCAGCGCGACCTGCTGTGGATCTCGCGGGACGGTGAGCGCGCGAAGAACCACCTCCTCGAGGCCAACCTGCGCCTGGTGGTGTCGCTCGCGAAGCGGTACACGGGCCGCGGCATGGCCTTCCTCGACCTGATCCAGGAGGGCAACCTCGGCCTGATCCGCGCGGTCGAGAAGTTCGACTACACCAAGGGCTACAAGTTCTCCACCTACGCCACCTGGTGGATCCGCCAGGCCATCACCCGCGCCATGGCCGACCAGGCCCGCACCATCCGCATCCCGGTGCACATGGTCGAGGTGATCAACAAGCTGGGCCGGATCCAGCGCGAGCTTCTCCAGGACCTGGGCCGCGAGCCCACTCCGGAGGAGCTGGCGAAGGAGATGGACATCACACCGGAGAAGGTGCTGGAGATCCAGCAGTACGCCCGGGAGCCCATCTCGCTGGACCAGACGATCGGCGACGAGGGCGACAGCCAGCTCGGCGACTTCATCGAGGACTCGGAGGCCGTGGTCGCGGTCGACGCCGTCTCGTTCTCGCTCCTGCAGGATCAGCTCCAGCAGGTGCTGCAGACGTTGTCCGAGCGTGAGGCGGGCGTGGTGCGCCTGCGCTTCGGCCTGACCGACGGCCAGCCGCGGACGCTGGACGAGATCGGTCAGGTCTACGGGGTGACCCGGGAGCGCATCCGGCAGATCGAGTCCAAGACGATGTCCAAGCTGCGCCACCCGTCGCGTTCGCAGGTCCTCCGGGATTACCTGGACTGACCGGAGCCGTCAACTGAACGTGTCGTTTTGAACACTTGGCGTGCAACGCCGCATGGTGATCGTTTGGTTGCACGAATGTGATCGTTGACGTGGCACCCTTGGTGCATGGCACGCTGTCGGAGCCATGTGTGACCTCGGTCCCCCGCGGGCACACAGGGAAGGCGAGGCCCGACAAGGGTGTTGCACGATAGGTGAGCAACGACCGAAGAGAGTGTTCATCGGTGACGACCAGAGGAGGAAGGCGATGACCCCGACCCTCACGCCGCCGCCCGAGACGGTGAGCCCCCCGGCCGCCGATGAACGGTGCGACCGCTGCAATGCTGCCGGCAAGCTCCGCGTCACTCTGGCTGGTGGGAGCGAGTTGGTGTTCTGTGGGCACCACGCGAACAAGTACGCCGAGGATCTCGTGAAGATCACCGTGCGGTACGCGACGGACCCGGAGTTCAGCTGGCGTGGCGCCGATCTGATGGCGAACTGAGTCCGTAGTTCCGACATAAGACCGGCCGGGCCCCTGGAGGGGCCCGGCCGGTCTTTCGTGTCCTGCGGCCCGCGTCAACCGGACAGCCGGCGCATGGCGGGCGGGGGGACGCGGCTGCGCCCGAACCGGGTCAGAGGGTCTGCACCGCCGCGATGCGTTCCTCGAGCTGCTCGATCGTCGCCTGGGCGCTGGGCGGGCCGCCGCAGATGCGGCGCAGCTCGGCATGGATCTTGCCGTGCGGCTGTCCGGTGCGGTGGTGTCGGGCCGCCACGAGGGCGTTCAGCTGCCGCCGCAGGGCCACGCGCCGCTGCGCCGCGCTCATCGGTGCCGGCGGGGCGGCGGTGGCCGCAGCGGACGTTTCAGCGGGCCGTTCGGCGGCTCGGCGTCGCTGCGCGGCGAGTTGCTCGGCCTGCCGCTTGGTCAGCAGCATGGCCACCTGGTCGGCGGTGAGCAGGCCCGGCAGGCCCAGGTACTCCTCCTCCTCCGGGGTACCGGCCTGGGCCGCGGTGCCGAACGACGCCCCGTCGAAGATCACCTGGTCGAGTTCGGCGGTCGCGGACAGCGCCGCGAACCGCTTTTCGAGCTCGCCGCTGGCCTGGTCGTCGCGCTGGGCACGCTCCAGCAGGTCGTCGTCGAAACCCTCCCGGTCCTTCGGCTTGCCGAGCACGTGGTCCCGTTCGGCCTCCATCTCGCTGGCGAGCCCGAGCAGGTGCGGCACGCTGGGCAGGAACACCGACGCGGTCTCCCCGGACCGGCGGGCCCGGACGAACCGGCCGACGGCCTGGGCGAAGTAGAGCGGCGTGCTGGCGCTGGTCGCGTACACGCCGACCGCGAGGCGGGGGATGTCGACGCCCTCGGAGACCATCCGGACCGCCACCAGCCACCGCTGGTCGGACGCCGCGAACGTCGCGATCCGGGCCGAGGCGCCCACGTCGTCGGAGAGCACCACGGCGGCCTTCTCACCGGTCACCTGATCGAGGAGCTTGGCGTACGACCGGGCGGCCTGCTGGTCGCTGGCGATGACCAGGCCGCCCGCGTCCGGCATGCCGGCGTTGCGCAGCACGGTCAGCCGGGCGTCGGCGGCCCGCAGCACCTGGGGCATCCAGTCACCGGCCGGGTCGAGCGCGGTCCGCCAGGCCTGCGCGATCAGGTCCTGCGTCATCGGCTCGCCGAGCCGGGCGGCCAGTTCCTCGCCGGCGTTCGTGCGCCAGCGGGTCTCACCGGAGTAGGCCAGGAAGAGCACCGGCCGCACGACGCCGTCGCGCAGCGCGTCGGCGTAGCCGTACACCGCGTCGGCGCGGGAGCGCAGCAGGCCGTCCCCGCCCCGCTCGTAGCTGACGAACGGGATCGGGTTGTCGTCGGAGCGGAACGGGGTGCCGGTCAGCATCAGCCGGCGCTCGGCCCCTTCGAAGGCGGCCTTCACGCCGTCGCCCCAGGTGCGCGAGTCCCCGGCGTGGTGGATCTCGTCGAGGACGACCAGGGTGCGGCGCGTCATCGTGCGCCGCCGGTGCACCTGCGGAGCCATGCCGACCTGGGCGTACGTGACCACGGCACCGTGGAAGTCGGCGGACGAGTGCAGGTCGGCGTTGCGGAAGGCGGCGTCGAGTTGGACGCCGACCCGGGCCGCCGCCTGCGCCCACTGGGTCTTGAGGTGCTCGGTGGGGGCGACCACGGTGACCGCCTCGACGGTGCCGTCGGCGAGCAGCTCGGCGGCGATCCGCAGGGCGAAGGTGGTCTTCCCGGCGCCCGGGGTGGCGACCGCCGTGAAGTCGGGGTCACGGCGGCGCAGGTACTCCACGAGAGCCTTGCGCTGCCACGCGCGCAGGGCCGGGAACGTCTCGAGCGCCGGCGTCCGGGCTGCCACGCGAGCTCCTCTCCGACCGCCTGAGGCGGGCACCGGCCGAGGGCCACGGGTGCCGCCGCCCATGAAAACGCCTCCGCGCAGAAGGTGCCGCGAAGGCCGACTCAGCATAACCGCGGGAGCCCCGGGACCCCACTCGACACAGCACGGGTCACACCGGCCCCGCCGGCCCCCACGGCGGGGCGGGTCAGCCTGGGGCTCCCGTCCGGGGTGGGCGGAGCGTGGCGATCGGGGCGGACCAGCGACGGCGCAGGGAGACCAGGCGGATCAGGAAGACCAGGACCGCGGCCACGGTGAGCCCGATCGTGTCGGCGTGGCCGAGCCAGTGCAGCAGGACGACGAGGACGGCGCCGACGAGCGCGGCGACCGCGTAGATCTCGCGGCGCAGCACCACGGGGATCTCGGCGGTCAGCAGGTCCCGGCCGAGGCCGCCGCCGATCGCGGTGACCATGCCGATGACGCAGGCGCCCACCGCGGGCACCTGCGCGTCGAGCGCCTTCAGGGTGCCGGTGACGGTGAACAGCCCCAGGCCGGCCGCGTCCAGCACCAGGACGGTGGTGCGCAGCTTGGCGAGCTGGGGGTGCAGCCAGAAGACACCGACGGCGGTGACCGCGGCGGTGGCCGCGTACCGCCAGTCGGCGAAGGCCAGGGGCGGAACCTCGTCGATCACCAGGTCCCGGAAGATCCCGCCGCCGAGCGCGGCCACGAAGCCGACGAAGACGACACCGAAGAGGTCCAGCCGCTTGGCGACCGCCGCCGAGGCACCGGAGGCCGCGAACACCGCGACCCCGGTGAGGTCGGCCAGCAGGAGGGCCGTGGAGGTGGTCACGGCCGCAGGTTACGCGGGCGGCACCGCCGCCCGCCCCGGTTCACTGGGCGAACGAGTCGTAGATCTCCTTGCACTTCGGGCACACCGGCGAGCCGGGTTTGGCCGCCTTGGTGACCGGGAACGTCTCGCCGCAGAGCGCCACGACGAAGGTGCCCATCACGGCACTCTCGGCGATCTTCTCCTTGCGCACGTAGTGGAACATCTCGGGACCGGTGTCGGCGTCCTTCACCTCGGGACGCTCGAGAACCTGTGTGCTCACTTCCACACCTCCAACCGCCAAGTCTGGCAGGTCACCCCGGGCCCGGTCCACTTCATGCCGTACCGGCCGAGGTCGTACGGTGGAACGTCGTGACCGACTTTCACATCCGACACGGTGCCGAGGTCGCCGACGCCCTGCGCGCCGGCCGCCCGGTGGTGGCCCTGGAGAGCACGATCGTCTCGCACGGCCTGCCCCGGCCCGACAACCTGCGGGTGGCCCGCGAGATCGAGCAGGCCGTCCGGGACGCCGGGGCGGTGCCGGCCACCATCGGCATGGTCGGCGGCCAACTCGTCGTGGGCCTCGACGACGGGGAGCTGACCCGGCTCGCCACCGTCGACGGCGTGGCGAAGCTCTCCGTACGCGATCTCGCCGTGGCGGCCGCGACCGGCGCGGACGGCGCCACGACCGTGGCCGCCACCAGCGCGGTGGCCGCGGCGGCCGGCATCCGGGTCTTCGCCACCGGCGGCCTCGGCGGGGTGCACCGGGAGGCCGCGCAGACGTTCGACGAGTCCGCCGACCTGACCACCCTCGCCCGGACGCCGATCGCCGTCGTCTGCGCGGGGGTGAAGTCGATCCTCGACGTGGGCGCCACCCTGGAGCGCCTGGAGACCCTGGGCGTGGGTGTGGTCGGCTACCGCACCCGCCGATTCCCCGGCTTCTACCTGACCGACGGCGGGTTCGACCTCGACTGGTCGGTGGACTCCCCCGAGCAGGTGGCGGCCGTGCTCGCCGCGCGTGACCAGCACGGCCTGCGCACCGGCGGGTTGATCGTGGCCAACCCGCTGCCCGCCGACGAGCAGTTGGACCCGGCGCTGCACGACCGGACCCTCGCCGACGGGCTGACGTTGCTGGAGCGTGCGGGCGTGACCGGGAAGGCGGTGACGCCCTTCCTGCTGGCGCACTTCCACTCGGCCACCGAGGGCGCGAGCCTCGCGGTCAACGTCCGCATCATCCTGCGCAACGCCGACCTCGCCGCCCGGATCGCGGTCGCGGCGTCCCGCCCGGCATGACGACACCCCGCATCATCGTCGTCGGCGACCTGATCACCGACGTGGTGGCGGTGCTGTCCGGGCCACCGGTGGCCGGGTCGGACACCTCGGCGGCGATCCGGTTCACCGGCGGCGGCCAGGCGGCGAACACGGCCGCCTGGCTGGGGGCACTGGGCGTACCGGTGACGCTGGTGGGCGCGGTCGGCGACGACGGGCCGGGCCGGGACCGGGTGGCCGAACTGGAACGCGGCGGCGTCGACTGCGCGGTCTCGCGCGTGCCGGACGCCCCCACCGGGACGGTCATCGTGCTCGCCACGGCGGACGACCGCACCATGGTCACCGAGCGGGGGGCGAACCTGCGGCTGACCCCGGAAGCGGTGGAGGCGGCGCTGGACGCGGCGCCGGACGCCGCCCACCTGCACCTGTCCGGCTACACCCTCCTCGACGCGGGGTCGCGGCCGGCCGGGCTGCGCGCGTTCGCCGCGGCCCGCGAGCGGGGCCTCACGGTCAGCGTCGACGCGGCCTCCGCGGCCCCGCTGCGGCGGGTGGGCGCGGCGGCCTTCCTGACCTGGGTACGCGGGGTCGACCTGCTGCTGGTCAACGCCGAGGAGGCGACCGTGCTGGCCGGTGGCCTGGACCCGGCGGCGCAGGGGCGGGTGCTGTCCGCGTCGGCGCGTCGGGTGGTGGTGAAGCGTGGCGCGGCTGGTGCGGTGTGGGTGGATCGGGACGCCGCGATCGCGGTGGCGCCGGCCCGCCGGATGGCGGTGGTCGACCCGACGGGGGCGGGTGACGCCTTCGCCGCCGGCCTGCTGTCGGCCTGGCTGGCCGGAGCATCGCCGGAGGCGGCGCTGCACCGGGCCGGGGACCTGGGCGCGTCGGCGGTCGGCCAGGTGGGCGCCCGACCGCCGCGCTGACCGCCGCCGGCCGCTCCGGCGGACCCCGGGCGTTGCCGGACTGTCCGACCGGTGCGGCCGTCGTCCCGACGACCGATCAGTGGCTGGCGGAGCGGGGTTCGAGCCGGGCGGATCAGGGCTCGGCGTCGATGACCTTGTGGGGCTGCTCCTCGGTGGTCAGGCTCATCGGCGGGGTCTCGTCCCGCTGCCGCGGCTGGAAGCGGCCGGCCAGGCGGTGCTGTTCCTTGGGCGGCCGGTCGTTGGCGAGCAGCACGGCGAGCCAGGGGATGAGGATCATGCCCAGGGCGACCAGCGGCAGCCAGAGCCAGAGCAGTGGGGCCTGCGCGCCGACCAGGATCGCGCCGACGATCACGCACGCGACCCGGACGCCCATCATCAGCACGTACCGCTTCTGCCGGCTGTTGAGCTGGTCGTCCTGACTGCGCGAGGCGTCGGTGATCAGGATCGGCTGGTACGCCTGATGCTTCACCGCGGACCTCCTCGAGGGGTTACGCCCCATCCTGTCACTCCGCAGGCGTGATCAGCGAGATTCGACGCAGACCAGGTCGTGTTACGACCGTGGTACGCTCGCGCCGTGGGCAGCAGGTTCAGCTTCACCGACGAGGCGCTGGCAAACCTGAGGGTCTACGACGTCACGCCGGGGGAAGTCTGGGAGGCGCTGCACAGCGGTCGGCGGGTCATCCGCCACCTGGGCGACGACGTGATGGTCGTCTACGCCTCCGCCCGTCGGGGGCGCCGGCTGGCCGTGCTGCTCGCCGAGGCCGACGGCACCGACAACGACTGGGACATCCTCTCCGCCCGCGAGCTGACCGACGTGGAGGCCAAGCGTTACGACGAGGCCGTGCGGAGAGAGCGCCGATGAGGAGGCGGTCAGCATGAACCGTGACGAGGCGGTCAAGCGGTTCCACGGCGGCGACGCTCTTGCCGACCTGATCGACGAGAGCCAGCCCGCGGAGCTGCCCACCCCGGACACCGACGGCCCGATGGTGAGCCGGTCGGTCCGGCTGCCCCTGGAGACGTACGAGCGGGTTCGCGCCGCCGCGGACGCGCGGGGCATCGGGGTGACCACGCTCATGCGGCAGTGGATCGAGGCCGGCCTGGCCGACCTGGACGACTCGGCGACGGTCTCCCTCGCCGACGTCCGGCGCGCGCTCGCCGCCCTCTCCCGCCCGACGGCCGCCTGATCCCGTCCCGCCCCTCGTCAGGCGGGGAAGGTGCCACCGCGGGAGGTCCGGCGCCCCAGTGGGGAGGCGGGCCGCTCGGGCGGCCGCCGCCGGCCGCGCAGCACGTCGGCGACCGCGACCCCGGAGAGCACCACCACGACCAGCGCCAGCGCCGCCATCGGGGGCGCCTGGGTGAGCGGCGGGACGGCCAGCGCCAGGACCACCACCGCCACGACCCGGGGCCGGGAGACGCGGCCGAAGATCTCGTACTCGAAGCGGGCCCGGGCGATCAGGAAGAGCACCGGGCCGCCGACCACGAAGAGCAGCCACACCGGCTCCAGCGGATCGAACGGGTGGTCGATCACCAGCTCGTAGCCGACGCCCGTGGCCAGCACCGCCGCGACGATGAACAGGTGGGTCTGGGTGGCGGAGGTGCCCAGCGGACCCGGCTCGCGGGCCGCGCGCAGGGCTTCGGCGAACAGGTGGCCGGCCCGGTGGAAGTAGATCCGCCAGAGCAGCGCCGTGGTGATGAACGCGAGCGCGAAGGCGAGGGCCCGATCGTCGTCGAAGTCGGGCCCGCTGTACGTCATGCCGATCACCAGGATCGTCTCGCCGAGGGCGATGAGAAACATCTGCTGGTAGCGCTCCGCGAGGTGCTCGCCCTCGATCCGCCAGCCGGACGGGCGGGCGGCGCCCAGCCGCGGGAGCGGCCAGCCCAGCGTCAGGCCCAGATAGTCGATCGTCAGGGCGAGTAGCCACAGCGGCATCCGCAGCTCGTCCGGGCCGAGCGCGCCGGCGAGCCAGGGCACCCCGCCCACCGCCGCCCAGCCGGCGAGCCGCAGCGGCACCTGCCGGCGCGGATGCCCGCGCAGCGCGGCGGCGATGACCAGCGGCCGGCCGATCATGACCGCCAGGTACGCGGCCACGAACGGCACCGCCCGCTCCTCGAAGGCCCGGGGCAGCGCCACGGCCATGACCAGGCTGCCGAACATGGTGCCGACCACGACCGCCTGGATGGCCGTCCGCTCCGGCTCGTAGCGGCTGGTCACCCAGGTGGTGAGGTTCCAGACCAGCCAGACCGCCAGGAAGAGCAGCAGCGTCTCCAGGAGGCCGTCACCCGGCTGCCGACCGGTGACGTCGTCGACGAGCCGCTGCGACACCCGGGTCAGCGCGAAGACGAGAGCCAGGTCGAAGAAGAGCTCCAGGAAGGTGGCCCGGGGTGAGCTGACCGCCGGCCGGAGCAACGCCGCGCCGCGTTCCGCCCTCGCCCCGTCCACCTGGGCTTCAACGAGCCGGGCCGGAGCCCCGTTGCGTCGTCCCGACCGCGTCACACCGACGGAGCCAGCTGCCCCCGCGCGGTGCAGGTCGGTGGCGTCAGGCCTTCGCCGCCTTCGCGGCCGCCTTCATCTGCTGCTTGTACTCCCGGACCCGGCGCAGCGACTCCGCGTCGGTGACGTCGGCGACGGACCGGTACGCGTCGGTGTCCCCGTAGCCGCCGGCCGCCTCGCGCCAGCCCTCCGGCGTGACCCCGAACCGCTTGCCGAGCAGGGCGACGAAGATCTGCGCCTTCTGCTTGCCGAACCCCGGCAGGTCGGCGACGCGGCGCAGCAGCTCACGGCCGTCGGCGACCCCGTTCCACAGCCGGGCGGCGTCGCCGTCGTACCGGTCGACGAGGACCTGGCACACCTCCTGCACCCGGGCCGCCATCGCCTTGGGGAAGCGGTGCAGCGCCGGTGGGGTCGCGAAGAGGGCGACCAGGGCCTCGGGGTCGTACCCGGCCAGCTCGGCGGCGTCCGGCTCGTGCCCGAGGCGCTGGGCGAGCACGTACGGCGAGGAGAACGCCTTCTCCATCGAGACTTGTTGGTCGAGCACCATGCCGACGAGCAGCGCCAGCGGGCTGCGCCGCAGCAGCGCGTTGGCCTCCGGTTCGATGGGCAGCGCGAGCGTCATGCTCTCCATCCTGCCCCTCGACCGGGCCCTCGGGCATCCCGACCACCGGCCGGTACGGCGATGCGTGATCCAACCGGCACTCCGATTCACGATGAGGTTAGCCTGTGCTAACTTCACCCCGGTCGCGCCTGCCGTCGTCCGTCGACTCCCTGGAGGGTCCGCATCGTGTCCCCAACGTTCCGCCGGTCCACCACGACGCTCGTCGCGGCCGGGCTGCTCGCCGTCGGCCTGGTCGCCTGCGGGTCCGGTGAGGACGACGCCGCCGACCCCGGCAAGCCGAACGACAAGGTCATCACGGTCTACAGCGGCCGCAACGAGCAGCTGATCAAGCCGCTGCTGGACAAGTTCAGCCAGCAGACCGGCATCAAGGTCCAGACCCGGTACGCCACCACCGCCCAGCTCGCGGCGCAGCTCGTCGAGGAGGGCGACAAGTCCCCCGCCGACGTGTTCCTGGCGCAGGACGCCGGCGCGCTCGGCACGGTGGCCAAGAAGGGCATGTTCGCCACGCTGCCGGAGGCGGCCACCGGCAAGGTCGCCGAGGCGTACCGGGCGCGCAGCGGCCAGTGGGTCGGCGTGAGCGCCCGCTCCCGCGTGCTCGTCTACAACGCCGACCAGGTCACGACCGACCAGCTCCCGACGTCCGTCTTCGACCTGACCGGCCCGACGTGGAAGGGCAAGGTCGCGATCGCTCCGACCAACGCCTCGTTCCAGGCCTTCGTCACCGCGATCCGGGTGCAGCACGGCGACCAGAAGGCGAAGGACTTCCTGGCCGGCCTCAAGGCCAACGAACCGCAGATCCGGGACAACAACATCAAGATCGTCGAAGAGGTCAACGACGGCAAGGTGGCGGTCGGCCTGGTCAACCACTACTACCTGGGCGAGATCGCCAAGGAGCAGGGCACCACCCCGGAGGCGATGAAGGCCAAGCTGCACTTCTTCCCCGGCGGCGACACCGGCGCGCTGGTAAACGTGGCCGGCGTCGGGGTGCTCAAGCGCTCCACCGAGGACGCCGACGCCAAAGCGTTCGTCGACTACCTGCTCGGCGCGGAGGCCCAGCAGCACTTCGCCGAGGAGACCTTCGAGTACCCGGTGGTGACCGGCGTCCCGGGCCCGGCGTACGTGCCGCCGCTGGCCGAGCTGAAGGTACCGGCCATCGACCTGAACGACCTCGACACGCTCGAGGCCACCGTCGCCATGATCACCGAATCGGGGCTGGTGCCCTGACCAGTCCGACGACCACCGCAGGGCCGGTCCTCGACGGGCCGGCCCTGTCCCGCGTACGCGGGAAGGCACGCCGGCTGGCCCCGCGCCCGGCGCTGCTCGCGGCCTCGACCGCGGCGGTGGCCGTGGCCCTGCTTCCCCTGGTATACCTCGCGGTCCGCACCGCCGAGGCGGGGCTCGACCGGCTCGCCGCCGAGCTGTGGACCGAACGGGTCGCGCTGCTCGCCCTCCGCAGCCTCGGCCTGGCGGCCGTGGTCACCGCCGCCTGCGTGGTACTCGGCGTCGGCGCCGCCTTCCTGGTCACCCGCACCGACCTGCCCGGCCGGCGGACCTTCGCCGTGCTGGCCGCGCTGCCGCTGGCCGTCCCCACCTACATCGCGGCGTTCGCCTGGGTCTCCACGGTCGACGGGCTGGAGGGCTTCTGGCCGGCGGCGCTGGTGCTGACGCTCTGCTCGTACCCGTACGTCTTCCTGCCGGTCGCGGCCGCGCTGCGCGGCGCGGACCCGGCGCAGGAGGAGGTGTCGCGGTCGCTGGGCCGATCCGGCTGGCAGACGTTCACCGCCGTGACCCTGCGGCAGATCCGCCCGGCCACCGCCGCCGGCGGGCTGCTGGTGGCCCTGTACGTGCTCTCCGACTTCGGCGCCGTGTCGATCCTGCGGGCGGACACCTTCACCCGAGCCATCTTCATCGCGTTCGACCTGGGCTTCGACCGCACCGGCGCCCTGGTGCTCTCCAGCGTGCTCGTGGCCCTGACCGTGCTCCTGCTCGCCGCCGAGACGGCGACCCGCCGCCGGGGCGCCCGGTACGCGCGCCTCGGCGGCGCCCGCCGCCCACCGGCCCGCCTGCGGCTCGGCGCGGTCCGCTGGCCGGCCCTGGCGGCGTTGCTCGGCGTGGCCGCACTCGCCCTCGGCGTGCCCGCGGTCAGTCTGGCGCAGCGCCTGGTCACCGGGGTGTCCCGCCCGGGCGCCCTCACCGAGGTCGCGGTCGCCGCCGGCAACTCGCTCACCGTCTCCCTCGCGGGCGCGGCGCTCATCATGCTGCTGGCCCTGCCGCTGGGGCTGCTCGTCGCCCGGGCGCCCGGCGTGCTGACCACCGTCCTCGACCGGCTCGCGTACCTCGCCCACGCCCTGCCCGGCGTGGTGATCGGGCTGTCGCTGATCTTCCTCGGCATCGCCGTCGCGTACCCGCTGTACCAGACCCGGTGGCTGCTGGCGCTGGCGTACGCGACGCTCTTCCTGCCCCTCGCGGTCGGCGCGGTCGCCGCAGCCGCCGCCCAGTCCCCGCCCGGGCTGGAGGAGGTCGCCCGCTCCCTCGGCCGGGGCCCGCTGACCGTGCTGCGGACGGTCACCCTGCCGCTGACCCTGCCCGGCATCGGGGCGGGCGCGGCGCTGGTCTTCCTGACCGGCATGAAGGAGCTTCCCGCCACCCTGCTGCTGCGCCCGACCGGGACGGACACGCTCGCCACCGAACTGTGGACCGCGACGTCCGTCGGGGCGTACGCGGCCGCGGCCCCGTACGCGGCGCTGCTGGTGGCGATCTCGGCGCTACCCACGTGGCTGCTGGTCGCCCGCAGCGGCCTGCTGGACAAGGAGGACCACGGATGAGCGAGGTCGTGCTGGCCGGTGTGGTCAAGCGGTACGGCGCGGTCACCGCGCTGGCCGGAGTGGACCTCACCGTGCCGTCCGGGCTGCTCACCGCCGTGCTGGGGCCGTCCGGCTGCGGCAAGACGACGCTGCTGCGCTGCCTCGCCGGGTTCGAGCGGCTGGACGGCGGCGAGATCCGCATCGACGGCACCCCGGTCGCCGGGGCCGGCCGGCACGTCCCCGCGCACCGCCGCCGCATCGCCGTCGTACCGCAGGAGGGCGCTCTCTTCCCGCACCTCAGCGTCGCCGACAACGTGGCGTACGGGCTGGACCGCGCGGCCCGCCGGGGCGACCGGGTCGAGGAGGTGCTGGCTCTGGTGGGTCTCGCCGGCTACGGCGACCGGATGCCGCACCAACTCTCCGGCGGGCAGCAGCAGCGGGTCGCGGTGGCCCGGGCGCTCGCGCCCCGCCCCTCCGTGGTGCTGCTGGACGAGCCGTTCAGCGCCCTCGACGCCGGGCTACGGGCCGGGCTGCGCCACGACGTGCGGGAGGCGCTGCGCGCCGACGGCGCGACCGGGGTGCTGGTCACCCACGACCAGGGCGAGGCCCTGTCGGTGGCCGACCGGGTGGTGGTGCTGCGCACCGGTCGGGTGGTGCAGGCCGGGACGCCGACAACCGTGTACCGGGAACCCGCCGACGAGTGGGTGGCGGGCTTCGTCGGCGACGCCGTCCTGCTGCCGGCGGTCGTCGAGGACGGCAGCGCCCGTACGCCCCTGGGTGTGGTGCCCGTCGCCGGCGCCGCACCGGCCGGCCCGGTGACCGTTCTGGTCCGCCCCGAGCAGGTGCGCGTCACCAGCCGCCCCGGCCCGGTCACCGCGACCGTGCTGCGGCACGACTTCCACGGGCACGACGCGCTGGTCGGCCTGCGGCTCGCCGACGGCACCCGGGTCACCGCCCGGATCCTGGACGGCGGCCCGGCGGTCCCGATCGGCGCCGAGGTCGGGGTGACCGTGGAGGGCACCGCCCGCGCCTTCCCGTCCCGAACCCCGTCGCCCCGCACCCTGACCGCGGCCTGACCGCGGCGCGGCGACGACGCGGCGTGGCGTGGCGCACACCGGGCGGGCCGCAGGCGGCCCACCCGGTGTGCCGGCGGGTCAGTTCACCACGAAGCGGGTCAGTTCACCACGAAGAGGAGGCGGTTCGGCGAGCCCGAACCCGGGCTGGTGACCTTGCCGGTGGTGGCGTTGCTGGTCAGGTAGCTGCCGACCTGCGACGGGCTCCACGACGGGTTGGCCGAGAGCACGAGGGCGGCGGCGCCGGCCACGTGCGGTGCGGCCATCGAGGTGCCGCTCAGCGTGGCGGTCGCGGTGTCGCTGGTCCGGTACGCGGACAGGATGCTCGACCCGGGCGCGAAGATGTCCAGGCAGGATCCGTAGTTGGAGAACGACGAACGGGCGTCGCTGCTGGTGGTGGACCCGACGGTGAGCGCCGACCGGGTACGGGCCGGCGAGTAGTTGCAGGCGTTCGCGCTGGAGTTGCCGGCGGCCACCGCGTACGTGATGCCGGAGGCGACGGAGTTGGCCACCGCGTTGTCGAGGGCGCTGCTGGCACCGCCGCCGAGGCTCATGTTGGCCACCGCGGGCTTCACGGCGTTGGCGGTCACCCAGTTGACCCCGTTGACGACGCCGGTGATGGTGCCGCTGCCGGAGCAGTTCAGCACCTTCACCGCGACGAGCCGGACCTGCTTGGCGACGCCGTACGTCGAGCCGCCGACCGTACCGGCGACGTGGGTGCCGTGCCCGTTGCAGTCGGTGTTGTTGCTGTCGACCGTGTTGGTGCCCCAGGTGGCCCGGCCGCCGAACTGCGTGTGCGTGGTGCGGATGCCGGTGTCGATGATGTACGCCCGGACGTTGGAGGCGGTGTTCGGGTAGGTGAAGCTGCGGCTCAGCGGCAGGTTGCGCTGGTCGATGCGGTCCAGGCCCCAGGGCGGGTTGGACTGCGTCGCGGTGGCGGTGAGCACCTTGTCCTGCTCGACGTACGCGACGGCCGGGTCGGCGGCCAGCCGGCGCGCCTGGCCGGCGGTCATCGTCGCGCTGAAGCCGGTCAGCGCCGCGCTGTACACGTCGCGGACGCTGCCTCCGTACCGTTTCACCAGCGTCGCGGCCCGGTCCGGCACGGCCGTGCGGGCGGTGGCGGACCCGGCGGTGCCCACCGTGTCCCCCTCGAGGACGACCAGGTAGCTCCCGCTGATGGCGGTCGGGGCGCCCGCGCCCCGGATCTCGCCGGTCGGCGCCGCCTGCGCCGGGGTGGTGACGGCCGCCGCGACGGCCACGGCGGTGGCGGTGACGGCGAACGCCCGGGTGAGGCGCCGTGGAACGAACCCTGCTGGCATCGTCTGCCTCCCTGCTCGGCACGCCGGGCTCGTGGCCGGGGCGGCGTGCCATCGACGGTCAGTGCTGGTCATGCTAGCCATTACATAGATGTACGTCACTCGCATGTTCATCAATTGAAGGCGGGTCCGGCGGGTGGCGCGGTCCCGGCCCGACGCGCGAGGCAGGATGACGACGTGGACGAACACGACATGCTGCTCTCCCCCAGCGGAGTGGCGGCGCTGCGGACCGCGCTCACCCGGGCCACCTTCACGTCGAACGGCATCGCCGCCCGACTCGGCGCGCAGGCCACCGGCGGGGTGGCCCGCAACGACTTCCGCGCCGCGCTGCGCGCCACCGAGGACGGCGACCCGCTCGCCACCCTGATCCGGGTCTTCATCTGCGAGCAGACCGAGCCGGAGGCCGCCGTCGCCGCCGCGCTCGCGCCCCTGCCGATCGAGGAGGCGCTCGCCGGCGGCCTGGTCGAACGGTACGGTGACGGGCTACGGATGGGCCTGGACCTGGAACCGTACGGGGACGACTGGTGGGTGCTCGCCGACGTCCCGGCGAGCGCCCGGCCCGGCCGCCCCCTGCACGCCGAGCACGTGCTCGGCATCGGCGGCGCCACCCAGACGCTGATCGGCGCGACCGTCCGGCGGCCGGTGGAGACCGCGCTGGATCTGGGGACCGGCTCCGGCGTCCAGGCCCTGCACCTGTCGACCCACGCCGGGAGGGTCACCGCCACCGACGTCTCCGAGCGAGCCCTGCGTTTCGCCGCCACCACCGCCGCCCTCAACGGCCAGGACTGGGAGCTGCTGCGCGGCGACATGGTGGCCCCGGTCGCCGGCCGCCGCTTCGACCTGGTGGTCAGCAACCCGCCGTTCGTCGTCGGCCCCGGCACCACCACGCACGTCTACCGCGACTCCGGCCGGGTCGGGGACGCGATCGGCGCCGAACTGGCCGCCGCCGCGCCGGGCCTGCTCACCGAGGGCGGCACCATGCAGTACCTGGCCAACTGGGTGCACGTGGCCGGCGAGGACTGGGCCGAGCGGGTCACCGGATGGTTCGCCGGCACCGGGCTGGACGCCTGGGTGATCCAGCGTGAGGTCGCCGACCCGATGGCGTACGTCAACCTCTGGCTCACCGACGTCGGCGAGGCGGCCGACCCGCGGCGGATGGCCGAGTGGCTGGACTGGTTCGACGCGCACAAGGTCGAGGCGATCGGCTTCGGCATCGTGTCACTGCGCCACGCCGGCCACGACGCCCCGGTCGTCCGTGTCGAGAACCTGCGCCAGCGGGTGGAGGCACCGCTCGGCGACCGCGTGGCGACGTGGTTCGACCGCCAGGACTGGCTCCGCGTACGCGGGACCGACGAGCTGCTCGCGTCGCGCTACCGGGCCGCCGACGGCCTCCAGCTGCGGCAGGAGGCGACCATGGGCGACGAGGGCTGGGCCGTCGACCGGCAGGTGCTCGCGATGCCGCACGGCCTGCGCTGGACCGAGGAGATCGACCCCCTCGTCCTGGCCCTGGTCGGCGGGGCGGACGGGCGGCTGCCGCTGCGCGACCAGCTGGCCCTGCTCGCCGCCGCGCACGACGTGGCTCCCGAGGAGCTGGCCGAGGCGGCCGGCCCGATCGTGGCCCACCTGGTCGAGCGGGGCTTCATCGAGCCGGTGGACGCCTGATGCCGGCCGCGGCAGGGCCGACCGGGCGCCGCCGGGTCGCGGGAGGGCCGGCCGGGGCCGGGAGGGCCGGCTGATGCGGGCGGTGGTGCAGACGGTCGGCCGGGCCAGCGTGACGGTCGACGGCGAGGTGGTCGGCGCGATCGACGAGGGGCTGCTGGTGCTGCTGGGCGTCACCCACGCCGACACTCCGCAGATCGCGCAGACCATGGCCCGGAAGGTGCACGAGCTGCGCATCCTGGACGACGAGCGGTCCGCCGCCGACACCGGCGCGCCGATCCTGGTGGTCAGCCAGTTCACCCTCTACGGCGACGCCCGCAAGGGCCGGCGACCGAGCTGGACGGCGGCCGCCCCGGCGGAGGTCGCGGAACCCCTGGTCACGGAGGTCGTCGAGGCGCTGCGGGCCCGCGGCGCCAAGGTGGAGACCGGCCGCTTCCGCACCCACATGCTGGTCGAGAGCGTCAACGTCGGCCCCCGCACCGTCCTCCTGGATCTCTGACCACCCCGCCCAACATCCGTTGATCATGAAGTTAGCGGGGATCTTGCCCCTTGTGGAACCCGCTAACTTCATGATCGACGAGGACTGGGCTCAGAAGAACAGGCCGCGGCGCTGAAGGGACTGACGGAGCCAGGCGTCGAGCTGGGCGGTCCAGTCGGTGCGGTCGGCCGTCGCGTGGTCGATCGTGAAGCGGCCGAAGGTGTCCCGCCCCTCGGTGAACAGGCCACCCCGCTTGTCGAGTTCCAGGACCACCTGGATCTGCTGCGGGTCGGTCACGAAGGTGACCTCCAACTGCTTGATGGCGTTCGAGTACTGGGGCGCCGGGTAGAACTCAATCTCCTGGTAGAACGGCAGCGTCTGCCGTACGCCGTAGATGTGGCCGCGCTCGACGTCGGCGCGGGCGAAGCGGAAGCCCAGCCGGAGGAAGGCGTCCAGGATCCGCTCCTGCGACGGGAGCGGGTGCACGGCCACCGCGTCCAGGTCGCCCTTGTCGACCGCGCGGGCCACCTCCAGCTCCGTACGCAGGCCCATCGTCATGCCGTGCAGGTGCTGGCCGTACAGCTCGGTCAGCGGGGTCTCCCAGGGCACGTCGAAGCGGAACGGAATGTCGTACCGCTGCCCGGCCTCCAGCCGGAACGCGCCGGTGGCGTGCTGGCGGTGGAACTCCTGCGTGGTCTCGTAGTCGTTGTCACCGCTCTCCACCTCGACGCGGGTGACCAGGCCCAACGCCACGTACGTGACGTCGACCGGGTGGTCGCCGCCCGCGACGTGGACGGTGCCCTCCAGTTGGCCGCCGGGGCGGCAGTTCGGGTTCGCCAGGACGGTTTCCACCGAGGGACCACCGACACCCATCGCCTGCATGAGCCGCTTGAAGACCACGACGCCCTCCATCACCTGTGCCGAGGTTCGCCGGCGGTCGCCCCTACTGGCCCGGTGCCGGCAGCCGGCCGCTCCGGCCGGTCGCTGGCACGGTAACCGGGCCCGGCAAGGGTCACCCGTCGACGACACGCCCGGTGGGATTCCTGTCGGGTCCCCGATCGCCTCACTCCCGTTTTACGCCCCGCCCGCCAAGCTGTTTGTCAACCGGCACCACCGGGCCGGATCACACGGCACAGACGTGGACACGGGGAGAGACGAAAGATGGCCCTGCAGATGATGGAGCACCGGATGCGCCCGGCCGGCACGATCGAGACCGACCATGGCACCGAGACCCTGACCGACCTGGACGCCACCGACGAGCGTGGCGTCTCCACGGACCTGGTCCGGGCATACCTCAACGGCATCGGCAAGACCAAGCTGCTGACCGCCGCCCAGGAGGTCGAGCTGGCCCGTCGCATCGAGGCCGGGCTCTTCGCCGAGGAGAAGCTCGCCACGTGCACGCCCGTCTCGGCCGGGCTGCGGGCCGACCTGGAGCTCGTCGCCGCCGAGGGGCGGGCCGCCAAGGACCACCTCCTGGAGGCGAACCTGCGCCTCGTCGTGAGCATCGCCAAGCGGTACACGGGCCGCGGCATGGCCTTCCTCGACCTGATCCAGGAGGGCAACCTCGGCCTGATCCGCGCGGTCGAGAAGTTCGACTACACCAAGGGCTACAAGTTCTCCACCTACGCCACCTGGTGGATCCGCCAGGCCATCACCCGCGCCATGGCCGACCAGGCCCGCACCATCCGCATCCCGGTGCACATGGTCGAGCAGGTCAACCGGATGGTGCGGGCCCGCCGAGAGCTGGCCGTCGCGCTGGGCCGGGAGCCCACCGTGGCCGAGGTGGCGCGGGCGCTGGACGTGCCCGAGTTCCAGGTGATCGAGCTGATCTCGTACGACCGCGAGCCGGTGAGCCTCGACCAGGCGGTCGGCGAGGACGGCGAGAGCGCACTCGGTGACTTCGTCGCGGCGGTGGACCCGGCGGCCGGCCCGGACGAGGCGGCCGCACACGGCGAGCTGCGCCAGGAGGTGAGCATCGTGCTCGCCACCCTCTCGCAGCGTGAGCAGGCGGTGATCCGGCTCCGGTTCGGGCTGGACGACGGCCGGCAGCGCACCCTGGACGAGGTCGGGAAGGAGTTCGGCCTGTCCCGCGAGCGGATCCGGCAGATCGAGAAGGTGACGCTGCTCAAGCTGCGCGCCCCGGAGCGGGCGCAGCGGCTGGAGGCGTACGCCTGCTGACGTGCGTCCCGACGACGGCCCCGGCGGTTCGCCGGGGCCGTTCGTCGTACCCGGTGCTTGACCCGTCCGCCCGGGCCAGATATAAACCACCTGGTTATAGAACCAGGAGGTTATGCATGCCGGGGACGGACCTGGATTCGACGTTCGCCGCGTTGGCGGACCCGACGAGACGTGCCATCCTCGCCCGGCTGGCCGCCGGCGAGGCCACCGTCACCGAACTCGCCGCGCCCTTCGCGATGAGCCAGCCGGCGGTCTCCAAGCACCTCCGCGTTCTCGAACGGGCCGGGCTGGTCAGCCGCGGGCGGGACGGGCAGCGGCGGCCGTGCCGGCTGGAGGCCCGGCCGCTGCGGGACGCCACCGCCTGGCTCGCCGACTACCGGGACTACTGGGCCGAGAGCTACCAGCGCCTCGACGCCCTGCTCGACGAGTTGCGCGCCGCCGGGGACGCGGGTGGTTCCCGATGAGTACGGCCGACGATCCGCTGGTGGTGTCCGCTCCCGGCGACCGGGAGATCGTGCTCAGCCGGCTGTTCGAGGCACCGGTGCACCTGGTCTTCGCCGCGTTCACCCGCCCCGAGCTGCTCCGCCAGTGGTACGGCGCTCAGGGCTGGCGGCTGGTCGAATGCGAGGTGGACCTGCGGGTCGGTGGCCGCTGGCGGTTCGTGTCGCAGGGGCCGGACGGCGAGCGGATGGGCCAGGGTGGGGTGTACCGCGCCGTCGACCCGCCGCGCCTGCTGGTCGGCACCGAGCTCTTCGACGACCAGTCCTACCCCGGCGAGACGCTGGTGCGGCACGAGTTCACCGAGCTGGCCGGCCGTACGACCGTCACCACCACCCTCCGCTACGCGACCCCGGAGGGTCGCGATCGGGTGCTGCGGTACCCGATGGCCGGCGGCGTCACCGAGAGCTTCACGCGGCTCGCCGAGCTGCTCGCAACGACGACATCAGGAGAGAGCATGAACTGGACCCTGGAAGTGGTGGTCGTCCCGGTCTCCGACATCGACCGGGCCAAGGCGTTCTACGCCGACCAGCTCGGCTTCAACGTCGACCACGACACCGTGGTCGACGAGGACGTCCGCATCGTGCAGCTGACCCCGCCCGGCTCCGGCTGCTCCATCGTGATCGGCAAGGGCGCGGTGCCGGACATGCTGCCCGGTTCGCTCAAGGGGCTCCAGCTGGTGGTGCCGGACCTGCACAAGGCCCGCGCGCAACTGGTGGAGCGCGGCGTCGACGTCAGCGAGATCCAGGTGCTGGGCAGGAACCCGCGCCCGGTGCCGGACCCGCTGGACAACGTCGGCTTCGTCTTCTTCAGCGACCCGGACGGCAACTCCTGGGGCGTCCAGCAGATCAGCAGCCGCGCCTGAGGCGGGTTAGGAAGGGACCCTTGTACAACACCAGGCGTTAATAGGGGGCCCTTCCTTTCACAGGCGGCGGGGGCCGGTGTCGGGGCGGGCGGCCGCCGAGCCGATCCGGACGGTCGCGTGCAGCACCGACAGGCCGTCCGGGCGGGCCAGCACCGGGTTCAGCGTCAGCGCGCGGACCCGGGGCTGCTCGTCGGCGAGCTGCCCGACCCGAAGCAGCAGCTCCGCCAGCGCGGCCCGGTCCACCGGCGCCGCGCCCCGGTGGCCGTGCAGCAGCGGGGCCGCGCGCGGCTCGTCGACCAGCTCGGCCGCGTCGAGGTCGGTCAGCGGCGCCGCCCGCCACGCCCGGTCGCCGAGCAGCTCGGTGGCGACGCCCCCCAGGCCGAAGCCGACGACCGGCCCGAACGCCGGATCCTCCACCAGCTCGACCACGCAGGCCACGCCGGGCGGGACCATCGGCTGGACCAGGACGTCCGCGCCGAACAGCGCCGACATCTCCGCGTACGCGCGCCGCACGGCCGCCTCGTCGGCCAGGTCGAGGCGGACCGCGCCGAGGTCCAGCCGGTGCCGCAGCCCGGGGGCGGAGGCCTTCAACGCCACCGGGAACCCCAGCTCGACCGCGGCCTCGGCGGCCTCGTCCTCGGCCGCGGCCGGCACCGACTCGACCACGTCGATGCCGTACGCGGCGAGCAGCCCGCCCGGATCGAGGGACTCGGGCCGCAGCGTCGCCTGCGCCCGGTCCCGGTCGACGTCGGGCAGCTCGGGCAGCGTCCCCGGTGGGCGGCGCAGCCAGTCGGCGTACGCGGTGACCCGGCCCAGGGCGCGGACCGCCTCCTCCACGCTCGGGTACGCGGGCACCCCGGCCGGCGCGCGCCCCACCAGGAACGTCGCCACGGTCGGCTTGCCGGCGGCGAGTGCCGCGGGCAGGGCGGCGATGAAGTTCGCCTCGGTGTCCGGCAGTTGGCCGGGCAGCGGGGGCGCGAACACCGCCACCAGGGCGTCCACCGCGTCGTCGGCCGTCGCGGCGGCGAGGGCGGCGGCGAACTCGGCCGCCCCGGCGCGCGGGCCCACGTCGCGGGGGTACCCGTCGGCGAGGGTGAGCCCCTGCGCCGCGCAGGCGGTGGCGGCGAGCCCGGTCAGCGCCGAGGAGTTGCCCACCACACCCACCCGGTCGCCGGCGGGCAGCGGCTGGTTGGCCAGCAGCACCCCCACGTCGAGCAGCTCGCTGACGGTGTCCACCCGGATCACGCCGGACTGGGTGAACAACGCGCCGACCGCCACCTCGTCCGGCCCGGCGCGCTCGCCGACGCCGGCCGGGCGGGCCGGTGACGCCAGCGCGACGATCGGCTTGTCCCGGCCGATCCGCCGGGCCAGCCGGGCGAACTTGCGCGGGTTGCCGAAGGTCTCCAGGTACAACATGATCACATCGGTGCCCGGGTCGTCCTGCCAGTACTGGAGCAGGTCGTTGCCGGAGACGTCGGCCCGGTTGCCGGCCGAGACGAAGCTCGACAGGCCCAGCCCCCGCCGGTCCGCCTCGGCCAGCAGCGCCACACCGAACGCGCCGGACTGGCTGAACAGCCCGACCCGGCCGGGCACCGGCAGCCGCGGGGCGAGCGTGGCGTTCAGGCGTACGTCGGGGGCGGTGTTCGCCACCCCCAGACAGTTCGGGCCGACGACGCGCATGCCCGCGGCGTGGGCCGCGCGGACCAACCGGCGTTGCGCCGCGGCACCCTCGCGGCCGGCCTCGGCGAAGCCCGCGCTGATGACGACCAGGCCGTGCGCCCCGGCGGCGGCCGCGTCGGCGACCACCGCCTCCGCCGCCTCCGGCGGCACCGCCACCACGGCCAGGTCGACCGGCAGCCCGGAGTCGGCCGCCGAGGGGTACGCGGGCAGCCCGGCCACCGTCGCCGCGGTCGGATGCACGGGCACGACCGCGCCGGTGAAACCGTAGTCCCGCAGGTGCCCGAGGACCGCCGCACCGACGCCCTGCCCGGTGGCACTGGCACCGTAGACGGCGACGCCGCGCGGGGCGAGCAGCCGGGCCACGGACCGCGCCTCGGTGCGGTGCTCCCGGCCCCGCTGCACCTCGAGGGTGGCCTCGGTCGGGGCGATCGGAAAGGTCAGGTGGACCACGCCGTCCGCGAACTGGCGCTGCACCTGGTACCCGAAGTCGGCGAAGACCCGCAGCATCGCGCCGTTGGCGGGCAGCACCTCGGCGACGAAGCTCATGATGCCGGTCCGGCGTGCCGCGTCGGCCAGGTGCTCCAGCAGCACCGAGCCGATGCCCCGACCCTGGTAGGCGTCCTCCACCACGAACGCCACCTCGGCCTCCGGGGACTCCGGCCCGAGCCGCTCGTACCGGCCCACCGCGACGATCTGGTCGCCGGCGAGGACGACGAACGCCTCCCGGTCCCGGTGGTCGACGTTGACGAAGCGCCGGAGGTCGCGCTCCGGGATCCGGGGGTACGGCGAGAAGTAGCGCAGGTAGCGGGTGCGCTCGGAGAAACGCGAGTGCATGGCGACGATGCCCGGTGCGTCCGACGGCTGGATCGGCCGCAACTGGACGGTCGTGCCGTCGCTGAGCAGCACGTCCACCGGCTGGTCCACTGTGGTCACGGCAGGCGGCCCTCCACCGGCGTCAGTCGCGCGGGTCGTGCGGGTCGAGCCCCAGCAGCGGGAACACCGTCCGACGGGTGGCGGCGATGGCGCGGTCCACCGAGTTCGGCTCGCCCGAGGGCTGCCACGGCCCGTACGACGGGTCGGCGTCGTCGGTCATCCGCAGTGGGACCTCGCGACCAGGACAGCGGGCGGCGGCAAGCTCCCGCCACGCGGGCGGCGTCAGCGTGGCCGGGTCGAGCGGGTCACCGGTGGCCACCGCGAGCAGGTGTGTCCACGCCCGGGGCACGGCCTCGACCAGCGCGTACCCGCCGCCGCCGGTGGCCACCCACCGGCCCTCGCAGAGCTCGTCGGCCAGCGCCCGCAGGGCGATGTACGTGGCGCGCTGCCCGTCGACGGACAGGTGCAGGTCGGCGAGCGGGTCGAGCCGGTGCGCGTCGGCGCCGCACTGGGTGACCAGGATCTCCGGCTGGAACGCGCGCAGCACCGACGGCACGATCGCGTGGAAGGCCCGCTGCCAGCCCGCGTCGTCGACGCCCGGCGGCAGTGGCATGTTGACGGCGGTGCCCTGCGCCTCCGGGCCGCCGGTCTCGTCGGGGAACCCGGTGCCCGGGAAGAGCGCCAGCGGGGTCTCGTGCAGGCTCACGGTGAGCACGCGCGGGTCATCCCAGAAGGTCTTCTGCACCCCGTCGCCGTGGTGGACGTCCACATCGACATACGCGACCCGGCGCGCGCCCAGGTCGAGCAGGCGGGCGATCGCCACCGCCGGGTCGTTGTAGACGCAGAAGCCGGCCGCCCGCGCGGGCATCGCGTGGTGCAGCCCGCCGGCCACGTTGACCGCCCGGCGTGCCTCGCCGCGCCACACCGCCTCGGCCGCGGTCACCGACGCGCCCGCGATCAGCGCGCTGGCCTCGTGCATGCCGTCGAAGACCGGGTTGTCCGAGGTGCCCAGCCCGAACCCGGCGAAGAGCGGGTCACGCGGGGCGCTACGGACGGCCTCCACGTAGCGGGGATCGTGCACCCGGGTGAGCACGTCGTCGTCGGCCGGCTCCGGCTTGACCAGGCGCACGCCCGGCCGCTCCAGCACGCCCAACTCCCGGGCCAGCGCGACGGTCAGCTCCACCCGGACCGGGTCGAGGGGATGGTCACCCATGTCGTAGGCGAGCATCGACTCGTCCCACACCACCACTGTGTCGTCCGACATGCGCTCATCGTCGCACGAGGACCGGCGGTGGCCGGCGCACGCGCTGGTCGCCTGGCTGGTGTCGGTCCGGGCCACGTACGGCTCCGGCGTCACCCCGCGGCTCACGCCGACGGGGCGGACCCCGCCGGCTGCTCCCCCGTCGCCACCGGCCGCGCCGGGTCGGCGACCCAGTTGCTCCACGACCCGACGTACAGCGCCGCGTCCGGCCGGCCGGCCAGGTGCAGGGCGAGCACGGCCTGCGCGGCGGTGACGCCCGACCCGCAGTACGCGCCGACCGGCCGGCCGTCGACCACCCCGGCGGCGGCGAACCGCTGCCGCAGCACGTCGGCCGCCGGGAACCGTCCCTCGGCGACGTAGTCCGGCGCGGGCAGGTTCACCGCGCCCGGCACGTGCCCGGCGACCGGGTCGATCGGCTCGGTCTCGCCCCGGTAGCGCGCCGCCGCCCGCACGTCCACCAGGGCGCCGTCGTCGGCCGCGGCGAGCCGGGCGGCCTCGGCCGCGTCGAGCACCGGCAGGGCGCCGGGGCGCACCTCGACGTCGCCGGTCGGCGGGGTGGGCGCCTCGGTGGAGGTGGGCAGACCCGCGGTCACCCAGGCGGGCCAGCCGCCGTGCAGCAGGCGTACGGCGGTGTGCCCCGCCCAGCGCAGCGTCCACCAGGCACGGGCGGCGGACATGCCGTCGCCGCCGTCGTACACGACGACGGGGTGCCCGGCGCGGACGCCGGCGGCCCGCAGTGCCGCCTGGAGCGCGGCGGGGTCGGGCAGCGGGTGGCGCCCGGCGGCCCCCGGCGGGCCGCACAGGTCGGTGTCCAGGTCGACGAAGACCGCGCCGGGCAGGTGGCCGGTCGTGTAGTCGTCGCGACCGGGCGGGCCGGTCAGCCGCCAGCGGACGTCGAGCAGGGTGGGCGGGTCGGCGCTGTCGAGCTCGGCGGCGAGCCGGTCGGCCTCGACCAGCAGATCCTCGGTACCGGACATGGCGTCCAGTCAACACCATCCCGGCACCGCCGGCGGTTCGGCGGCGGCCGTTCGGGGGTTACGCAAGGTAGCATCGATCACCGGAGGGCCTGACGTGAAGCATGATTTGGTCGACACGACCGAGATGTACCTGCGCACCATCCTCGAACTCGAGGAGGAGGGGGTGCCGCCGCTGCGCGCCCGCATCGCCGAGCGGCTGCGGCAGAGCGGCCCCACCGTCAGCCAGACCGTCGCCCGGATGGAGCGCGACGGGCTGCTCACCGTCGAGGGCGACCGGCACCTGGCGCTCACCCCGGCGGGCCGCAGCACGGCGGTCTCCGTGATGCGCAAGCACCGGCTGGCCGAACTGCTGCTGGTCAACGTGATCGGGATGCCCTACGAGGAGGCCCACGAGGAGGCCTGCCGGTGGGAGCACGTGATGAGCGACGCGGTGGAGAAGCGGGTGTACGACCTGCTCAACCGCCCGACCCGTTCCCCGTACGGCAACCCGATCCCGGGCCTGGAGGAGCTGGGCTCGCCGGAGCCGGCCGAGTCGGAGCCGGCGGAGGGTGAGCGCAACCTGGCGTTCCCCGGCCTGTCCGGCCCGGTCGTGGTCCGGCGGATCTGCGAGAGCGTGCAGACCAACGCGGACGTGCTCCGGCAGCTGCACGCCGCCGGTGTCGACCCGGGCGCGACGGTGACCGTGGCCCAGGAGCGGGACGGCGTGTCGATCGACCGCTCCGGCGACCGGGTCCGTCTCCCCCGCGAGGTCGCCAGCCGCGTCTTCGTAGCGGCAAGCTGACCCGGGCCGCCGCCCCCGGCTCTCGCCCTTCTGTCTGGGCACACCCGGAGTAAGCGGGCATAACGGGGCCGAACGTGCAGGATGGGCGCTTGCCGTGCGGTGCGGTCAGTCGTCGACGTACGGGCAGTGGCGGCAGCCGCGGCCACAGCAGGTGCCGCGGCGCGCCAGGAAGCCGGCCGTCAGGACGAAGAGGCCGGTGGCCGGGTCGAGGTAGCCCGCCTCCCCGTCGCGCAGAGCCGCCGCGTGGGCGGCGAGGATGCGCGCCCGGTCGGGGTGGTCGGGTGCGAACCGGGACGGGTGCGGCTCGGTCAGGGCCCGTGGGGCCAAGGGCCGGCGCTCTCCGCTCACCCCGGCAGTCTAGGAACGCGGGTCAGGGGCAGGCTCGACGGCACCACGCCGGGTGACCGACCGCCGATGGCGGCGACATGGAGTGGATCTTCACCGCCGCGGGCGCGGCGGCCGGCGAATGTCGGTGGAGTCGAGCATGCTGGGGGCCATGCGGAAGATCGTCGTGCAGATGAGCGTGTCGCTGGACGGGTTCTTCGAGGGGCCGGACGGTGACCTGAGTTGGCACCTGGTCGACGACGAGTTGCACCGGCACTTCAACGCCGAGTTGCGCGAGATGAGCGCCTTCCTCAACGGCCGGCGCAACTACGACCTGATGGCCGCCTTCTGGCCGACCGCCGACCGGGACCCGGCGAGCCCGGAACCGGTGCGGGAGTTCGCCGGCATCTGGCGGGACATGCCGAAGATCGTCTACTCGCGGACGCTGGAGAAGGCCGACTGGGGCACGGAGATCGTGCGGGAGGTCGACCCCGACGAGGTACGCCGGCTCAAGGCGCAGCCCGGCGGCGACATGGCCCTCGGCGGGGCGGACATCGCCGCCACCTTCGCCCGGCACGACCTGATCGACGAGTACCGGCTCTACGTCCACCCGGTGATCGTCGGCGCCGGCCGACCGCTCTTTCCCGACGACGGCGTACGGCGTCAGCTGCGGCTGGCGGGTACCCGCACCTTCGGCAACGGGGTCGTCCTCCTCTGCCACGAACGCCTCGCCGGCTGACCCACGAGCGCCTCGCCAAGCTGATCGGCGAAAGGCCATTGGCTTCCCCGTCGCCCCGGCCTATGGTGTCCGGATGCGTCCGTCGGGCCGGCAGCCAGGCGCCGCCGTCGTGGTGACGGCGGCGTCCACCGCTGCCTGCCGGCCGACGCCGGCCTCGACCCCCAACGGCCGACAGGCGGCGCGCACCGCGATCGGGGTGGTGCTTACCGCCGCGCCGTCCCCCATCGGCTCGGCCGCCTCGCTGCTGCCGAGCCCCACCGGGCGTGGCCCTCCGTGGACCGGTAGCACCCAAGCACCGGCCACCCAGGGCGAAGCGATACCCGCTTCGGCCCTTTCTTTTTTGGAGGAGTCATGACCACCCAGGTCCAACCCGACGAGCGGAACTGGCTCGACGAACTGCGTACGGCACTGACCCACGACTTCGAGGTGCAGAGCGCCAGGTTGACCCAACTCACCGCGGACACCGGCGACCCGGGCGAGGCCCACACGCAGGACGCGCTGATCGCCGCCACCCGGCAGAGCCTCAACCAGATCAGCGACGCGCTACGCCGCATCGCCGAGGGCCGGTACGGCACCTGCGAGCGGTGCGCCGCGCCGATTCCACGCGAGCGCCTGGAGGTGCTGCCGCACGCCCGCTTCTGCGTGCCCTGCCAGCAGAAGCACGCCGGCTGACGCGACCGCCAACGGCTGCCGCGCCGACGCCGGAACGGCAGCCGCCCCGGCGTCCGCAGTGATCGGATACGGCTCAGCGGCACGACACGCCGGGTGTTGTGCCGCTGGGGCGTATCCGATCATGCGGCGCTCAGCCGGCCGCCCCGCGGTGGCGCGGCTACGGCTTCCGTCGTCGGGAAATCTCGTCGAGGTGCTGCTGCTTGTGCTGCCGGACCATCTCGTCCCAGACCTCCTGGTCATAGTCCGGGTCCGGCGGGATCCACTTGTGCGAACCGTCGCTGTAGTGGAACCGCTCGTCACCGGGCCGGATCAGGCTCACCGGATCCAGCCGAGGAACCGCCGGTGCAGCAGCCCCGCCGGCACCCAGGTCAGGTCCTCGGCTGCGGACACCAGGTAGGACCCCATGTACAGAGCCAGCGAGACCGGCGCGCCGTCGAACTCCGCTCGCAGTTCCTTGCGCCGGGTCGCGCAGGGCCACGGCCCGTTGCAACCGCCGCAGGTCCACACCGGAAGGACCGGCCCATGGGTGGTCACGAGCGGCCTCCCAGAAAGCGCCAGGTGGTGGCGCGGGCATGCCAGCGGCACGCCCATTCCGCCTGATAGCAGGGGTACGGGGACAGCCGCGCCCACCACCGCCGGCACCCGACACACAGCCCGTCGGCACCGGACAGGTGAACCGCGAGGATCTGGCTGACCTGATGCTCGGTCACGTCTGCTCCTCCCCTGGCCAGTGGCCACGACAGATCGGGATGCGGTGCCGGGCGTGGCAGGGCAACTCAGCACCGCACCGGCAGACCCGCCGCCACAGGGACCAGGACCAGACCGGACGGTGCCGTCGGGCCAGGGTCAGCGCGACCGCCAGCAGGTAGCCGTTGTACGAGACCGAACGCCTCATTCGTCACCGCCACTTGGACTCCTGTTTTGGAAGTCCACACAGACTAGTTTTTGGACTCCTATTTTGGGAACCTCGCTCCGGCGTGTCGTGGGATCACAGTGCGGAGCGGGCCATAATCGGCCGATGGTCAACCCGACGATCCAGCGGCGACGCCTCGGACTGGCGCTGAAGCGCGCACGCGAAGAGGCTGGCAAGACTCAGGACGACGCTGCCGCCGTCATCGATGCCGCCGCCAGCAAGGTCAGTCGGCTCGAACTGGGCCAGTCAGGGATCAAGCTGACCGACCTCAACGTGTTGCTCGACCTTTACGGCGTAGTCGGCGAGGAAGCGGAGACACTCCGCGAACTCGCGCGAGCCGGCAGACAACGCGGGCGCTGGAGCACGTACCGCAACGCGGTCCCGGACTGGTTCCGGCAGTACCTGGACCTTGAGGGAGACGCTTCCGAAATCCGTTGGTACCAGCCGGAGGTGGTCCCCGGCATCCTCCAGATCGAGCCATACATCCGCGCCATGAACGCGACCGCCCATCCACGCCCAACGGCCGAGGACGCCGACCGGCAGGTCGCTGTTCGCCTGGAGCGGCAGGCGATCCTTCGGGAGCAGGACGGGCCCGATCTGAGCTTCATCCTCAGCGAGTCGGCACTCCGCCGAAGCATCGGCGACGGGGCAACCATGCAAAGCCAGCTGCTGCACCTGGCCGACGTCGGCGAGCAGCCAAACGTCTCGCTCCAGGTCTTCCCGTTCGACGCTCAGACCTACGAGACGGCGTCATTCAACTTCATCATCCTGAGGTTCGGCGACGACGCCGCGTCCGACGTGATCTACGTGGAGACCTTCACCGACGCCGACTACCTTGACCGACCCGACGCGGTGCGCGCCTACACTCGGCTATGGGACCGACTCCGGGCCGCCGCTCTCGGGCCGGTAGAGTCGCGCAAGCTCATCCTCCGGATGGTGGACGACATAGAGCGGCAGCAGATCTGAGAGAGCTGACCATGGACACCCCCGATCGCACGGTCTGGCGCAAGTCGAGCTACAGCGACAACAACGGCGGCGCCTGCGTCGAGGTCGCAGCAACGGATCGCAGCATCCTGGTCCGCGACAGCAAGGACCCTTCTGGCCCGGCGCTTTGCTTCGACCGTCGGTCGTGGTCCGCGTTCATGGCCCGCTTGAACCGATAGAGCATGACGCGACCGCTGACAACCACCGTCAACGAAATGAGTTGAGGCCCTGCCCGTACCTGCCGGGACAGAGCCTCAACTACTACACCGAGATCCACTCGCATGACTTCGAGGGGCAGCCGGACGCAAGGCGCTGGCGGCCTCCTAGGTCACTTGCTCTTGGTCTCCTTGACGGTCGTCTTCGGGTGCGACTTGGGAAAAGCGGCGATCCGTTCCTGCAACAGATTGGTCGGAACTTCTCCCGGCTCACGAGCCCCGGGCGCGTCAACGCCCAGGGCTCGTTGCTACGTCAGCTGCAGCCGCTGGTGCTGCCGCAGCCCTCGCAGACGTAGCAGCTACCGGCCGGGCGCATCTTCGTACCGCAGGTGAAGCAGAGCGGCGCGTCGGCGGCCTTGCCGATGACGGCCTCCAGCAGTTCGGTGCTGGAACCCACCGACGGCGCCGGCTTGGCGGCGGCGACGTCCGCGACCTCCTGCGCCGGCTGGGCGACCGGGCCGGTCTTCGGCTCCTCCGGCCTGATCTCGACCGGGGCGGAGGCGGCCATCGCGGTGAGGTCCGCACCGCTCGCCTCCGCCTCCGCCTCGGCCGCGAGCTGGGCGGCCCGCTCCTTCGCGGTGAAGATGCCCAGCTCCGCGCGGCGCTCGTACGGCAGGAAGTCCAGCGCCAGGCGACGGAAGATGTAGTCCATCACCGAGGCCGCCATGCGCACGTCCGGGTCGTCGGTCATGCCGGCCGGCTCGAAGCGCATGTTGGTGAACTTGCTGACGTACGTCTCCAGCGGGACGCCGTACTGGAGACCGATGGAGATGGCCACCGAGAAGGCGTCCATCACGCCGGCCAGGGTCGAGCCCTGCTTCGACATCTTGAGGAAGACCTCGCCGAGGCCGTCGTCCGGGTACGACGACGCGGTGAGGTAGCCCTCGGCGCCGCCGACCGAGAAGGAGATCGTCTCGGACGGGCGCTTCTTCGGCAGCCGCTTGCGCACCGGCCGGTACTCGACGACCTTCTCGACGACCGGCTGCACGGCCGCCGGGGTCTCCGGCTCGGCCGCCTTCTTCTTCGCCGCCGACAGCGGCTGGCCGACCTTGCAGTTGTCCCGGTAGATGGCCAGGGCCTTGAGGCCGAGCTTCCAGCCCTCGAAGTAGATCTTCTCGACGTCCTCGACGGTGGCCTGCTCCGGCATGTTGACCGTCTTGGAGATGGCGCCGGAGATGAACGGCTGGACGGCCGCCATCATCCGCACGTGGCCCATCGGGGCGATGGACCGCTCGCCCATCGCGCAGTCGAAGACCGGGTAGTGCTCCGGCTTGAGGCCGGGGGCGTCCACCACGTGGCCGTGGTCGGCGATGTGCTCGACGATCGCCTCGACCTGCTCCTCGGGGTAGCCGAGGCTGCGCAGGGCGCGCGGGACGGTCTGGTTGACGATCTGCATCGAGCCGCCGCCGACCAGCTTCTTGAACTTGACCAGCGCCAGGTCCGGCTCGACGCCGGTGGTGTCGCAGTCCATCATCAGGCCGATGGTGCCGGTGGGCGCCAGCACGCTGGCCTGCGAGTTCCGCCAGCCGTTCTTGTCGCCGACCTTGTTGCCGAGGGTCCACTGCCGGGTGGCCTCGCGCTGGATGGCGGTGGCCACGGTGCCAGACGGCTTGATCTCGTCGTTGGCGGCGGCGTGCTTGCGCATGACCCGCTTGTGCGGCTCGGCGTTGCGGGCGTAGCCGTCGTACGCGCCGACGACACCGGCCAGCTCGGCGGAGCGGCGGTACGCGGTGCCGGTCATCAGCGAGGTGATCGCCGCGGCGACCGAGCGGCCCTGCTCCGAGTCGTACGGCAGGCCGGAGGCCATGAGCAGCGCGCCGAGGTTCGCGTACCCGATGCCGAGCTGCCGGTACGCGCGGGTGGTCTCGCCGATCTTCTCGGTCGGGAAGTCGGCGAAGCAGATCGAGATGTCCATCGCGGTGATGACCAGCTCGACCGACTTGACGAACTTCTCCACCTGGAAGCCGCCGTCGGCGCGGAGGAACTTCATCAGGTTGAGCGAGGCCAGGTTGCACGAGGAGTTGTCCAGGTGCAGGTACTCCGAGCACGGGTTCGACGCGGTGATCCGCCCGGTCTCCGGGCAGGTGTGCCAGTCGTTGATGGTGTCGTCGTACTGGAGGCCCGGGTCGGCGCACTCCCACGCGGCCTGGGAGATCGTGCGGAACAGGTTCCGGGCGTCGATGGTGTCGATCACCGCGCCGTCGAGGCGGCCGCGCAGGTCGAAGGTGCCGCCGTTCTCGACCGCCGCCATGAACTCGTCGGACACCCGGACCGAGTTGTTGGCGTTCTGGTACTGCACGCTGACGATGTCGGCGCCGCCCAGGTCCATGTCGAAGCCGGCGTCGCGCAGCGCGCGGATCTTGTCCTCCTCGCGCGCCTTGGTGACCACGAACTCCTCGATGTCCGGGTGGTCCACGTCGAGGATGACCATCTTGGCCGCGCGCCGGGTGGCACCACCGGACTTGATGGTGCCGGCGGAGGCGTCGGCGCCGCGCATGAAGCTGACCGGGCCGGAGGCGGTACCGCCGGAGGAGAGCAGCTCCCTCGACGAGCGGATCCGGGACAGGTTGACGCCGGAGCCGGAGCCGCCCTTGAAGATCAGCCCCTCCTCCTTGTACCAGTCCAGGATGGAGTCCATCGAGTCGTCGACGGCGAGGATGAAGCAGTTGTGGACCCGGAGGTTACCGGCCAGGAATTCGCCGCTCTCCGTCTGGATGTCGTAGACCTCCATCGTCCCAAGGGACTCGACGCGGTCGATCTCCAGCCGCTTCACGTCGTTGGCGGGACGGCCCGGCTTTGCGAAGCTCTGGTCGAGCTTGGCCATCTTCTCGGCGCCGACGAACCCGATGTGGGTGGCGAAGAGGTCCCGGTCGCCGTCGTTCTGGATCCGGACCGACCAGCAACCCTTACGGTCCGGGCGCGGGTCCGCCTTGTAGGCGACGCGGGAGAAGATCCCGAACCGCAGCAGGAGGCTCTGCACGCCGCGGATCAGCTTCTCCGAGATCATGTCCACCGCGACGAGCGTGGACTGCTCACGCGCCGAGACGTAACCCTCGGCCTGGAAGATGCTGCGCAGGTACGCCGCAACGACCGGCAGCGGTGCGGTGAAGAGGCGCTCCGGCACCTCCATCTCGACGCCGCGGGTCAGCAGGTCCCACTTCTCCACGAACGGACGCAGATGCTCGCCGTAGAGGCGGGTACGCCGGCAGTCCAGCTCCTCGCTCTGCGTCGTCACCGTGCGCTCCTTGCGGTGCGCGCCGGGGAAGACCTCGTCGAGGGTGCCCGTCACCCACTCCAACTCGTCGTCGTTGACGGTCATCGCCTCGATCGTCAACGACCGGTTGCTGCCCTGGTCGTACTGGCCGACGAACCCGTCGGACTGAAGCCATCCGGCGAGCGCGGCCTCACGGATCTCCCGCAGGTCGAGCTCGCTCTCGCCGTAGGCGTACGTGCGGTGCCATTCGAGCTTGTCACCGGGCTTCAGGGTGCCGGCCTCGACCCACTGACCCGTGCCGTCGCCCGTGCTCTTCCACACCACGTGGTCCGGCGTGACGTCGAGCAGGTAGCCCGCCTTGGTGTGCAGCCGGATGACCTCACGGACACCGTTGGCCTTGACGGCCACGATCCGGGTCAGCCCGTTCCCGTCGTACACCTTGGCCCCGACGGCGCCGTCCTCGACCAGCTTGCCGATCGGCACCAGCCCGTCTGGGGTGCTGACCAGCGAGTCGTACGGTAGGCACGCGCTGACCTGCTGCGGCGAGGGCGTGCCCACGTTGAACCACACCGGCGAGTTGAAGCTGAACACCTGGTGCAGCAGCATCCAGGTCAGCTCGTGGGCGAAGACCTCGGCGTCGGCGGGGCTGGCGAAGTAGCCGTACTCCTCACCGGCGGTGCGGTAGGTGGTGACGACCCGGTCGATCAGCTGCTTGAGCGACCACTCCCGCTCCGGAGTGCCCACCGCGCCCCGGAAGTACTTGGTGGTCACGATGTTGGCCGCGTTGACGCTCCACGCCTCCGGGAACTCCACGCCGCGCTGCTCGAAGTTGATCGAGCCGTCCCGCCAGTTCGTCATCACGACGTCCCGGCGCTCCCAGGTGACCTCGTCGTACGGGTGGACCCCCTCCGTCGTCCAGACCCGCTCGACCTTCAGTCCGGTGCCCGCCTTGCTTCGTGAACGGCTCGTTGTCACGCCGTCGCCCCCCTCGTCTGCGCGGTCACCCACCGCGCGTCCCAATCTCTCGAAAACTGTGAAGAATCAGCTGGTGCGGCCGGCGGCCTCGACCGCGTCGGCCCCGCCGCTCTCCCGGGCGCGGGCCGCGGCCCGCAACGTCTCGATCTCGCGTTCGAAGTCGGCGAGCGAGTCGAAGGACCGGTAGACGCTGGCGAACCGGAGGTAGGCGATTTCGTCCAGGTCCCGCAGCGGGCCCAGGATGGCCAGCCCCACCTCGTGGCTGGGGATCTCGGCGGCCCCCTTGGCCCGGACGGTCTCCTCGACCCGCTGCGCCAGCAGCGCGAGCGAGTCGTCGTCGACCGGGCGGCCCTGGCACGCCTTGCGCACCCCGCCGATGATCTTCGTACGACTGAACGGCTCGGTCACCCCGCTGCGCTTGACCACCGCGAGGACGGCCTCCTCGACCGTGGTGAACCGTTTGCCGCACTCCGGGCAGGATCGCCGCCGGCGGATCAACTGGCCGTCGTCGGCCTCCCGCGAGTCGACCACCCGGGAGTCGGGGTGCCGGCAGTACGGACACCGCATCGCCCGACCTCCTTCGTCGACCACGGGCCGCACCGCTCGACCTCCGGACACGCGTCGCCACGGCGGAGCCGTCCTCCGACGGTCTTCGCCGTGCTGGCGCTGGGAAGTGCGTTCGGTAGTCGAACCCAACCTGTAGGCGACTTACGCCCTTGTGACTACTACATCTAGGGGTCGACCGTATGCCGCCGACGATCCGAGGTCAAGTTGCCGGCGTGTCCGGCGCGTCACCCACGTCCGGGACCGCTCCCCGCTTCCCCGTCGCCCGGAAACCCAACCGCGCGAAGGGCGCTCCGGTTATCGGCCGCCCGGTGGACCGACGCCGACGATCCGCCGAATTAGAACAGCCGTTCGACGCGACGTACCATTTATCAGAACACGAGTACGACCCGCGCGGATTTCCACCCCGACACGCCGAGCAACGTCGTACAGATGTTTGAAAATGACTGATCTCACCTATACGGTCATGAACGACGGACGCACGGCGGTTCTCCGCCATCGTCACCGCACCACCGCACGCACCACGAGCCGACGAGGCACCACAGCGCCGACCAGGGAGGACGGACGTGACCGAGGACCGGGCCAGCCGGCCGAAGAGCCCGCAGCAGATCACCGACGCGGGTGCGGCGGCCACGCGTCGCCGGGGCGCCGCGCGGAGCCGCACCGGCGCGCCCGCCGTACGCCCGGTCACCCCGGTGGTGAGCGCCTTCCCCGACCCCGCGACGGTCGACCTGACCGCCCGCCAGCGGCGGATCCTGGAGTTCATCCGCACCTGGGTCGAGCGGCACGGCTACCCGCCGAGCGTGCGGGAGATCGGCGAGGCGGTCGGCCTGGTGTCGCCGTCCAGCGTCGCCTACCAGCTCAAGGAGCTGGAGAAGAAGGGCTTCCTGCGCCGCGACCCCAACCGGCCGCGCGCGGTCGACGTCCGGGCCCCCAGCGACGTGATCGACGACGAGCTGGCCCGCTCGCAGCGCCCGACGCCGGCGTACGTGCCGATGCTCGGCCGGATCGCCGCCGGTGGCCCGATCCTCGCCGAGCAGGCCGTCGAGGACATCTTCCCGCTCCCCCGCGAGCTGGTGGGTGAGGGCGAGGTCTTCATGCTCCAGGTCAAGGGCGACTCGATGCTCGACGCCGCCATCTGCGACGGCGACTGGGTGGTGGTCCGGCAGCAGCCCACGGCCGACTCCGGTGACATCGTCGCGGCCATGCTCGACGGCGAGGCGACCGTGAAGACCTACCGGCGCCGCGACGGGCACGTCTGGCTGATGCCGCAGAACCCGGCCTTCGACCCGATCCCGGGCGACGACGCCACCATCATGGGCCGGGTCGTCGCCGTCCTGCGCCGCATCTGACGTCGGTCCCCCACGGTTCGCCCGACGGTCGGGGCCGTCGGGCGACCGGCGGGGGACGCCGGGCCGGCGGCGGAGGACGCCGTCGCGGTGGTAGCTGTGGCCTAGTAGCGGTCGCCGTGGTAGCCGCGCCCGCCGCCGGGCACCTGCCCGTACGGGCCGTCCCAGCCCTCGTCGGGGCCGTCCTCGCGACGCCGTCCGGCGCGCGGGTCAGGCCCGCCGCCACGCCGCGGAGGCTCGGCCGGGCCGCCGCCATAGACTTCTCCGCCAGGCCGGCGATCCGGCCCGCCGCCGTAGACACCGCCGCGGCCACCGCCGGCCGGGCGACCACCGCTGGGGGGCGGGCTGGCGGGCGGGCGACCGCCGCTGGCCCCGGGGCGCGGGTTGCCACCGCCGCCGTAGACACCCCCACCGGACGGTCGACCGCCGTAGACGGCCCCGGCGGAGCGACCCCCGCCGTACACGCCGCTGGCGGCCGGGGCGACACCCGGTCGACCCGGCTCCCGGCCGCGCCCCGCCCCGTCGGCCGCGCCGTACACACTCCCGCCGGCGGCGCCGCCGTAGACCCCGCCCCGCGACCGGTCGTCCGCGGCCGGGAAACCGTCGGCCGGGCCGCCGTCGTCGGTGCGCTCGTCGTCGTCCGGGCCCGCGACGGGGTTGCGGCGGGCGCGCAGGATGCCGAACACTCCGGCGCCGACCATCGCCACACCGATCAGGCCCACCGCGCCGACCAGGTACATGATGTCCTGCAACGACAGGCTGTCGAACCACGACGCCTCGGCCGCCTTCTTCGGCTCGGCCGCGGCCGCGACCGGCTTGGCGCCCTGGGTCGACGGCTTGTACGCGAGGATGTCGACGGTCTCGCCCTCCTCCAGCTGCCCGCCCTCGGAGACGGTGAGAAAGGACTTGCCGTCGGGGCTGTACGAGATGGCCTCGCCGAACGGGTCGGCGAGCGGTGTCACCCGGGGCTCGGTGGTGGTGAGCGCCTTGACCACGTCACCGCCGGCGACGTCGTACTCGAAGGCGTCCGCGTACGTGCGCAGCACCACCCGGGAGCCGTCCGGGGAGCGGGCCGCGCCGGTGATCGCCGTCCGGCCGAGCACCCCGAGCCGGTTGTCGGTCTCCGTCTTGGGCAGCTCGACGTCGCCGACCTTCTTCATCGGCACCGGCGCGGTGTCGCCGCTGCGCAGCTCCCCGTCCGGGGTGAAGATCTCGGCCTTACCGGAGGTGACCTTGGTGATGATCAGCGGGTTGCCGTCGTCGCCGATGACCAGCGCCTCGGCGTCACGCGGCTTGCCGTCCGGGTACGCCAGGCGGTGCAGCGTCGCCGGCTTGCCGCCGCCGACGGGCAGGGTCCACACCGCCACGCGCTCGCGGCGCTGCCGGCTGGTCACGTTGTCGCCGGTGTCGGCGACCCAGAGCGTCCGGCCGTCCGGCGAGAGCGCCAGGTCCTCCGGGTCCGCCGGGCCGCCGCCCGAGTAGCGGACCGGATCCTTGGCGATCCTGCACTTGGTGTCCAGGAAGAAGATCCGCTTGCGGCTGTCCACCTCGGTGCCATCGTTGATCACGACGTAGCCGGTCTTGATGGCGACCAGACCGGAGAGCTCGACGAGCCGTTGGTCGGTCACGGTGCAGCGCTTCTGGCCCGCCGCCTCGGCCGGTGCCGGGGCGGCGGCCAGGACGGCACCGGTGACTGCCACGGTCGCCCCCAACAGGCTGAGGGCACCCGTGACCGAGGTGAGAACGCGGCGCATCCTCACAGTGTCGCACGCCGACGACACGACTCCGTGCGCCTGGACGGGCCAGGGCCCGTCCAGCCGATCATCCGTCGGCCGGCGGCAGGTCCGGCCGACGCCCGGCGGCGTCCGGACCTCGCCTCGGCTCGACAAGATCGGCAGGCCGGACCCTAGGAGCGCGGGCCGACGGGCTCCGCCGCCTCGAAGGGAGCCAGCTCGGCGGCGAGTGCCTCGCCGACCCGGACGTGCAGCAGGGTGCCCTCGGGCAGGTGCGCGGTGCTCAGCACCTCGCCCTGCCGGTGTACCCGGGCCACCAGGTCCCCCCGGTCGTACGGCAGGACCGCGCGGACCTCGACGGCCGGGCGGGGCAGCCGACCCTCGACCGCGGTACGCAGATCTTCGACACCGCGACCGGTGTGCGCGGAAACGAAGATCGCCTCCGGCCACAGCCGCTTGAGCCGCAGCAGGGTCTCCTCGTCGGCCGCGTCCGCCTTGTTGACCACGAGCAGCTCGGGCAGCCGGTCGGCGCCCACCTCGGCGAGCACCTCGCGGACCGCGCGGACCTGCTCCTCCGGGTCCGGGTGGGTGCCGTCCACCACGTGCACGACCAGGTCGGACTCGGCGACCTCCTCCAGCGTCGAGCGGAACGCCTCGACGATCTGGTGCGGCAGGTGCCGGACGAAACCGACCGTGTCGGACAGGGTGTAGACGCGCCCGTCGGACGTGGTGGCCTTGCGGGTGGTCGGGTCCAGCGTGGCGAAGAGCGCGTTCTCCACCAGCACGCCGGCCCCGGTCAGCCGGTTGAGCAGGCTGGACTTGCCGGCGTTCGTGTAGCCGGCGATGGCCACGGCCGGCACGGCGTTGCGGGCCCGACGGGCGCGCTTGGTCTGGCGTACCGTCTTCATGCCCTTGATCTCCCGGCGCAACCGGGAGATCCGGGTACGAATCCGGCGCCGATCGGTCTCCAGCTTCGTCTCACCGGGACCGCGCAGACCCACGCCGCCGGCACCGCCGGCACGAGCGCTACCACCGCTCTGGCGGGACAGCGTCTCACCCCAACCGCGCAGCCGCGGGAGCAGGTACTCCAACTGGGCCAGCTCGACCTGCGCCTTACCTTCCTTGCTCTTCGCGTGCTGGGCGAAGATGTCCAGGATCAGCGCCGTCCGGTCGACCACCTTGACCTTGGTGCGCTGCTCCAGGTTGCGCAGCTGGGACGGGGAGAGCTCACCGTCGCAGATCACCGTGTCGGCGCCGGTCGACAGCACGACCGCGCCCAGGTCGTTGACCTTGCCCCGGCCGACGTAGGTGGCCGGGTCGGGGCGGTTGCGCCGCTGGATCAGCCCCTCGAGCACCTGCGAGCCGGCCGTCTCGGCCAGCGCCGCCAGCTCGGTCAGCGAGTTCTCCGCGTCGTCCTGCGTGCCCTCCGTCCAGACCCCCACCAGGACGACCCGCTCCAGCCGCAGCTGGCGGTACTCGACCTCGGTGACGTCGGTGAGCTCGGTGGAGAGGCCGGGGACCCGCCGCAGCGCCTGCCGCTCCGACAGCTCGAACTCGCCGGTGGTGGCGTCGAGCTCGTCATCCTCGAACGGCTCGAAGGTCTCCTGGTCTCGCAAGCTCACTACTCCTGTCCGTTTGGTCACGTAGGAAGCAATCCTGACATGTGCCAACGCCGGACGCACCCGCTATATGCCCGAGGCCGTACCCGCCGGTAGCGGGGCCGCGTGCCGGCCGACCTGCCCCGGAGAGTAGAAATGCGGGCAGCCGTACAGCGTCGACGGAGGGATCTGCGTGGCCATCACCCGACTGCCGAGTGCCGGATTCTCGATCACGATCCGGATCGCGGTCCCGGCGGACGCCTCGTCCATCGGACGACTGACCACGTCCGTCGGGGAGGCCGGGGCGATCGTCACCGCGCTCGACGTGGTCGACTCCGACCCCACCCACGTGATCGTCGACCTGACCTGCGACACCGCCGACGCCAGCCACGCCGACCAGGTGGTCGACGCGCTCACCGCGATGGACGACGTCGACGTCCGCAAGGTCTCCGACCGGACGTTCCTGCTGCACCTCGGCGGCAAGATCGAGGTCAGCTCGAAGGTCGCGCTGCGCACCCGCGACGAGCTGTCCCGCGCGTACACCCCCGGGGTGGCCCGGGTCTGCCAGGCGATCGCGGAGAACCCGGCGGACGCCCGGCGGCTCACGATCAAGCGCAACACGGTCGCCGTGGTCAGCGACGGCTCCGCCGTGCTCGGCCTGGGCAACCTGGGGCCGGCCGCGTCGCTGCCCGTGATGGAGGGCAAGGCGGCGCTGTTCAAGCGCTTCGGCGGGGTGGACGCCTGGCCGGTGGTGCTCGACACGCAGGACACCGACGAGATCGTGTCGATCGTCAAGGCGATCGCGCCCGCGTACGGCGGCATCAACCTGGAGGACATCGCGGCGCCGCGCTGCTTCGAGATCGAGGCGCGGCTGCGGGAGGCGCTGGACATCCCGGTCTTCCACGACGACCAGCACGGCACCGCGATCTGCGTCCTGGCGGCGCTGACCAACGCGCTGCGCGTCGTGGGCAAGCAGCTCGCGGACGTCCGGGTCGTGGTCTCCGGCGCCGGCGCGGCCGGCACCGCGATCATGAAGCTGCTGCTGCGGCAGGGCGTGGGCGACATCATCGCGTACGACCGGCAGGGCGCCCTGCACCGCGGGATGCCGAACCTCAACCCGGCCTGGGAGTGGCTGGCCGACCACACCAACAAGGAGAACTACTCCGGTGACCTGCCGGGGGCGATCCGCGGGGCGGACGTGTTCATCGGTGTGAGCGCGCCGAACCTGCTGACCGGCGATGACATCGCCGCCATGGCGAAGGACGCGATCGTGTTCGCGCTCGCCAACCCGGACCCGGAGGTGGACCCGCGGGAGGCCCGCAAGCACGCCGCCGTGGTCGCCACCGGCCGCTCGGACCAGCCGAACCAGATCAACAACGTGCTGGCCTTCCCCGGCGTCTTCCGGGGCATGCTGGACGCGCACGCGGAGGAGTTCACCGAGGAGATGGCGATCGCCGCCGCCCGGGCGATCGCCGACGTCGTCGGCGAGGACAAGATCAACCCGACGGTCATCGTGCCCAGCGTCTTCGACAGCCGGGTCGCTCCCGCGGTCGCGGCGGCGGTCCGCGCCGCCGCCCAGAACCCGTCGGCAACCCCACCCCCGGCAGCCGACCCGGGCCCGGCCGACCTCCCGGAGATCGCCGCCAACGCCAGCGCCACCCCGTAACCCGAAACCCTGGCCCCCGATCTGCGCCTTCCGGACCATCGAGGCACAAAGTGCACGATCGCGGGGACGAGGGTCGGGACCGGTGGGATCAGGTCAGGGCCGCAGGGGTCACCTCGCCCGTCGCGACCAGGACCGCCGGGCCCGCGAGCCAGCAGGTGTCGTCGGTGATCGTGACCGCCAGGCGGCCGCCCGGGACGTCCACCGCCACCACGCCGGTGTTGCGGCCCGCGTCGCGCAGGGCGACCGCGGCCACGGCGCAGGCGCCGGTGCCGCACGAGAGGGTCTCGGCGCTGCCACGTTCGTACACCCGCATGAGGACGTGGCCGTCCGTGCCGTCGACCGGGTCGCCCGGCGCGGTGAACTCGACGTTCACCCCGGCCGGGAAGACCGCCGGGTCGACCTGCGGCGCCTGGGTGAGGTCGAGCGCGGTCAGGTCCAGGCCGGCCGGCAGCGCGCAGACCAGGTGCGGGTTGCCGACGTCGACGGCCGTGCCCGGCAGCGTCAGCCCGCCGAGGGCGGCGGTCGCCGTGTCGTACAGCCGGGGACGGCCCATCTCGACCGCCACCCCCGCCCCCTCGACGCGCGCCCGCACGAGACCGGCCCGGGTGGCCACCGGCAGCACCGCGCCGTCGGGTGCGGCCAGCCCGGTCTCCAACAGGTAGCGGACGAACACCCGGGCGCCGTTGCCGCACATCTCGGCGAACGAGCCGTCGGAGTTCCAGTAGTCCATGAACCACTCGGCCTCGTCGGCCAACGCGGCACCCTCGGGGTGCTTCGCCGCCCGGACCACGCGCAGCACGCCGTCACCGCCGATGCCACGCCGCCGGTCGCAGAGCCCGGCCACCAGGCCGGGCGTGAGATCCAGCGCGCCGTCCGGGTCGGGCAGGATCACGAAGTCGTTGCCGGTGCCGTGCCCCTTGGTGAACTCCACATCCCCATCATCGCGCAGCGCCGGCGACCACCCGCAGGGCATCCGCCACCAGCCCGGGCGACGCCGAGTCGAGCCACCGGACCCGCGGGTCACGCCGGAACCACGACCGCTGCCGGCGGACGAACCGCCGGGTGGCCCGGATCGTCTCCTCGTACGCCTCGGTCTCGGTCAGCTCGCCGGCCAGGAACCGCAGGACCTGCTGGTAGCCGAGCGCCCGGCTGGCCGTACGCCCCTCGGGCAGGCCGCGACCGACCAGCTCGCGGGTCTCGGCGACCAGGCCGTCGGCCCACATCCGGTCGACCCGCAGCGCGATCCGCTCGTCGAGCGGCGCGGTGTCCAGGTCGACGCCGACCTGCACCGACGGGTAGTACGGCGTGGGCTCGGGCAGCGACGCGGTGAACGGCGCGCCGGTCAGCTCGATCACCTCCAGCGCGCGGACGATCCGCCGTCCGTTGCCGGGCAGGATGCTCGCCGCCGCCTCCGCGTCGGCCTCGCGCAGCCGCGCGTACAGCGGAGCCGGCCCGACCTGCGCCAGCTCCGCCTCCAGCCGCTCCCGGACCGCCGGGTCGGTGCCCGGGAACTCGAACTGCTCCAGCACCGCCCGCACGTACAGGCCGGAGCCACCGACCAGCAGCGGCACCCGTCCCCGGGCGAGGATGTCGTCGACGGCCGCCCGCGCCAGCCGCTGGTACTCCGCGACACTCGCCGGCTCCGTCACGTCCCAGATGTCCAGCAGGTGGTGCGGCACCCCCTCCCGTTCGGCGACGGTGAGCTTGGCGGTGCCGATGTCCATGCCCCGGTAGAGCTGCATCGAGTCGGCGTTGACCACCTCCCCGTCGAGCGCGTGGGCGAGAGCGATGCTCAGCGCCGACTTGCCGGCCGCGGTGGGCCCGACCACCGCGACCACCGCGCCGACCGGCGGACGGCTGCCACCGGCCCCGACCGGCCCGGTCACGCCGGCTCCCAGGAGGCGACGAGGTAGGCCACGCCGTAGGGCGCCGCGTCGTAGGTCACCTCGCCCCGCCAGTCGCCGCCGGCCGCGCGGACCGCGCCGGCCAGCACCTGCCAGGGCGCGCGGCCGGCGACCCTCAGCTCGGCCGACAGCACCGGGTCGAGGTCGAGCAGGGCGTCGGCGTCCGCGGCGGCCAGGGCCCGGGCGACCCCCTCGTCGTACGGCTCGGCGCGCGGGTCGTCGTAACCCGGGGACTTCTCGCCCCGGCAGGCCGAACCGTCCCCCATGACCAGCAGCGCGGTGCGGTGGTCGCCCCGGCGGAGCAGCTCCGAACCGAGGTCCACGCAGCCGGACACGGACTCGTCGACCGCGACCGCCTCGGCGGACCGGGGCAACGCGGTGCCGGAGCGGCCGACCAGCCACGCCCCCAGGGTCAGGCTCAGCGGGAGGCGCTCGGCGCCGGCACCGTCGGTCCGCCCCAGCGGGACGCTCCGGTCCACCCCGTAGCCCCGCAGCGACCCGCGGTCGGAGGCGCCGAACGGCGTCGTCGCGGGCCCGCCGCCCACGAGGACGATCTCGTCGGGCCCGGCGGCGAGGAGCCGGGCCACGGCGGCGTCGCAGGCCGTACGGAGGTCGTCCAGCTCGGGCGCGGCGGCCCCGGCCACCTCGGGAACGAGCAGGGGCGGGTGCGGGCAGACGGCGGCGGCGACCAGAGGCACCTGGTCACCGTAGCGGGGCCACGGCGGGCGCGACCGGGTGCCCGCCGATCGGTCGGACGGGCCTCGCCCCGGGCGACGATCCCCCTCTGCGCACCCCGAGCGGCCACCTCCGGGCGTCCCGCAACCGTCGTCGGGGCCGATCGACGGGTCTGGACCGTACGGATGATTCCGACACTCACCCTCCGACGGGAGCGCGCGGGCGGTAGGACACCGTATGGTCACGGTCGGCGATAGGCGCTCGACGGGAACGGGGGCGCACCTGTGACAATGCCGGGGAGAAACTTGGCTGCGCCGTGGCGGTGCTCGCGGGACTGACCCGCGACGCCGGGAGAACGAGGATGGGCACATGAGCGACTGGACTGCCTTCGGACGGGTGGACGCGGACGGCACCGTGTACGTCAAGACCGCCGAGGGCGAGCGGGTGGTCGGTTCCTGGCAAGCAGGAGCACCGGAGGAAGGGCTGGCCCACTTCGCCCGTCGCTTCGCCGACCTGGTGACCGAGGTGGATCTGACCGAGGCTCGGCTCAACTCGGGCGCCGCGGACGCGGCTCACTCGCTCAGCACGATCCGCCGGCTGCGCACCTCGCTGGCCGAGGCGCACGTCGTCGGCGACATCGACGGGCTGGCCGCCCGGCTGGACCGGCTCGCCGGCGTCGCCGAGGAGAAGGCCGGCGAGGCCCGGGCGGCCCGGGACGCCGCCCGCGCCGAGGCGCTCGCCCGCAAGACGGCCCTGGTCGAGGAGGCCGAGAAGCTGGCCGCCGAGTCGACCGGCTGGAAGACCGCCGGGGATCGGCTCAAGGAGATCCTCGACGAGTGGAAGACCATCCGCGGGGTCGACAAGAAGACCGACGGCGAGCTGTGGAAGCGGTTCGCGGCGGCCCGGGACGGCTTCACCCGCCGGCGTGGCGCTCACTTCGCCTCCCTCGACGCGCAGCGCAAGCAGGCCCAGGCGGTCAAGGAGGAACTGGTCGCCGAGGCCGAGAAGCTCCAGGACTCCACCGACTGGGCGGCCACCGCGGGCCAGCTCAAGGACCTGATGAACCAGTGGCGGGCGGCACCGCGCGCCTCGAAGGAGGCCGAGCAGCGGCTCTGGGAGAGGTTCCGGGCCGCGCAGGACGCGTTCTTCTCCCGGCGCAGCGAGGTCTTCTCCGCCCGGGACAACGAGCAGCGCGCCAACCTGGAGCGCAAGCAGGCGCTGCTGGCCGAGGCCGAGGCGCTGGACGTCAACGGCGACCCGAAGGGTGCCCAGGCCAAGCTGCGGGAGATCCAGGCGCAGTGGCACGAGGCCGGGCGGGTGCCCCGGGAGGCGGCGGCGGGCCTGGAGCGGCGGCTGCGTGCCGTCGACGAGAAGGTCCGCGAGGTGATGGACTCGGCGTGGCGGCGCACCAGCCCGCAGGACAACCCGCTGCTGGCCCAGATGCGGGCGCAGGTCGCGGAGGCCGAGGAGCGGCTGGGCCGGGCCCAGGCCGCCGGTGACGCCCGCCGGATCCGGGAGGCCGAGCAGGCGCTGGCCTCGAAGCGGCAGTTCCTCCAACTGGCCGAGCAGGCCGGCTGACGTGATCGAGCCGGAAGCCCCGGTCCCGTGACGGGACCGGGGCTTCCGCCGCTCCGGCTCTTGGGGTCAGCCAGGTCGCGCGCCGCGGCGCGGCGCCGGCCCGCTCGGTCAGTGGGCGGCGCAGCCGCCGGTCGCGGCGGGTGCCGGCGCCGGCGCGCCGATCGTGGGCAGGCCGAGCAGGACCCCGGGGGTACGCGGCGCACGCCCCGCCTCGGCGGCGTCCCCGGCCCGGGTGCGCCGGTGCGCGAGCGGCTCGCCGTCGGCGTTCAGGTGGTGCGGGGCGGCGTACGTCACGACGGTGTGCACGATGTCGCCGGGGCGGATCCGCCCGGCGAGCGACCCGACGTCGAAGTGCACCAGGCGGCCGTCCCGGGCGCGCCCGGACATCCGGCCGGTGCGCTCGTCCTTGCGCCCCTCGCCGACCGCGACCAGCACCTCGACGGTCTCCCCGACCAGCTTCCTGTTCTCCGCCCAGGTGATCTCCTCCACCGTGGCGATCAGCCGCTCGTACCGCTCCTGCACGACCTGCTTGGGCAGCTGCCCGTCCATGGTCGCGGCGGGGGTGCCGGGACGCTTCGAGTACTGGAAGGTGAACGCCGAGGCGAACCGGGCCTCGCGCACCACGTCGAGGGTGCGCTCGAAGTCGGCCTCGGTCTCGCCGGGGAATCCGACGATGATGTCGGTAGTGATCGCCGCGTCCGGCATCGCCGCCCGGACCTTCTCGATGATGCCCAGGTACTTCTCCGAGCGGTACGAGCGGCGCATCGCCCGCAGCACGTCGTCGGAGCCGGACTGCAGCGGCATGTGCAGCGAGTGGCACACGTTCGGCGTCTCGGCCATCGCGGCGATCACGTCGTCCGTGAAGTCCTTCGGGTGCGGGCTGGTGAACCGGACCCGCTCCAGCCCGTCGATGTCACCGCAGGCGCGCAGCAGCTTGCCGAACGCGTACCGGTCGCCGAACTCGACGCCGTACGAGTTGACGTTCTGCCCGAGCAGGGTCACCTCCAGCACGCCCTCGTCGACCAGGGCGCGGACCTCGGCGAGGATGTCGCCGGGGCGGCGGTCCTTCTCCTTGCCGCGCAGCGAGGGCACGATGCAGAACGTGCAGGTGTTGTTGCAGCCGACCGAGATCGACACCCAGCCGGCGTACGTCGACTCGCGGCGGGTGGGCAGGGTGCTCGGGAAGACGTCGAGCGATTCGAGGATCTCCACCTCGGCGGCGGTGTTGTGCCGGGCCCGCTCCAGCAGCACCGGCAGCGACCCGATGTTGTGCGTGCCGAAGACGACGTCGACCCAGGGCGCCTTGCGGACGATCTCGCCGCGGTCCTTCTGGGCGAGGCAGCCGCCGACCGCGATCTGCATCCCGGGGTGCCGGTCCTTGACGGGGCGCAGATGACCGAGGTTGCCGTAGAGCCGGTTGTCGGCGTTCTCCCGCACGGCGCAGGTGTTGAAGACGACCACGTCGGGGGTGTCGTCGGCGTCGGCCGCGCGCACGTAACCGGCCTGCTCCAGCAGGCCGGAAATGCGCTCGGAGTCGTGCACGTTCATCTGGCAGCCGTACGTGCGCACCTGGTAGGTGCGCGGGCTGCTCGCCGCTGCGGTAGTCATGACGTGGACAGCGTATCCGGACAGCCCGGATGGGCCGGAATCGAGGAGGAGCCGTGTGCCGGAGCATCAAGACCCTGCGTGAGCCGTTCACCCCGGCGGTGACCGACGCGGACATCCAGGCCGCAGCGTTGCAGTACGTCCGGAAGATCTCCGGGTTCCGCGCGCCGGCCGCCCACAACGCCGCGGCGTTCGACGCCGCGGTAGCCGCGGTCGCGACGGCCACCGCGACCCTGCTGGACCAGTTGGAGGTACGGAACCGACGCACCCCCACACCCAACTGAGCTTGCTTGCGCCTCAGGCGGCGGCGAGCGCGGGGAGCACCGAGTCGGGGGCCCAGCGCGAGCGGTGGCAGCGGGACCAGCCGCGACAGCCCGGGTTGGCCTCGGTGCAGAGCCGCTGGTTGCTGAGGACCTCGCCGTCGTCCGTCTCGCGGACGTCGAAGTGCACCGGGCGGATCGTGCCGTCGGGGGCGACGAGCAGGTGCCGGGTCTCGTCGAGTGTGTCGTCGCGCAGCACGCAGTTGCGGTTGAGCAGGCGGGCCAGGGCCGCGACGCTGGGCAGCTCGGCCAGGGTGTCGGGCACCCCGTAGCAGTCGACGATCGTGGCGAACTCCCCCGGCGCCTGCCAGATGTCGCAGACCACCGCGTACCGGGGCAGCCGCATCGGGTCGGCCACCGCCAGGGGCATCACCACCCGGCCGAGCGCCTCGGCCAGCGCCGGCCAGACCTCCGCCGGCCGCACCTGGTCGATTCTCCAGTTCCACAGCTCGGTCATGCCGCCTCCTCGCTGTGCTCGTCCCACCGGCCTCCGGATCGGGCCTTACTGACGATGGTGGGGTGCATTTGACCTCAGCCGGGGGCAAGTTACCGGTCTGTGACCATTCCGGGCAAAATTTCCTCGGGCCCCATTGCTCCGAGTAGCGGGAAGGTGACAGTTTATCGGGTATGGTGCCGCGCCAGGCACTCGACACGGGGTCAGCGGAGGACGAGCAGGTGCTCGCTCCGGGGAAGCAGTTCGCCGATCACCGTGGCACCGGGCAGCTCGCCCGCGACGAGCAGGCCGCCCGAGGTCTGCGCGTCGGCCAGCAGCAGACGGTCCGCCTCTCCGGTCGCGCCGAAGTCGGTCCACGGCGTGACCCAGTCGAGGTTGCGGCGGCTGCCCCCGCTGACGTGGCCGTCCCGGACCGCCTCCCGGGCACCCGCCAGGTACGGCACCCGGGTGGTGTCGATCGCCACCGTCAGCCCGCTGGCCCGGGCGAGCTTCGACGCGTGGCCGAGCAGCCCGAAGCCGGTGACGTCGGTGCCGCACCGGACACCGGCCGCCACCGCCGCCCGCGCGGCGTCCCGGTTCAGCGTGGTCATCGTCGCGACCGCCTCCGGGAAGCTCTCCCCGGTGGCCTTGTGCCGGGTGTTGAGCACACCGACGCCGAGCGGCTTGGTCAACGACAGCGGCAGCCCGGCCCGACCGGCGTCCAGCGTGATCAGATCGTCCGGCCGGACGGTCCCGGTCACCGCGAGGCCGTACTTGGGGCCCTCGTCGTCGACGCTGTGGCCGCCCGCGAGGTGGCAGCCGGCGTCGCGGGCGACGTCCCGCCCACCGCGCAGCACCTCCCGGGCCAGCTCCAGCGGGAGCACCTCCCGTGGCCAGCAGAGCAGGTTCAGCGCGACGAGCGGGGTGCCGCCCATCGCGTACACGTCGGAGAGGGCGTTGGTGGCGGCGATGCGCCCCCAGTCGTACGCGTCGTCGACGACCGGGGTGAAGAAGTCGGCGGTGCTGACCACGCCCGTACGCTCGTCGAGTCGGACCACGGCGGCGTCGTCACCGTGGTCGAGACCGACCAGCAGATCGGCCGTGCCCGGGGCCGGGCCGAGGCCCGCCACCATCGCCTCCAGCTCGCCCGGCGGGATCTTGCAGGCGCAGCCGCCGCCGCGGGCGTACCGGGTCAGCCGGACCGGTTCGGTCATCCCCACATGATCTCCGTCGCGGCCGGTGGACGCCAGCCGAGCGGTCAGAAACGGACTCCCGGCACGTCCCGCCAACGGTGTTACCGCTCCGTGACCAACTGAGTTGCATTCCGCCACATCACCCCGCCTACAGTGGCCCAACCGGGGCCATCCGACCTCGGCCGCGCGACGACAGGGACGGTGGACGACGTGACGACGGGCGAACCGCTCATCGTGCTGGACTCGGTCAACAAGTGGTTCGGGCCGCTGCACGTGCTGGACGACGTCTCACTGTCGGTCGGGCGCGGCGAGGTGGTCGTGGTGATCGGCCCGTCCGGCTCGGGCAAGTCCACGCTCTGCCGGACGATCAACCGGCTGGAACCGATCAACTCCGGGACCATCACCTTCGACGGGCAGGCGCTGCCTGCCGAGGGCAAGGCGCTGGCCAAGCTGCGCAGCGAGGTCGGGATGGTCTTCCAGTCGTTCAACCTCTTCGCGCACAAGACCATCCTGGAGAACGTCACCCTGGGGCCGCTGAAGGTCCGCAAGGAGAAGCCGTCGGTCGCCCGGGAGCGCGGCCTGGCCCTGCTGGACCGGGTCGGCATCGCCAACCAGGCCGACAAGTTCCCGGCTCAGCTCTCCGGCGGCCAGCAGCAGCGGGCGGCGATCGCCCGCGCGCTGGCCATGCAGCCCAAGGCGATGCTCTTCGACGAGCCGACCAGCGCGCTCGACCCGGAGATGGTCGGCGAGGTGCTGGACGTGATGACGTCCCTGGCCCGCGACGGCATGACGATGGTCGTCGTCACCCACGAGATGGGCTTCGCCCGCCACGCGGCGAACCGGGTCATCTTCATGGCCGACGGCAAGCTGGTCGAGGACGCTCCGCCCACGGAGTTCTTCGCCAACCCCCGCAGCGAGCGGGCCAAGGACTTCCTCTCCAAGATCCTCACGCACTAGGCGTCCGTATGTGGAGCAACGCCGTCCCCCGGTGGGCTCCGTTCAAGAAGGAGAAGAGTATGCGTATCAAGCGCGTGGCGGCGGTCGCCGCGGTCGCCGCCCTCTCGTTCGCGATGACCGCCTGCGGCGGCGACAGCGAGACGGGCTCCGGCGGTTCGGGCGCCAGTGGCATCGTGGGCAAGGCCGAGGGCCAGAAGAAGCTCGTGATCGGCGTCAAGGCGGACCAGCCCGGCCTGGGCCTGCAGACCGGCAGCCAGTACGAGGGCTTCGACGTCGAGATCGCGAAGATCATCGCCAAGGGCCTGGGCGTCGAAGAGGGCAACATCGAGTGGAAGACCACGGTGTCGGCCAACCGCGAGCCGTTCATCCAGCAGGGCACGGTGGACCTGGTCGTGGCCACGTACACGATCAACGATGAGCGGAAGAAGAAGGTCAACTTCGCCGGGCCGTACTTCATCGCCGGCCAGGACCTGCTGGTGAAGGCCGACTCGACCATCACCGGCCCGGAGCAGCTCGACGGCAAGACCGTCTGCTCGGTGTCCGGCTCCACCCCGGCCAAGCGGATTCAGACCGACTACCCGAAGGCCAAGCTGCAGCAGTTCGACTCGTACTCGAAGTGCCTGCCGGGGCTGGAGAACGGCCAGGTCGACGCGGTGACCACCGACGACATCATCCTCGCCGGCTACGCCGCCCAGGATCAGTACGCCGGCAAGTTCAAGGTGGTCGGCAAGACCTTCTCCGATGAGCCGTACGGCATTGGCCTCAAGAAGGAGGACAAGACCGGCTGCGAGAAGGTCAACGAGATCCTGAAGGCCGCGGCGGCCGACGGCAGCTACAAGGCCGCGTGGGACAAGACCCTGGGTAAGAGCGGCAAGGCCGCGCCCGAGCTGGACACCACCAAGCTGACCAACTGCGGCAGCGTCTGACCGGTTCCGGGGCCGGCATCCCACGGGGATGCCGGCCCCGGCCTGTCACCCCCGCCTCGACGCCACAGGAGCCGAAGCATGCACGTATTCGCTGATCCGACGAACTTCGACGCTTACCTGTCGGGCTTTCTCTGGATTTTGAAGCTGACCGGCGCGTCGGCGGTCTTCGCCCTGGTGATCGGCGTGCTGCTGGCCGCGATGCGGGTGTCCCCCGTGCCGGTGCTGCGGGGCTTCGGGGCGGCCTGGGTCAACATCTTCCGCAACACCCCGCTCACGCTCGTCGTGTTCTTCTGCTACTTCGGTCTCTTCTCGACGCTGGGCCTGAGCCTCGCCGAAGACCTCAACCTGAACAATTACTGGCTCGGCGTGATCGGTCTCTCCGTCTACACCGCCGCGTTCGTCTGCGAGGCCGTGCGCTCCGGCGTCAACACCGTACCGACGGGCCAGGCCGAGGCGGCCCGCGCGATCGGGCTGACCTTCGCCCAGACGCTGCGGATCGTGGTGTTGCCCCAGGCGACCCGCTCGGTTATCGCGCCGTTCGGCAGCATCCTCATCGCCCTGTGCAAGAACGCCACGATCGTCGGCACCATCGGCCTGATGGAGTCCTCCAACGTGATGAAGGACCTCATCAACAGCAACGGCGACGCGGTCATCCCGATCTTCCTGGTCTTCGCGGGGACCTTCGCCGCGATCCTCATCCCCACCGGCTACTTCTTCGGCTGGCTGGCCAACCGTCTGGCGGTGAAGCGCTGATGAGCACCAGCTCCGTCCTCTACGACCACCCGGGGCCCCGCGCCCGCGTCCGCAACCGGGTGCTCAGCGTCGTCTTCGGCATCGGCGTGGCCGTGCTGCTCTGGTGGATCTACTCGAAGTTCGACGAGGCCGGCCAGTGGGAGGCCGCGCTCTGGAAGCCGTTCACCGAGCCGGCGACCTGGACCCAGTTCATCCTGCCGGGCCTGTGGGCCACGCTGAAGGCGGCGGCGGTCGGCATGGTGCTCTCCCTCGCCTTCGGCATCATCTTCGCCGTCGGCCGCCTCTCCGACCACTGGTGGATCAGCGTCCCCGCCGGTGCGGTCGTGGAGTTCTTCCGGGCCGTCCCGCTGCTGCTGATGATCTTCTTCGTCTTCTACGGCGTGCCGTTCCTGATCCAGGGGCCGGTGAGCGCCTTCTGGGCGGTGGTCATCGGGCTGACCCTCTACAACGGGTCGGTGCTCGCCGAGGCGTTCCGCGCCGGCATCCGGTCCGTGCCCGGCGGTCAGTCCGAGGCCGCGTACGCGATCGGCATGCGCAAGAGCCAGGTCATGCAGCTCATCCTGATCCCGCAGGCCGCCCGGGCCATGCTCCCGATCATCGTCAGCCAGCTCGTGGTGCTGCTCAAGGACACCGCCCTCGGCTACATCGTGGCCTACCCGGAGCTGCTCCAGCGCGGCGTCAACGACCTCGCGGCCAACAAGGGCAACATCGTGGCGGCGGCGATGGTGGCGGCTGTCATCTACATCGTGATCAACTCGCTGCTCACCGCCCTCGCCGGCTGGCTCGACCGGCGAAGCCGCGCCCGCGGCTTCCGGATGCCGAGACAGACCCGCCGTGACCTGGCTCCGGACTCGGCACCCGGGGGCGGGTCCACCGTCACCGAGCCGCAGGGCTGAGGACGCCCGCCCGGGCTGCCCCTACCGGTGGGGCAGCCCGGAGACGTCGTCCGGACCGCGTGCCGATGGCCGCTGCGATCGCCCCGCCGCGATAAGCCGGCCGCCGGTAGCAGCGACGAGCGGGTGAACCGGCTCAGCGGGCGATCTCGGTGACGCGGGACTCGCGGACCACGGTGACCCGGATCTGACCGGGGTAGGTCAGCTCCTCCTCGATCTGCTTGGCCACGTCCCGGGCCAGCACGGCGGCGCCGATGTCGTCGACGTCCTCCGGCTTCACCATCACCCGGATCTCCCGGCCGGCCTGCATGGCGAAGACCTTCTCCACGCCGAGCTTGCCGGCCGCGATCTCCTCGATCCGCTCCAGGCGCTTGACGTACGCCTCGAGGCTCTCCCGCCGGGCACCCGGGCGGCCGCCGGAGCACGCGTCGGACGCCTGCGTGAGCACCGCCTCGATGGTCTGCGGCGGCACCTCGTTGTGGTGCGCCTCGATGGCGTGGACCACGTCCTCGCTCTCGCCGTACTTGCGGGCGACGTCGGCGCCGATGATCGCGTGACTGCCCTCCACCTCGTGGGTGAGCGCCTTGCCGATGTCGTGCAGGAACGCGCAGCGCTTGATCGTCGGCACGTCCAGCCGCAGCTCCGCCGCCATGGTGCCGGCGATGTGGGCGGTCTCGACGAGGTGCTTGAGGACGTTCTGCCCGTACGACGTGCGGTAGCGCAGCCGACCGAGCAGGGTGACCAGCTCCGGGTGGATCTCGGTGATGCCGACCTCGACCAGGGCGTCCTCGGCCGCCCGCTGGCAGAGCTGCTCCACCTCGTGCCGGGCCAGGTCGTAGACCTCCTCGATGCGGTGCGGGTGGATCCGGCCGTCCAGCACCAGCTTCTCCAGCGTGAGCCGGCCGACCTCGCGACGCACCGGGTCGAAGCAGGAGAGCAGCACCGCCTCCGGGGTGTCGTCGATGATCAGGTTGACGCCGGTGACCGATTCGAAGGCCCGGATGTTGCGCCCCTCGCGGCCGATGATCCGGCCTTTCATCTCGTCGCCGGGCAGGTGCAGCACGCTGACCACGCTCTCCGCGGTCTGTTCGCTGGCGACCCGCTGGATGGCGTCCACGACGATGTGGCGGGCACGGTCCTCGGCGGTGCTGCGGGCGTCGGACTCGATGTCCCGGACCAGCAGCGCGGCCTCCCGCTTGGCCTGCACCTCGATCGCCTCGATCAGCTCCGCGCGGGCGGCGTCCGCGGTCAGCCCGGCTACCCGCTCCAACTCCCGGCGACGGTGCTCCTCCGCCAGCGTCAGCTCCGCCTCCCGCTGGGTGAGGGCGGACTCGCGGGCCGCGAGAGCGGCGCTGGCGGCGCTGAGCTGCCGCTCCCGTTCGGCGAGCCGCTCCACCTCCTCGGTGTGCAGCCGCTCCCGCTCGTCCATCCGGGCGGCCCGGCGCTCCACCTCGGCGGCCTGTTCCCGGGTCGTCGCGGCGAGGACCGCGACCTCCCGCTCACCGCTGCGCCGCGCGGTGGTTCGCAGCTGCTCGGCGTCGGCCTCGGCCTGCTTGTGGGCCCGCTCCAGGATGGTGTCCGCCTCGGCCCGAGCGTCGTCGAGCACCCGGCGCGCTTCCGCCCGCGCGGCTTTCGCCTCCGCCTTGGCGGCCGCCGCCTCGGCCCGTGCCGCCGCGGCGGCCGACTTCGCCACGTCGATCGTGCTGTTCGCCTCGTCCGCCGCCGAGCGGAGCGCGGCGAGGGACTGCTCCTGGCGGTCCTTCTCGGCGATGAAGGCCGGGTCCTCCGGGGCCGGCGCCGTCCCGAGCCGCCGTACCACGCGGACACCGAGCAGCACCGCCCCGAGCACGACCAGCGTCAGCACCAGGACGGCCACGAGGAGGACGACGTCGAAAGGGCTCATGCCACACCCCCGCCGGCCCGCGCGCTCATGCCGGTCTCCCTGGTGACACCTGCCGCCTAGCCATGGCGCGCCTCCCCTGAACGTCGCGCCGCAGGCACGTGCCGGTGGGCACGCTCCTGCGGCTCTGGACGCCCGACCGGAGCGGCTGGCCATGGGTAGCGCTCCCCGCCGGCGGTGCCCGGGCGGCATCGTCGGCGGTCACGTGCAGTTGTCACGTCGGCTCCGGACCGGCTTGTCCGGAGCTGACAGCAGGACCGACTGGGTCGGCCAAAGTGATGCTGTTCTGTTACGCGATCTATGTTGTGCGCTTAGCCTGCGCTGGTCGGGCAATGTGAGCCTGTATGGCGAGGCTAGGTCTCCGGGGGCGGTCTGGTCAAGAACTCATGATCAAACCCCCCGAACGGAGAGAATCTGCGAGGCGACTCTCCGCTGATCAGAGGCAGGACAGCGGCGGACAAACGCGGACACGCCGCCGGGCCATTCCGGCCGGTCGAGGCGGGTTGGTGACAGCCGGCGCCGCCAGCCGTCGGTTGCGGGCGGGGCCGCTGGCGTACGCCGGTCAGTCGAGTGAGCGGCTCTCCCGGTCAAGATCGCCCTCGGCGTCGGCGAGGGCGTCCTCGTCGATATGGTCGGCGAACTCGGCCGCCTCGGCGCTCTGCGCCGCGAGGGCGTCCTTCACCGCGCGGATCGCCACCCCCGGCGAGTAGCCCTTGCGGGCCAGCATGCCGACCAACCGGCGGAACACCACGTCCGGCTCACCCCGTGCGGTGCGAAGCTTCCGCTCCGCCAGGGCGCGGGCGGTCTCGGCCTCGGTCTCGTCGTCCAACTCGCCGAGCGCCGCCTTGGCGGCGTCCCCGTCGACGCCACGCTGGCGCAGCTCGGTGGCGAGCGCCCGGCGGGCGAGACCCCGGCCGGCGTGGCGGCTGGAGACCCAGGCACGGGCGAAGGCGGCGTCGTCGATGATGCCGACCTCGTCGTACCGGTCGAGGACCGCCGAGGCGACCTCCTCGGAGATGCCCCGCTTCGCCAGCGCGCCGGCGAGCTCGGCACGGGTGCGCGGGCGTACGGCGAGCTGACGCAGGCAGATCTCCCGGGCCACCTCGGCCTCGTCACGGGGCGGAGTGACCTCGGCATCGGTCTCGGTGGCCCGGCCACGGCGACCCCGGCGCGGTGCGGGGGTCGTGGCGTCCCCCGTGCGGGGCGGGCCGGCGTCCCAGCCTCGCCCCGTACGGGCGCGTCGTGATGCCACAGGTCAGGATCAGAAGTCGACCGGCGGCAGCTCCGGGCCACCGGCGGCGTCGCCCGCACCGATCCCGACGCCGAGCTTCTCCAGGATCTTCTTCTCGATCTCGGCGGCCACGTCCGGGTTCTCCCGGAGGAACTCGCGGGCCTTCTCCTTGCCCTGGCCGAGCTGGTCCCCGTCGTACGTGTACCACGCGCCGGACTTGCGGATGATCGCCTGCTCGACGCCGACGTCGATCAGCGAGCCCTCGCGGGAGATGCCCTTGCCGTACATGATGTCGAACTCGGCCTGCTTGAACGGCGCGGCGACCTTGTTCTTCACGACCTTGACCCGGGTGCGGTTGCCGACCACGTCGGTGCCGTCCTTGAGGCTCTCGATGCGACGCACGTCGAGCCGGACCGAGGCGTAGAACTTGAGCGCCCGACCACCGGTGGTGGTCTCGGGACTTCCAAACATGACGCCGATCTTCTCGCGGAGCTGGTTGATGAAGATCGCCGTCGTGCCGGTGTTGTTGAGCACACCGGTCATCTTGCGCAGCGCCTGGCTCATCAGCCGGGCCTGGAGACCCACGTGGCTGTCGCCCATCTCGCCCTCGATCTCGGCGCGCGGCACCAGCGCGGCGACCGAGTCGATGACGATGATGTCGAGCGCGCCGGAGCGGACCAGCATGTCCGCGATCTCCAGCGCCTGCTCGCCGGTGTCCGGCTGGGAGACCAGCAGGGCGTCGGTGTCGACGCCGAGGGCCTTCGCGTACTCCGGGTCGAGCGCGTGCTCGGCGTCGACGAAGGCCGCGATGCCGCCGGCCCGCTGGGCGTTCGCCACCGCGTGGAGGGCGACGGTGGTGTTGTGTGAGAGCACCCCATTGGCGAGGAAGCTGTGGGTTCCCGGCAACATGACGTCGAAGGTCGGCTGAGCGCCAGCGTCGACGACCTCGACCACCTCCTCGTAGGTGTACCTGGAGGTCGCGAGATGCCGAAGGTGCGCCACGATGGCTCTCCCTGACGCCGACAGGCGCGCCTGCCGCCGTTCCCCCCACTCGACGATTTTCATCAGCCGGGTGCGGGAGCAGGCCAGACCGAAGTCCGTACGGAAGAGGTCGCCTGCGATTCGGTCGAACTCCCGATCACCCCCACAGTCGTCACGAAGATCCTGGATGAGTCCCTTGAGATGCGGGGCGTTCTCGAACTGGGCATCGCGCTTACTGACTTGGAAGCAGCGCTCAACCTGCGCGCGGCGCCGCGCGGAGCGGAACCCGACCTCCGCGAGGAACCGGTGCGCAACGGACGGGTTGACCGTGACGGTCCAGTAGTCGCGCTGGTACTTCTCGTTCCACTTGGCGGAGACGGTGTTCGGGATGTTGAGCCCGTAGAGCAGCAACTGAACCTCGCGGGCCAGTTGCTCGGAAGCGGTGCCGAGCCCGATCGTGGAACTCTCGTCGATCCACCCGTCGCCCTCGAACAGCGCCGACAAGAACGCGCGCTGCATCTTGTGGCCAGCGGTGCGCACCCGGTAAGGGACGCTCTTGCCGTGTGCCGTCACGTAGTCGAGGCCGTACTCCTCCGCAAGGCGCTTGCGGAACTCCCCGCCCGAGACGACGAACTCCTTGTTGTCGTAGTTGCGGACCTCGACACCGAACGTCTGCTCCATGAGGCGGCAGTACTCACCGCTCACCTCGGGATCCCAATTGGTGAACCGGACGCTGTGCTCGTAGCCGAGTGAGCCCTCGGCGACGAGATAGCCCAGGATCACGGCCTCGTCCTCGGAGAGGCCATCGCCGAGGGCCGCCTCCGAGGCACCGAAGGTGGCCGACACCAGGAAGTCGCCAGGACGGATGCTGCCGACGGTGCGCCAGGCGATGAATCCCCGCTCGGTGATCACCCGCAGCGGGTGGTTCTTTGTCGCGGTCACGGTGCGCCCGGAACGCAGCCCGAGCTTGATCACCCGCTTGCGGTTGTTGTGGGTCAGTGCCGCTACCGGTTCGAGCTCACCCCGCTCGTTGACCATCCGCACACCGAGGTCGCGGATGTCGGTGACCCGACTCGTGCAACTCACCGGCTGGCCACAGCGCGCGAAGAGTTCCTCGACGGTCTCGAGTCCGCGGTCCGTCCAGAGGTGCGTATCAGCGGTGAGGCACTTACCGCTGGACTCCGGGCCGTAGATCTCGACGACCCGGCCGCGGGGCAGGCCGCCCACGCCGAGCGCCACGTCGAGCGCGATGGAGCCGGTCGGGACCACCGCGGTCTGGATGACCGGGCGCTCGCCCAGCCGCATCACCGAGCCCTTGCCGAACTGCTTGTCGATCTGAGCGAGAGCAAGGTCGAGTGCCTTCTCCCGGTCTGGCGCTGCCGCCATCGTTGCCACCCCTGCCTTCGCCGGCGTCTTTGCTGAGCTTCGCGTCACGCGGACACGCTAGGCGCTGGGTCCGACAGAAAACCAGCGACGAGGCCGCGAGCTGTGGACGAGCACCCCGCTGTGGACAATAGCCGAACAGGTGTACGACCGGGCAAGCGACACGCGGACGCGGAGAAACGGCTGCTCAGCGTAGTCGGGCCGGCACCCGGTCGGGGTACGCGGCGACGACGGCCCGCCACACGACGTGCGTCTCCTCGCCCGCGGCGAGGGCCTGCTCGATCGTCCGCCCACCGAGTTGGGACAGCACCTGGTCGCTGGCGATGCTGGCCGCGTACCCCGGGCCGAACGCCTCCTCCAGTCGCGCCCAGAAGTCGGTCAGCCGCACGTGTCAATCCTCCTTGTCGGGTGCCCCCACGGACACCGGACGCAACGCTAGCGCCACCAGAGGCACCACCGCGATCGCCGCCAGCAGGGTGAGCACCGGATAACCCGCCGCCCGCATGACAAACCCGCTGACCGCGGCGGCCCCGGCGCCGGACAGCCCCATGACCAGGTCGGAGAACCCCTGCACGCTCGGGCGGACCGCCGCCGGCACCGACTCCGACAGCAGCGTGGAGCCGGCCACCATGGTGCCGGACCAGCCCAGCCCCAGCAGGACGAGGCCGACCGAGAGCCGGGGCGTGTGGTGCCCGGCGGTGCCGGCGACCGCGCACGCGGCGAGCAGCAGCCCGACGCCACCGAGGATGACCGCCCGTCGCCCGAGCCGATCGGTGAGCCAGCCCACCAGCGGGGACAGTGCGTACATGCCGGCGATGTGCAGGCTCAGCACGATGCCGACCACCCGGAGGACGTCGGCGTCCCCGTGCGACTCGCCGAGCCGTACCGGGGTCATCGACATCACCGCCACCATCACCACGTGACCGACCGCCACCGCGGCGATGCCGAGCCGGGCCGCCGGGAGCCCGCGTACCACCTGCCAGGCCGCCCGCATCCCGGCGCCGCGCCGGGCGGCCGGGGCCCCGACGGTGGCCGTGGCCGGCGGAGCGACCGGCGCGTCGGTGGCCGCGGGCGGCAGGGCGGCGGGGGCCTCGAGCGTGGCCGCGGGCGGCGAGGCGGCGGGGGCCTCGACGGCGCCGGGCGGCGGAGCGACCGGCGCGTCGGCCGCCGCCAGCCGGCGCGCGGTGAGCAGCGGGTCGGGCCGCAGCAGTGCGAGGAGTACGCCGGCGGCGAGCACGAACGCGGCGGCGCTGAAGGCGAACGGACCGGCCAGCGGCGGCAGCCCCCACCCGCTGGTGACCTCGTCGGCGAGCGCGGCGAAGTTCGGTGCGGACACGGCGCCGATCGTGGTGGCCCAGACGACGATCGAGAGCTGGCGACCCCGGCGGGCCGGGTCGGCCAGGTCCACGGCGGTGTACCGGGCCTGGAGGTTCGCGGCGGTGCCCCCGCCGAAGAACAGCATGCCGAGGAAGAGCAGCGGCACGGAGCGGGTGACCGTGGCGGCCACGACGAGCACCGCGCCGACCGCGCCGACCAGGTAGGCGACGACCAGCCCCGGCCGGCGGCCGTACCCGTTCATGATCCGCGTGACCGGGACCGCCAGCAGCGCACCGCCCACCACGGCGGCGCTCTGTGCCAGGCCGGCGACCGCGGTGCCGGCTACCCGGGCGGCGAGCAGCGCCCCGACCGCGATGCCGATGGTCACGCCGATGCCGCCGATGACCTGGGTGCCGAAGAGCAGGCGCAGGGTCCGCCGCTGGATCGGCGCGACGTCGGGCCGGACCGGCGCCGGCGCGGTCAGGTCGGTGGCCATCGGCGACTCCCGGAGACGTAAGGGGTAGACGGCGTGCCTATCCTTGCGCATCCGCCCCGGCCGACGGCATCAGGTCTGCGACTTCGACACCCGCCCTAAAGGCCGAGGCCGCGACCGATGATCTCCTTCATGATCTCGGTGGTGCCGCCGTAGATGGTCTGCACCCGGCCGTCCAGCCAGGCCTTCGCCACCGGGTACTCCAGCATGAAGCCGTACCCGCCGTGCAACTGGACGCAACGGTCGGCGACCTTGTTCTGCAGCTCGGTGGTCCACCACTTGGCCTTGGCCGCGTCGGTCACCGAGAGGCGCCCGGCGTTGAACTCGGTGACGCAGTGGTTGACGAACGTCCGCGCGATCGCCACCTCGGTGTCGAGCTCGGCCAGCAGGAAGCGGTTGTGCTGGAACTTCCCGATCGGCCGGCCGAACGCCTCCCGGCTGCGGGCGTAGTCCAGGGTGACGGCGAGCAGCTTCTCCGCGGCGGCCACGGCGACGACCGCGATGCTGAGGCGCTCCCGGGGCAGGTTCGCCATCAGGTGGTAGAAGCCGTGGTTCTCGGTGCCGATCAGGTTCTCCGCCGGCACCCGGCAGTCGTCGAAGAACAGCTCCGCCGTGTCGTTGGCCTTGAGGCCGACCTTGGCCAGCCGCCGCCCCCGGCTGAAGCCGGGCGTGCCGGTCTCCACGGCGATCAGGCTCACCCCGTGCGCGCCCTGGTCGGCGGTCCGGGCGACGACCAGCACCAGGTCGGCCATCTCACCGTTCGTGATGAACGTCTTCTGTCCGTTGAGGACCCAGCTGTCACCGTCGCGGACCGCGCTGGTGCGGACGCCGGCCAGGTCGGAACCGGCGCCGGGCTCGCTCATCGCGATCGCGGTGACGAGGTCGCCGGAGCAGAAGCCGGGCAGCCACCGCTTGCGCTGGTCGTCGGTGGTCAGCTCGGTGAGGTACGGCGCCACGACGTCGTTGTGCAGGCCGAACCCGAGCCCGGAACAGCCCGCGGCGACGATCTCCTCGACCAGCACCGCGTTGAACCGGAAGTCCTGCTGACCGCCACCGCCGTACTCCGGGTCGACGTCCATGCCGAGCAGCCCGGCCGACCCGGCCTTGCGCCACACCTCCCGGTCGACGATCCCCGCCGCCTCCCAGCGCTCGTGGTGCGGCACGGCCTCGCGGGTCAGGAACTCCCGGCACAGGTCGCGGAACTCGTCGTGGTCCCGCTCGTACAGATGCTGCTCCATGGCGGCAAGTGTGGCACCGCTCACCCGTCCTGCCCAGCGGGCCCCGGCACCGCCCGGGGATCAGGCGGCGAGGGCGCGGGCGGCGACGGTCAGGTCGGCGACCAGGCCCTCGTAGGCGACGTCCCGGTTGTCCGCGCGAAGCACCGCGGACGGGTGGATGGTGGCCAGGAGGCTGGCCCGCGGGGCGTCGGCCACCGTGCCGGCGCTGTCCACCGGCACCCGTCTGAAGTGCTCCGGGTACTGCGCGGCGTCCGGCCAGGGCAGCAGCTCCCCGCGCTGCTTCGTGACCCGGAACGCCGGACCGAGCAGCGCCTTGGCGGCGGTCGCCCCGAGGACCACCACGACGTCCGGGCTCAGCTTGGCGAACTCGGCGACCAGCCAGGGGCGGCAGGCGACGATGTGCACGCGGTCCGGGGTCTGGTGGATGCGCCGCTTGCCCCGTAGCTCGAACCGGAAGTGCTTGACGGCGTTCGTCAGGTAGATGTGCCCCGGGTCGAGCCCGGCGTCGTCGACCGCCTGTCGGAGCAGCCGACCGGCCGGGCCGACGAACGGCAGCCCCTTCTGGTCCTCCATGTCACCGGGCTGCTCGCCGACGAGGACGACCCGGGCACTCTCGTCGCCGCGACCGAAGACGGTCTGCGAGGCGTCCTGGTGGAGCTCGCAGCCCCGGCAGCCGGCGGCGGCGACCCGCAGGGCGTCGAGCGTGTCGGCCCTCGGCGGGATGAACAGCTGGGCACCGGGCGCGGTCTCGGTCTCGGTCTCGGCCATGACGACCGTTCTACCCCGTGTGGCCCCACTCACGCGGGCCCCGTCGGCCCGGCGCGTCGGGCGGGGTTTCCGACTCCATGCCGGCGGCATCGGGTCGATCACGCGGTGTAGACGCTCGGGGTGCCGGGGCGCAGGGCGCGGGCGACCGCGTCGGCGAGCGGCGCGAGGTCCGCCTCGTCGAGCGTGCTGACGGTCAGCCGGACGGCGGGGTCGGCACCGATCCGGTAGAGCGCACCGGGGGCCACCGCCCAGCCCGCGTCCCGCAGGGCGGTCACGGTGCTCGTCTCGTCGGCCACCGGCAGCCACACGTTGATCCCGGTGCGTCCCCGGGCCGCCACCCCGCGCGCCGCCAGCTCGGCGATCAGGCCGGCGCGGCGCCGCTCGTAGCTCTCGCCGGCGCGGGCCACCAGCGCGTCCACCGACGCGTCGGACCACAGGTCGAGGACCAGCCGTTGCAGGACGGTGGACACCCAGCCGGCGCCGGCGCGCATCCGCCCGGCGACCCGGGCCACCGTCGCCTCGTCGCCGGCCAGCACCGCGAGCCGCAGGTCCGGCCCGTACGGCTTGCTGACCGAACGGACGAAGGCCCAGCTCGGGGTCGCGCCGGCGAGCGGGTGCAGCGGGACGGGGGCCAGCTCGGCGGCGTGGTCGTCCTCGATCAGCAACAGGTCGGACCGGCCGGCGAGCAGCGCCCGCAGCCGCCCGGCCCGTTCGGCGGAGACCGCGGCGCCGGTCGGGTTCTGCGCGCGGCTCGTGACGACCAGCGCCCGGGCGCCGAGGGTCAGTGCGGCGGCGACGCCCGCCTCGGTGGGCCCGTCGTCGTCGACCGGCACGCCGATCGGCCGCAGCCCCAGCGCGGCGACCAAATCGAGCAGGTTGGCCCAGCCAGGGTCCTCCACCGCCACCGCGTCGCCGGGGCGGAGGTGGGCACCGAGCAGGCGCTCGATCCCGTCCAGCGCACCGCCGGTGACGGTGATCTCGGTGACCGGCACGCCGTCCGCTGCGAGCCGCTCCCGGGCCGCGTCGGCGAGCGCGGGCAGCACCGCGCTGCTCGCGTACCCGGAGGGTGGGCCCAGGTGCGTGGCGAGCGCGGCCAGGTGCGGGCCGAGCGGCGGCAGCAGCCGGGGGTCGGGCTGGCCGAGCGCGAGGTCGCGGACCCCGGGCGCGGGCGGCGGCAGCAGGGTCGAGCGGCCACCGGCCACCGGCGGGCGGGGCCGGACGCGCGTGCCGTGCCGGCCGGCGGTGACGATCAGGCCCCGCTGGCGGAGCTCCTGGTAGGCCCGCGCGACGGTGGCCGGGCTGACCGCCAGCTCGGCGGCGAGCGCCCGGACGGCGGGCAGGGCGGCCCCGGCGGCGAGGACTCCGGAACGGATGCCGGATTCGACGCTGGCCGAAATCGCGGCCGACGTCTTCCCGGCGATCTGGTAACGTGCTGACACAGTCCAGGAATTGTACTAGCACGAAGGCTGGATGTCACATGTACGCTGCCACCCCCCGCAGCACCGCGACCCGCTCCCGGGACCTGATGAGCTACGACCCGGAGGCCGCCCACGCCGTGCTGGACGAGGCGTACGACTGCGCGCTCGCGTTCACCGTCGACGGGGAGCCGCGGGTGCTGCCGACTCTCCACGTCCGCGTCGGAGACACGCTCTACCTGCACGGTTCGACCGGCAGCCGGCCGCTGCTCGCGGCGCGGGGCGAGGGCCTCCCGGTGTGTGTGGCGGTGACGCTGCTCGACGGGCTGGTCTACGGCCGCTCCCAGTTCCACCACAGCGCCAACTACCGGTCGGTGGTCGCGCACGGCACCGCCCACCTGGTCACCGACGCCGACGAGAAGGCCCGCGTGCTGACCGCGCTGGTCGAGAAGGTGGGGCGGGGCCGCAGCACCGAGAGCCGTCCACCGACCCGGCGCGAGCTTGCCGAAACCGCCGTCCTGGCGCTGCCGCTGCGCGAGGTGTCGGTCCGGTCCCGCACCGGCGGGGTCCGTGACGAGCCGGCCGACCTCGACCTGCCGCACTGGGCCGGGGTGGTGCCGCTGCGGCTGACCGCCGGGGTTCCCGAGCCGGACGCCGGGGTGACCGCACCCGTGCCGGCGTACCTGCGGGCCGCCCGCTCGCCCTGGCACGAGCCGGTGTCGATGCGGGGGCAGCACGTGGTGCTGGAGCCCCTCGACCTCATCCACGCCGGGGAGTTGTTCGCCGCGACCGCCGACCCGGAGGTCTGGCGGCATCTCGGCGGGTACCAACCGGCCGACGCCGGTGAGATGGCGGCCGTCGTCCGGGCCTACCTCGCCGCACGGCAGCACGGCGAGCGGGTGCCGTGGGTGCAGCGCTGCGCGGCCACGGGTGCGGTGATCGGCACCACGTCCTACTACGAGGTCGACCCGGAGCGGCGATCGGTCGCCATCGGGTACACCTGGCTCGGCCGACCGTGGTGGCGCACCGGCGTCAACACCGAGGCGAAGCTGCTGCTGCTGACCCGCGCCTTCGAGGACCTGGGCGCCGTCCGGGTGGTGTGGCACACCGACATCCGCAACGAGCGTTCGCAGCGGGCCATCGAGCGTCTCGGCGCGACGCGGGAGGCCGTGCTGCGGATGCACAAGCAGCGTGCCGACGGCTCCTGGCGGGACACGGTGCAGTACGCGATGACCGTCGATCAGTGGCCAACCGCACAGGTCAGGCTGCGGGAAAGGCTTCGCCCGGCGGTGCCCGCGGCGTCATGATGTCCGGCGTGCTGGGGATCACCGACATCTGGACGTACGTGCTGGGCACCGTGGCGATCGTTCTGCTGCCCGGCCCCAACTCGCTCTTCGTGCTCTCCACCGCGGCGCGGCGGGGCGTGGGGGCGGGTTACCGGGCGGCGACCGGTGTCTTCGTGGGTGACGGGGTGCTGATGTTCCTCTCCGCCGCCGGCGTGGCGTCGCTGCTGAAGGCGTACCCGCCGCTCTTTTTGGTGATCAAGTACGCGGGCGCGGCCTACCTGGGCTACGTCGGGTTGACGATGCTGCGCGGGGCCTGGCGGCGCTGGCGTACGCGCAACGACCCGCACGCCCCACGGCTCATCGACGCGGCCGACCCGGCGGCGATGCGCAGCCCGTTCCGCAAGGCTCTCGTGATCAGCCTGCTCAACCCGAAGGCGATCCTGTTCTTCGTCTCGTTCTTCATCCAGTTCGTCGACCCGGCGTACGCGTGGCCGGCGTTGTCGTTCCTGCTGCTCGGGTTGATCGCGCAGGTCACCAGCGCGCTCTACCTCACCGCGCTGATCTTCGCGGGCACGTTCCTGGCCGTCCAGTTCCGTCGCCGGCGCCGCCTCGCCGCGGGTGCGACCACCGGCGTCGGCGCCCTCTTCCTGGGTTTCAGCGTCAAGCTCGCCACCGCCAGCGGCTGACCCACCCGGGCGGTCACGTGCCGTCGCCGCCCCCGCCGCCGATGCCGCCGCCGCCGGCCGTGCCGCCGAGACCGAAACCGGGATGGATGGGCTCGTCGGGCGGGCGGCTGACGTGGGCGGATTCGGTGATGTTCGCGGACCAGTCGGCGTGCGCCGCCACGGCGGCATGCCGGTTGATCGCCACGCGCAGCCACCCGTCAACGGTCGACACCCAGTCGCGCTGGTCGGCGCCGGCGTGCCAGATCCGGAAGCGGCTGATGCTCTGGTGGGTGATCCCGGCCAGGGCCAGCCTCCGGTCGCACCAGAGCAGCACCTCCAGGCCGGCCGAGTTCGTCACGAAGATCACCTCCAGTTCGGTGATCGGTCCGGCGTACAGCGGTGCGACCCAGTAGCCCAGCCGCTGGTGCAGCGGGAGGGCCTGCTCGACGCCGGGGAGCCGGCTGTCGACCAGCCCGGCCTGGCGCATCCGGAACCCGAGCGTGTCCAGGGCCCCCAGGATGTGCGCCTGCGCGGGCAGCGGGTGCACGAAGACCGGCACCATCGCGCCCTGGTCGAGTTGCGGCTCGATCGCCACCTCGGTCCGCAGACCCATCCGCATGCTGAGGATCGGCACCCCGCCGAAGATCGTCACCGGGGTTTCCCACGGCATCGGGAACGCGAAGGGGATGCTCCGGGCCCGCCCGGCGCGCAGCGCGAAGGCGTCGGCCACCTGCGCCTGGTGGAACTGCACGAGGCGGCGGGGGCCCTCCGGGTCCTCCGGCTCGGCGGTGGCGACCAGGCCGAGCCGGACGTGCAGCACCGGCACGTCGGTGGAGCCGGCGCTGACGAGCACCCGCCCCGGCAGTGGCAGCCCGGGTCGGGTGCTCGGGTTGGCCAGCGCGGTCCGGACGGTCAGCCCCGTCCAGCCCGACTCCGGCGACACCCCCGTCAGCCGCAACGCCACTCCCCCGATCCCGGCGTCGACGTGCCGGGCGGACACCCGGCACCCGCGGCCGGGTCCGGAAGCGGCCGCGGGGCCGGCGGCGCGGACGCCGGCCGACCCCGCTTACCCCTCCGGGCCGGTTTCACAAGTGTCGGCCAGCGCCTGCGGAACCGGCCCCGGGTCTCACCGCAACCGTCGTCCGCGCGGCACCGGGTCGGTCTCGTCGTCGAACTCGCCGATGACCTCCTCGAGCAGGTCCTCCAGCGCGACGAAGCCGATCGGGCGGGCCGGCCCGCCGCCGTTGCGGACGAGCGCCAGCTGCGACTGCCGTGCCCGCATCGCCGCCACCGCCTCGGTCACCGAAGCGGACGCGGGCAGGGTGAAGGCGGCGGTCATCAACTGACCGGCGGTGGCCTCCGGGCGGGCCGCCGTGGCGCGTACCGCCTCGCGGACGTGCACCAGGCCGCAGACGTCCCCGGCCTCGTCCAGCACGGCCAGGCGCGAGCGGCCGCTGTCCCGGCTGACCTGCTCGATCCGGTTGGCGTCGTCGCCGCGGCGGACGGTGACCATCCGGTCGAACGGCTCCATGATCTGGGCCACCGTGGTGCCCTGCAGCTCCAGCATGCTGGTCAGCAGCTCGTGTTGCTCGGCGCCGAGGAGGCCGTGCTCACGGGACTGCTCGAGCAGGATGCGCAGCTCGTCCGGGCCGTGCACCTGGGCGAGCTGATCCTGCGGGTTGACCTTGACCAGCCGGAGGATGCCGTTGGCGACGGCGTTCAGGGCCGACAGCACCGGCCGGGCGACCCAGGCGAAGGCCCGGAACGGCAGCGCCAGGAGCGTCGCCGACCGCTCGGCGTCGGTGATGGCCCATGACTTCGGCGCCATCTCGCCGACCACCAGGTGCAGGAACGTCACCAGGCTGAGCGCGAAGATCAACGCGATGGCGTGGCTGGCCGCGTCGGGCAGGCCCACGGCGTGCAGCAGCGGGCTGAGCAGGTGTTCGATCGCCGGTTCGGCGAGCGCACCGAGGCCCAGGGTGCACAGGGTGATGCCCAGCTGCGCGCCGGCGAGCATGAGCGACAGCTCCCGTACACCGTCGAGGGCGGCCCTCGCGGCGCGGCTGCCGCCGACGGCGGCCTGCTCCAGGCGGTACCGCTTGCTCGCCACCAGGGCGAACTCGGCGGCCACGAAGAACCCGTTCAGCGCGAGCAGGACCACCGAGGTGAAGAGGGCGACGCCGGGGCTCATGCGGTCACCTCCTGGCGGCCGCCCGGCTCCAGCAGGCGGAGCCGGACCGAGTCGGCGACGTGCCGGTCGACGGCGAGCACCTCGACCAGGGCCCGCGTGCCGACGGCGGTTTCGTCGCCGTCCATGGGCAGGGTGACCTCCAGTCGGTCGCCGACCTCGGGCACCCGGCCCAACTCGCGCATGACCAGGCCGGAGAGGGTGTCGTACTCGGGGGCCTCGGGCAGCGAGATGCCGGTGCTGTCGGCGACCTCGTCGATGCGCCAGCGGGCGGGGACCACCCACGAGCCGTCGTCCTGCCGGGTCGGCGTCCGCTCCGGCGGGTCGTCCTCGTCGCGGATCGGGCCGACCAGTTCCTCGGCGATGTCCTCCAGCGTGATCACGCCGGCGAAGCCGCCGTACTCGTCGACCACGCAGGCGAGCTGCCGGTGCCCGGACCGGAGCCGGTCCAGCACCGTCGGCAGCGGCAGGGTCTCCGGCACCAGCAGCGGGGGTACGGCCACCGCGCTCACCGGGGTGGTGGCGCGGCGCTCCAGCGGTACGCCGAGCACGTCGGCGATGCCGATGACGCCGACCACGTCGTCGACGCCCTCGGCGCCCCGGACGGGGAACCGGGAGCGGCCGGTGTCCAGCAGCTCCACGACCCGGCTGACCGGCTCGTGGGCGCGGACGGTGTGCACGTCGACCCGGGGCACCATGGCCTCGCCCGCGGTGAGCTGCCGGAAGTCCAGCCCGCGGTCGAGCAGGGTGGACATCTCGGCGGTCAGGCGCCCCTCCTCGCGGGACTCGGCGATGATCTGTTCCAGGTCCTCCGGGGTTGCGCCGCTGGGCAGCTCCTCGATGGGCTCGATGCCGACCCGGCGGAGCAGCCGCACGGCGGAGCGGTCGAAGAGCTTGATCAACGGCCCGGCGATCTTCATGTACATGAGGGTGGAGCCGGCGAGCGCCCGCGCGAGCGGCTCGGCACGGGCGATGGCGAGGTTCTTCGGGGCCAGCTCGCCGAGCACCATCTGCACGACGGTGGCGATGAGCAGGGCCAGCGCCACGGACAGCGGCAGGCTCACCGCCTCCGAGACCCCGGCCACGCCGAGCAGGTCGGCCAGGCCCGCGCCCAGGTACGGCTCGGCGACGTAACCGACCAGCAGCGCGGTGACGGTGATGCCCAGCTGGGCGCCGGAGAGCATGAAGGAGAGCCGGCCGGTCACCTCGAGGGCCCGGGCGGCGGCCTTGTCGCCGCTGTCGGCACGCTGCTTGAGCCTGCCGCGGTCCACGGCGACGTAACCGAACTCCTGCGCCACGAAATAGCCCGTGGCCGCGGTGAGGACGATGATGAGGAGAAGACCGACGACGATCAGCACGGGTGGCTCAGGGCTCCCGTACGGGTCGGGGTCAGGGAATGCCGGGCGCGACCCGGCTGGCTACTGCTGCCCTCCTGGGCAGAAGAGTCGATCATGCCATCCATTTTATCGGCAATCCGCTGTGCGTTCGCTGACAGTGCGGTGGAAGGCTCCCCACCCCGCGCGCGGACCCTTCCACCGACGCGGTCAGCTCTAGGTGATCTTCACGTCGTCGACGGCCGCTTCGACGAGGCTGGCGCCGCTGGCGTCCGCCGCGTCGATGACGATGCGCACCGTCTGTCCCTGGAGGGCCGAGATGTCCGCGCTGCCGGTATGCCCCGGCGGCCGCCGGGGACCGTACGGCCGGCAAGACGCAAGCCGTCGGATTCGCCACCCAGCCGCAATTGCGACGCGCCGGACGACGGCGTCAGTGCGGGGCCCGTCCGTCCTGGTCGTCGCTCTCGACCCGACCCCGGTCCAGGCGGCGGGTGCGGTAGGCCGCCCGGCCGATCATCTGGGCCGCCACCGGGGCGGTGGCGAGCTGGAAGAGCCCGACCAGCGCGATCATCCCCAGGTCGGACGGGGACCGCAGGCGCAACGCCACCCCGGTGAGGAGAAGCAGCACCCCGAGCGTCTGCGGCTTGGTGGCGGCGTGCATCCGGTCCAGCACGTCGGGGAAGCGCAGCACCCCGATCCCGGCGGCCAGGCTGAGCAGGGCGCCGGCCACCAGCAGAACGGCGGCGAGCCAGTCGGCGACGGTCCCCACCATCAGCGATCCTCCCGGACGGCGAAGCGGACCAGCGACACCGAGCCGACGAAGCCCAGCAGCGACAGCACCACCAGCACCGGCAGCGTCATGGCGTGCCGGTTCACCGCCGCCTCGGCGCCGACCGCGCCGACCATCGTCGCCAGCAGCATGTCCACCGCCACCACCCGGTCCAGCAGGGACGGTCCCCGGTAGAGCCGGACCAGCGCCAGCAGCGCGGTGACCGAGAACAGGACGGTCAGGACGACGGCGAGGACGACGATCATCGGGTACCCCTCTCGACGGGACGGTCCAGCCGGCGCACCTCGGCGGCGGAGCCGAGGGCCCGCACGATCCGCCGCTCGACGACGCGCACGCGCTCCTTGTTCTCGGCGAGTTCCCGCCGACCGTGGGTGTCCAGCACGTGGACGTGGAGCACACCGGCCTCCCGGTCCACGTCGAGGACCAGGGTGCCGGGCACCAGCGACACCACCTCCGCGGTCAGGGCCAGGTTCAGGTCGCTCGGCACACGCAGCCGTACCGTGACGATGGCGCTGTGCGGGCGGTGGCCGGGCAGCACCGCCAGCGCGCCCACCCGGAGACTGGCGGTCACCAGGTCACCCAACGTCCGGAGCACCAGCGCCAGCAGCGGGCCGGGGCGGACCCGCCCGCCGAACGTGACCGGCGGCAACGGGAAGAACACCAGCACCACGCCGGCCACCAGCAGCCCACCGAGCAGGTTGCCCCAGGAGAAGTCGCCCCACAGCAGGTTCCAGACCAGCACCAGCCAGCCGTACGCGATCAACTGGTCCCGCCACCGCTTCGCGCGACCGCGCGGCGGGTCCGGCGTACCGTGCCGGGCGGTCACGGCGGGCCCTCCGGGAACACGGCCCGCACGTACGGCGTGCGCGCGAGCAGGTCGGTGGCGGCGTCCACGGTGACCGCGAAGAGCGGGCCGGCGCCCACGGTCAGCGTCAGACCGAGCGCGACGAGGGCGACGGTCGCCCCGAGCATCAGCGCCGGCAGGCGCCCCGGCGGCTCGGCGGTAGCCAGCCGCGGCGCCCGCCAGAAGGCGATGTTCCACACCCGCGACGCCACGTAGAGGGTCAGCAGGCTGGTCACCGCCCCGGCGGCGACCAGCGCGCCGGGTAGGACACGGCCGGTCGCCACTCCCGCCTGGAAGAGTCCGAGCTTGCCCAGGAACCCGGAGAACGGCGGAATGCCGGCCAGGTTCATCGCGGAGACGAAGAAGAGCACCGCGACCAGCGGCGCGACCCGCGACAGCCCACCGATCCGGCGCAGGTCGGTGCTGCCGGCCCGCACCTCGACGAGCCCTGCGACGAGGAACAGGGTGGTCTGGATGGTGATGTGGTGCACCACGTAGAAGATCGCGCCGGAGAGCCCGGCGACGGTACTCAGCGCCACTCCGAAGATCATGAAGCCGATGTGGCTGACCAGGGTGAACGAGAAGAGCCGCTTCATGTCGGACTGGGCGACCGCGCCGAGGATGCCGACCAGCATCGTCGCCCCGGCCACCAGCATCAGCAGGACGGCCACCCGACCGCCGGGGAAGAGCAGCGTCTCGGTCCGGATGATCGCGTACACGCCGACCTTGGTGAGCAGGCCGGCGAAGACGGCGGTGACCGGGGCCGGGGCGGTCGGGTAGCTGTCCGGCAGCCAGGCCGACAGCGGGAAGACCGCCGCCTTGACGCCGAACGCCAGCAGCAACAGCAGCTGGAGGCTCAGCCGTACGCCGTCGGGCAGCGCGTCCAGGCGCGACGCGAGCTGGGCCATGTTGACCGTGCCGGTGGCCGCGTACACGAGGCCGAGGGCGGTCAGGAAGATCAACGACGTCAAGATGTTGACCACCACGTACGTGGAGCCGGTGCGGATCCGCGTCTCCGTGCCGCCGAGCGTGATCAGCACGAAGCTCGCGGCGAGGAGGATCTCGAAGCCGACGAAGAGGTTGAACAGGTCACCGGCGAGGAACGCGTTGGTCACGCCGGCCGTCAGCACCAGGTAGGTCGGGTGGAAGATGGCGACCGGCGCCTTCTCGCCGGCCTCCCCCTGGCCCTGCCCGATCGAGTAGAGCAGCACGCACAGCGTCACCGCGGCGGAGACCACCAGCATCAGCGCGGCCAACTGGTCGGCGATCAGCACGATCCCCACCGGGGCCGGCCACCCGCCGACCTGCACCACCGACGGCCCCTCCCGGTACGCGTGCACGAGCAGCACCAGCGCCACCGCCAGCGTGGCGGCGAGGCAGGTGACGCTGACCGCCCGCTGCACGCGGGGCCAACCGGCCACCAGCAGGGCCAGCGCGGCGCCGAGCAGCGGCACCACCACCGGCAGCGCCACCAGGCGGCTCACCGCACCCTCCCGGCGTACCCGGTCATCGGTGGCCGTCCGCGTCGCCGGCCCGCCGGCGGTGTGCCGGCCCCGGGTCCACCTGCTCCGGGTCCGAGTCCGGGCCCTCGCCGCCCAGGTCGGCGGTGGCCGCCTCGTTGCGCTCGGCCTGCCGCACGATCTGCCGGTCCTCGATGTCGTCGGGAACCTCGTCGTCCCCGGTGAGGTACCAGCTGCGGTAGCTGACGGCCAGCAGGAACGCGGTCAGGCCGAAGGTGATGACGATGGCGGTCAGCACCATGGCCTGCGGCAGCGCGTCGCTCATCGCGCCGGTCGGTGCGGTGCCGACCAGGGGCGCGGCCCCGGGCCGGCCGCCGAGCAGGATGAGCAGGTTGACGCCGTTGCCGAGCAGGATGACCCCGAGCAGGATCCGGGTCAGGCTGCGTTCCAGCAGCAGCGTCACCCCGCAGGCGACGAGCACGCCGACGGCGAGGACGAGCGCCAGCGGGGGCCCCGCGTCGGCCGGTGTCACGTCCTCTCCCCGGTGCGGTCCACGGCCAGGCCACCGTCGGCGCGTCCGGCCGCCTCGATGTGCCGGTCCACCTCCGCACCGAAACTGCGCAGGATGTCCAGCGCCAGCCCCACCACCACGAGGTAGACGCCGACGTCGAAGAAGATCGAGGTGACCACGTAAAGATCGCCGACTAGTGGCAGCGACAGGTCGATCTTCGTGCTGGTCAGCACCGGCGCGCCGGTGAGCAGGGCGACCACGCCGGTGCCCACCGAGACGGCGAGCCCGACGCCGAGCACCGTGCCGGCACCGACCGGCGCGGCCTCGGCCAGCTCGTACCGCCCGCCCGCGAGATAACGCACCACGAGGGCCAGGCCCGCCACCAGACCGCCGGCGAAGCCGCCGCCCGGCGCGTTGTGCCCGGAGACGAGCAGGAACAGCGAGAAGAGCACCACGGTGTGGAAGAGCAGCCGGGTGACCACCTCCAGCACGATCACGCGACGCCGCTCGGTGAGGGTGGGTCCACCGCGCAGCCACACCGGCCGTTCCGGCCGTCCGGGGCGCCTCGCCGCCTCCGGGCGCCGGGGCCGGGGGCCGGTGCGGGATCGCTGGAAGACCAGGCTGGCCACTCCGGTCGCGGCCACGACCAGCACCGCGAGTTCGCCCATCGTGTCCCAGGCGCGGATGTCCACCAGGGTCACGTTGACCACGTTCCGCCCGTAGCCCTCGGCCACCGCCAGGCCGGGGAAGGCGTCGGAGATGGTGGGGGCGGTCCGGGCACCTCCGGCGGCCAGGGCGAGACCGGCCGCCACCAGGCCGACGGCCAGGCCGATCGCGCGGCGTACCCAGCGGCTCCGCCGCAGCGGCCGGGCCGAGAACCGTTGCGGCAGCCGGCGCAGCACCAGCACGAAGATCGCGATGGTGGCGGTCTCGACGAGGAACTGGGTCAGCGCCAGGTCCGGTGCCCCGTACAGCACGAAGAGCAGTGCGCTGCCGTAGCCGGTCACGCCCACCAGCAGCATCGCGGTGAGCCGCCGCCGCGCGCCCACCGCGAGCACCGCCGCGACGGCGATCACCGTCACCACGACCACCTGCAGCGGGTTGTCCCACCAGGTGATCGGTTCCTGCCACGGGCGGGCCGTCAGCAGCGCCCCGCCCGGTACGAGGACGAGCGCGACCAGGATGGTGCCGAGGTACTGCGGCAGCGACCCGCGCTGGGTGACGGCCGTGACCTCGACCGCGAGCCGGTCGAACCGGCGGGTGATCCACTCGTACCCCTGGTTGCCGCTGACCGGCACGTGCAGCCGCGCCAGCACCGGGGCGAGGGGACCGCGCAACGCGAACAGCGCCGCGCCGCCGGCCACGGCGACCGCGGAGAGACCCAGTGCCGGGCTGAGGCCGTGCCACAGCGCCAGGTCCTTGGCCACCGGGCCGAACATCCCCGCGTACGGGCGCAGCACGTGGTCGAGCACGCCGGCGGCGGGACCGGCGACCAACCCCGCCCCGGCGAGCAGGGCGGGCGGGGCGAGCAGTGGCACGCCGATCCGGCCGATGTCGGTGGGCGCGACCCCGGGCCGGCCGCCGAAGGCGCCCCACACGAACCGGGCGCTGTACGCGACGGTCAGCGCGGTGCCGGCGACCAGCGCGGCGAGCACCACCGGGCGGTCGAGGAACGCGGCGAGCACCGCCTCCTTCGCCACGAACCCGACCAGCGGCGGCAGGCCGGCCATCGACGCCGCGGCGAGCACCGCGACGGCGGTCAGCAACGGTTCCCGGCGTCCGAGGCCGGACAGTTCACGCAGGTCCCGGGTGCCGGCGCCGTGGTCGACGATGCCCACCACGAGGAAGAGCGCCGCCTTGAACAGGGCGTGCGCGAGCAGCATCGCCGTGCCGGCCAGCGCGGCGTCCGGCGTGCCCGCGCCGACCACCACGACGAGCAGGCCGAGCTGGCTCACCGTCCCGTACGCCAGCAGCAGCTTCAGGTCGGTCTGCCGCAGCGCCGCCCAGCCGCCGACGACCATGGTGGCCAGGCCGGCGAGCGTGACCACCGGGCGCCACGGCCCGGCCGTGGCCAGCACCGGCGCGAGCAGCCCGATCAGGTAGACGCCCGCCTTCACCATCGCGGCGGCGTGCAGGTACGCGCTGACCGGCGTCGGCGCGGCCATCGCCACCGGCAGCCAGGACGTGAAGGGCAGCACGGCCGACTTGGCCAGCGCCCCGACCAGGACCAGCGACACCGCCGTCGCCAGGTACGCCCCGCCCGGCAGCGCCGCGGTGGCCAGCTCCGACCAGCGGTAGGTCCCGGTGCGGGTGCCGAGCATGACGAACCCCACCAGCATGGCCAGGCCGCCGAGCGTGGTGACGGTCAGCGCCTGGGCTGCCGCCCAGCGGCTGGAGCGGCGCTCGGTGCTGTGCCCGATCAGCAGGTACGAGAAGATCGTCGTCAGTTCCCAGCAGACGTAGAGCAGCAGCAGGTCGTCGGCGAGGACCAGGCCGAGCATCGCGCCGGCGAAGGCCACCAGGACGGCCACGAAGCGGGCCAGCCCGAGTGCGCCCGGTGCGAAGTACCGGCCGCTGTAGACCAGCACCAACGCCCCGACGCCGCCGACGAGCAGGGTCATCAGCCAGGACAGGGTGGTCACCCGCAGCGCCACCTCGATCCCGAGCTGGCGGATCCACGGGTACGTCTCGACGACCGCTGCCCCGTCGGCGACCGCCGGCGTACGGGCCAGCGCCCAGCCGAAGGCGGCTGCCGGAGCGAGGGCGAGGAGGTAGCACGCGCGCGGCCCCCACCACCGGACGAGCGGCGCCGCGGCGAGCGCCGCCACGAGGTGGAGGATCAGCAGTACGAGCACCCGCACTCCCCGTCGAGGTGGCGGCGGCACGCCGGGCCGCACCGCGCGGGCCGCCCGGGTCGGGCGGCGTCAGACCCGGGGGCGTGGAGCGTGCCCGCCGGCCGCCGCCATCGACCGCCACGATCCGTGCCCCAGGTGCGATCAGACGCCAGATCACGGGTGGCCGGGGTTGTTTTGCGGGAATTCGCAGGATCTCGGTGCCGGCGCTCGTCAGCGGGCGGCGACCTCGGCGGCGGCGAGGTCGGCGGCGAGGTCGGCGGGGACCGGTGCGGGCTCGCGGGCCGGGCGGTCGCGGCGGGCCTCGACGAGCAGGTCGGGGCGGCCGAGCTGGACCACGACCCGGTTGACCACCCGCTGGGCGGCGGCGAGCGAGCGCACCGACAGCAGCCGCCCCCTGCTCTCCCGGCGGAGGACGAAGAAGTGCACGGCGGCGCGGACCCGGCCCCGGTCGGCGGCGCTGGCGCGGGCGGTGGACACGACCAGCTCGCGCAGTGCGTGCGCGAGCCGCTCGGCGAGCTCCAGCTCGGCGCCGGTCAGGCCGGCGCGGACGACCGCGAGATGACTGTCGACCTTGCGGATGAGCACGTCGGTGCCGGGCTCGCCATTCCGCTCCTCGACAGCCATCCGGCCCCTCCCACCCCGCGCCCGCGTCGCGAGTGAAGTTACTTTATGTTGTGGGTCACAAGCAAGCAGTTAAGTAAGACTTAACGCATTCATCGTCATATCCATCGCTTTTGCCGATGAGCCGGACAGAAGGCTCGACCGCCGGGCGGGGTTGTCACACCGCCGAGGCAGGATGGAAGGCGTGGCGGAGGTGACGGGAGACGCGGCCGGGTCGGCGACGGGCGACGCGCTCGCCGCGTTCGGCACGGCCACCCGGGAATGGTTCACGGCCGCGTTCGCCGCGCCGACCGGGGCGCAGACGGGCGCCTGGCGGTCCATCGGCGCCGGGCGCAACACCCTGGTCGTGGCTCCCACCGGCTCCGGCAAGACACTCGCCGCGTTCCTCTGGTCGCTGGACCGGCTGGCCCGCGAGCCCGCCCCGGCCGATCCCCGGCGGCGCTGCCGGGTGCTCTACGTCAGCCCGCTCAAGGCGCTCGCGGTCGACGTCGAGCGCAACCTGCGCACCCCGCTCGCCGGCATCCGCCAGGCCGCCACCCGGCTCGGCCTCACCCCACCCGAGATCACCGTCGGGATGCGCACCGGGGACACTCCCGCCGACGAGCGCCGCGCCTTCGCCCGCACCCCGCCCGACATCCTCATCACCACACCGGAGTCGCTGTTCCTGCTGCTCACGTCAGCGGCGCGGGACTCGTTGCGGGGCGTCGAGACGGTGATCGTCGACGAGGTGCACGCGGTCGCCGGCACCAAGCGAGGGGCCCACCTCGCGCTGTCGTTGGAGCGCCTCGACGAGCTGCTGCCCGCCCCGGCCCAGCGGATCGGCCTGTCCGCGACCGTCCGGCCGGTCGACACCTGCGCCCGTTTCCTCGGCGGGGCCCGGCCGGTCGACGTCGTCGCCCCGCCCACCGCCAAGACGATCGAGGTCGGTGTGCAGGTCCCGGTGGAGGACATGACGCGCCTCGACGAGCAGGAGCCGCCCGAGGACGACCTCGGCGGCTTCGGCCCGCGCCGGGCGTCGATCTGGCCGGCGGTGGAGGAGCGGGTGTTCGCCCTGATCCGGGCCCACCGCTCGACCATCGTCTTCACCAACTCGCGCCGCTCGGCCGAGCGGCTCTGCGCCCGGCTCAACGAGCTGGCGGCCGACGAGATCGCCGGCACCGGCCCGGCGGGCGGAGCCGACGCCGGGGCGGGCGACGGCGCCTGGGGCGGTCCGGTGGGCCCGGTGCGGGCCAACCGGCCGCCGGCCGAGCTGATGGCGCAGGCCGGCGCGGTGGCCGGCGCGCCCCCGGTCATCGCGCGGGCACACCACGGCAGCGTCTCCCGGGAGGAGCGCAAGCACATCGAGGAGGCGCTCAAGTCCGGGCAGCTTCCCGCGGTCGTGGCCACCTCCAGCCTGGAGCTGGGCATCGACATGGGCGCGGTCGACCTGGTGGTGCAGATCGAGGCCCCGCCGAGCGTGGCCGCCGGCCTGCAACGGGTCGGCCGCGCCGGGCACCAGGTCGGGGCGGTGTCCCGGGGCGTGGTGTTCCCCAAGCACCGCGGGGACCTGCTCTCCTGCGCCGTGGTGGCCGAGCGGATGACCGAGGGTGCGATCGAGGAGCTGCACTACCCGCGCAACCCCCTCGACGTGCTGGCCCAACAGGTCGTCGCGATGGTGTCCCTCGACCCGTGGCGGGTCGGGGACCTGGCCGTGGTGGTGCGCCGGGCCGCGCCCTTCGCCGAGCTGCCCGACTCGGCCCTGCACGCCGTGCTGGACATGCTCTCCGGGCGGTACCCGTCGACCGCGTTCGCCGAGCTGCGTCCCCGCCTGGTCTGGGATCGGGCGACCGACGTGCTGACCGGCCGGCCCGGCGCCCAGCGGCTGGCGGTGACCAGCGGCGGCACGATTCCCGACCGGGGCCTGTTCGGGGTCTTCCTGGCCGGGGCGGAGCGGGCCGCGCGGGTCGGCGAGCTGGACGAGGAGATGGTCTACGAGTCCCGCGTCGGCGACGTCTTCCTGCTCGGCTCGTCGTCCTGGCGCATCGAGGACATCACCCCCGACCGGGTGCTCGTCTCCCCCGCGCCCGGCCAGGCGGCCAAGATGCCCTTCTGGAAGGGCGACCAGCCGGGCCGCCCGGTGGAGCTGGGCCGGGCCATCGGCGCCCGGGTCCGCACCCTGCTGCGCCAGGGCGACGACGACGCCGCCACCGCGCTGCGCGCCGGCGGGCTGGACGACTGGGCCGCCGGCAACCTGATGGCGTACCTGCGCGAGCAGCAGGCGGCGACCCGGGCGCTGCCGGACGACCGCACGGTGGTGGTGGAGCGGTTCCGTGACGAGCTGGGCGACTGGCGGCTCGCCGTCCACAGCGTGCTCGGCGCCCGCGTCAACGCGCCGTGGGCGCTCGCGATCGGCCGCCGGCTCACCGAGCGGTACGGGGTGGACGCCCAGGTGATGCCCTCCGACGACGGCATCGTCGTCCGCCTGCCCGACACCGCGGAGGAGCCGCCCGGCGCCGACGTGGTCGTCTTCGAGCCCGACGAGATCGCCCAGCTGGTCGAGGAGTCGGTCGGCACGTCGGCGCTGTTCGCCGCCCGCTTCCGGGAGTGCGCCGCCCGGTCGCTGCTGCTGCCCCGCCGGGATCCGCGCCGCCGTCAGCCGCTGTGGCAGCAGCGGCAGCGCGCGGCGCAACTGCTCGACGTCGCCCGGGAGTACGCGGACTTCCCGGTCACCCTGGAGGCCGCACGCGAATGCCTCCAGGATGTCTTCGACCAGCCGTCCCTCGCCGCGCTGATGCGGGAGCTGGCCGCCCGGAAGGTGCGCCTGGTCGAGGTGGAGACCCCGCAGCCGTCGCCGTTCGCGCGGTCCCTGCTCTTCGGCTACGTCGGAGCCTTCCTCTACGAGGGCGACGCCCCCCTCGCCGAGCGGCGCGCCGCCGCCCTCGCGCTGGACTCGGCGCTGCTCGGGGAACTGCTCGGCCGGGTCGACCTGCGGGAGCTGCTCGACCCGGCGGTGCTCGCCGAGACCGCACGCCAGCTGCGCTGGCTGACCGAGCAGCGCCGCCCGCGCGACGCGGAGGACGTGGTCGAGCTGCTGCGGGTCCTCGGTGACCTCACCGCCGAGGAGCTGGCGACGCGTGGGGTGCCGGCGGAGTGGCTGACCGGGCTGGCGGCCGCGCGGCGGGTGCTGTCGGTCCGCATCGCCGGGGAGGAACGCTGGGTCGTCGTGGAGGACGCGGCCCGCCTGCGCGACGCGCTCGGTGTGGCGCTGCCGGTCGGCGTGGCCGAGGCGTACCTGGTGCCGGTGGCCGACCCGCTCGGCGACCTCGTCGCCCGGTACGCACGCACCCACGGCCCGTTCGCCGCCGCCACCTGCGCGGCCCGGTTCGGGCTCGGCGTGTTCGTGGTCGAGCAGGCGCTGCGCCGGCTCGCGGCGGCGGGCCGGGTGGTGTCCGGGGAGTTCGCGCCCGACACGGCCGGCTCCCAGTGGTGCGACGCCGAGGTGCTGCGGATACTGCGCCGTCGGTCCCTCGCGGCGCTGCGCCGGGAGATCGAGCCGGTGCCGCCGCGGGCGCTGGCCACGTTCCTGCCTCGCTGGCAGCAGGTCGGCTCCTCGGCGCGCGGGGTGGAGGCGGTCGCCGCGGCCGTCGAGCAGTTGCAGGGCGTGGCGGTGCCCGCGTCCGCACTGGAACGGCTGGTGCTGCCGGCGCGGGTCGCCGACTACTCCCCCGCCCAGCTCGACGAGCTGTGCGCCAGCGGTGAGGTGGTGTGGGCCGGTTCCGGCGCGATCTCCGGCGGCGACGGCTGGGTCACCCTCGCGTACGCGGACACCGCCCCGCTGCTGCTAGCCCCGCCGGACGACTCGCTCAGCCGCACCCCGCTGCACGACGCGGTGCTCGACGCCCTCGGCGACGGGCAGGCGCTGTTCTTCCGGTCCCTGTCCGACCGCGTCGGCTCCACCGACGACGCCGCCCTGACCGCCGCCGTGTGGGACCTGGTGTGGGCCGGCCACCTCACCAACGACACGCTCGCCCCGCTGCGGGCGGTGCTCGGTGGCGGTGGGGCGCACCGGTCCCGCCCGGCCACGCCACGCACCCGGTACCGGCGCCCGGGGCGGGTCGCGCTGCCCACCCGCGGCGGCCCGCCCACGGTCGCCGGGCGGTGGTCGCGGCTCCCGGAACGGGACACCGATCCGACCCGCCGCGCGGCGGCCCTCGCCGACGTGCTGCTCGAACGGCACGGGGTGGTGACCCGGGGCGCGGTCGTCGCCGAGCAGGTCAGTGGTGGCTTCGCCGCCGTCTACCCGGTGCTGTCCGCGCTGGAGGAGCGGGGGGCGGCCCGCCGCGGCTACTTCGTCGAAGGGCTCGGTGCCGCCCAGTTCGCGGTGCCCGGCGCGGTCGACCGGCTGCGCGCTCTCGCCGACCCCGCCGACGGGGGGCGGGGCCGCGGCGGGCCGGCCCTGGTCCTCGCCGCGACCGACCCGGCCAACCCGTACGGCGCGGCACTGCCCTGGCCGGAGCGGGTGGTCGACTCGGGCGACGGCGCGGCGCCGGCAACCGGGCACCGGGCCGGCCGCAAGGCCGGCGCCCTGGTGGTGCTGGTCGCCGGTGACCTCGTGCTCTACGTCGAGCGGGGTGGCCGGACGCTGCTCTCCTTCACCGACGACGCCGACACGCTGGCCGCCGCCGGCAAGGCGCTCGCCGACGTGGTCCACTCCGGAGCGCTCGGGGCGATCTCGGTGGAGCGGGCCGACGGCGAGGCGGTGCACTCGTCGCCCCTGCGCGACGCGCTGACCGCCGCCGGCTTCCGGGCCACCCCCCGCGGGCTCCGGCTACGCGGCTGACGGCTGCCGGGCCACGCCTCGCCGGATGCGGGCGACGGCCTGCGGCCACCCGGCTGACGGCTCAGGGCGTCGCACCGGTCAGCGCAGGTCGGTGAGCACCTTCTCGTACTTCGGACGGTCGGCGGCCGGCGTCTTCGCCTCCAGGTAGTTGAGCACCACGGCACCCCGCTGGAACGACTGTCCGCTCCAGGTCTCGGCGATCTCCTTGGCGCTGACCTCGTCGGGGAACACGTACACCGTCACGCCGTCGGTGGCGATCAGCTCCGAGCAGCCCAGACCGAGCCCGTCCGGTCCGCAGTCGACGGACCGGTCCTTCGCGTCGGTGACCTTGAGCCCGGCCGCCTTGAACGCGGCGACGACCTCCCGCGCCCCGGGTGCGGCGCGCATGCGGGACGGCAGCACGGCCTTCGGCGCGCTCGACGGCCGGCGCTCGGTGGTGCCGGTCGCACCCGGCGCCGCCGGGTCGCCCGGCGCCGACGCGTCACCGGAGGGCGCGGAGGCGGCGGCGGCGGCCGACGGGCGCGAGCCGTCCCCCCAGGCTCCTCCCGCGGCCTTGTCGTTGTCGTCGCCGCAGGCGGCGGTCAGAGCGGTGGCGATGGCGAGCACCGCGACGGCGGGCAGGGTCCGGTTGGTCACCCTGGCAGTCTGCCAATCCCGGCCGCCGGTGGCATGGGCCGGTCGGCCAGTGGACTGTCCGACATCCGCCGAGCCGGGCCCGCCGCACGCCACTCGACCTGCGGGTACGATCCGCCGCGGCACAGCGTCGACCCGGGAGGCGGGACATGGACGCGATCATCATCCGGCCGGCGGGGGCCGGTGACCGGTCGGCGGTGGACGCACTGCACGAGCGCGAGTGGGGCGGCCCGTACGTCGTCGCCCACGACACCCGCTACGACCTGCGTACCCTGCCGACCCTGGTCGCGGTGGACGGCGCCGGCACGGTCGTCGGAGCGCTCGCCCACCACGGCGACGGCGACGGGCTGGAGGTGGTGAGCGTGGTCGCCGCGATGCCGGGTGGCGGCGTGGGCACCGCCCTGGTCGCCGCCGCGACGGAGGTCGCGCGGGCCGAGGGGCGAGCCCGGCTGTGGCTCGTCACCACCAACGACAACCTGCGGGCGCTGCGCTTCTACCAGCGGCGCGGGCTGCGCCTGGTGCGCGTCGACGCGGGTGCGGTCGACCGCGCCCGCCGACTCAAGCCCACCATCCCCAAGGTCGGGGAGGACGGCATCCCGCTGCACGACGAGCTGGTTCTCGAACTGCGGCTCACCGAGCGGGACTAGCCTTTCGTCCCATGGCGCCGACGCCCTGGATCTCCTTCACCACCGACTACGGCCTCACCGACGGTTTCGTGGCGGCCTGCCATGGGGTGATCGCCCGGCTGGCGCCGGCGGCCCGGGTCATCGACGTGACCCATCTGGTGCCCCCGGGCGACGTGCGGCGGGGCGCGGCGGTGCTCGCGCAGACCGTGCCGCACCTGCCGGCGGGCGTCCACGTCGCGGTCGTCGACCCGGGTGTGGGCACCGCGCGGCGCGGGATCGCCGTGGCCGCCGGCGACGGCCTGCTGGTCGGGCCGGACAACGGGCTGCTGCTGGACGCCGCGGTGGCGCTCGGCGGCGTCCGGGTGGCGGTGGAGCTGACGAACCCGGAGTGGCTCGGGCCGCGGGTGTCGGCCACGTTCCACGGCCGGGACGTGTTCGCGCCGGTGGCGGCCCGGCTGGCGCTCGGCGCGCCGCTGGCGGACGCCGGCCCGGCGGTCGAGCCGGGCACCCTGGTGACGCTGCCGGCACCGCTGGTGCGCCCGGAGGCGGACGGTTTCACCGCCGAGGTACTGACCGTGGACCACTTCGGCAACGTGCAGCTCGCCGCACCGGCCGCGCTGCTGGAGCCGCTGCCCGCCGCCGTCCAGGTCGGGCACCAGCCCGCGGTGCACGGCCGGACCTTCGGTGACGCGCCGCCCGGTGAACTGGTCGTCCATGGCGACTCGGCCGGCCTGGTCGCGGTGTCGGTGAACGGCGGCCGGGCCGCCGACCTGCTGGCGGTCGGGCCGGGCGACCGGCTGCACGTGACCGCCGCCTGACGACGCGCGCTCGCGGGAGGGAGGATGGAGAGGTGCCCGAAGGCGACACCGTCTGGAACACCGCCCGCGTCCTCCAGCGGGCGCTCGCCGATACCCGGCTGACCGGGAGCGACTTCCGGGTCCCCCAGCTCGCCGGCACCGACCTCACCGGCTGGACGGTGCGCGAGTCGGCCAGCCGCGGCAAGCACCTGCTGCTGCGCCTCGAATCCCCGCCGGGCGCGTCGGCTCCCGGGCACCCGTCCGCCGCCGACGGTTCGCCGGCCGAGCCGGACACCGGCACCCGGTGGACGCTGCACTCGCACCTGCGGATGGACGGCGCCTGGCGGGCGTACGCGCCGGGCGAGCGCTGGGCCGCGCGCCCGGCGCACCTGATCCGGGTGGTGCTGCGCAGCCCGCACGCGGTGGCCGTCGGCTACCACCTGCACGACCTGGCGCTGGTCCCGACCGCGGCGGAGGGCCACCTCGTCGGTCACCTCGGCCCCGACCTGCTCGGCCCGGACTGGGACCCGGCGGAGGCGGTTCGGCGACTCGCCGCCCACCCGGACACCACCATCGGCGAGGCCCTGCTCGACCAGCGCAACCTCGCCGGCATCGGCAACCTCTACAAGTGCGAGGTGCTGTTCCTGCGCGGGGTGTCGCCGTGGACGCCGGTCGGCGCCGTCCCCGACCTCGCCGGCACGGTCACCCTGGCGCAGAGGCTGCTCGCCGCGAACCGGGGACGGTGGACGCAGAGCACCACCGGGGCACTGCACCGGGGGCAGACCAGTTACGTGTACGGCCGGCGGGCCCAGCCCTGCCGCCGCTGCGGCACCGCGATCCGCAAGGACGAGCTGGGCGAGCGTGTCACCTACTGGTGCCCGGTCTGCCAACCACCCAGCCAGTAGCGGTGCTGCGCGCAGTCACAACCGACGACCGATCCTGGCGAGATTGAGCAAGCGCCGAACCTGGTGGCACAAGACGCGGGCCTGCCCAAGAGACAGCACGATCTCCTGTCCCCGGTCGTGAACGGCGGTTACCGACAGCGTTGGCTGCGTCGCGCCACCGAGCGAGTGCGTAAGGGCCACATCCACGATCACCGGGTCGGGATGGCCGCTGTTGACGGGTAGCCGTATCGAACGATGGCGGCCGCTCTGGTCGCAGCCGTGACGGTCGCACCAGTGCGGGTGCGCGATGCCGGCGGGGGCGGCGAGCGCGCCGGTTTGATAGACGTACACGTAACCGCAGGGCCGCCAGACATCGGGTGCCAGCGGTACTCGGCGGGCGGTGAGACCGGCCAGCTCGAAGGCCGACATCATGGGGATGCCGTGCTGGCCGCAGGTGTACGCCGACGCGTCGAGCGAGCCGCACCGCTCGCCACCGCTGGCTGAGTAGATCTCCAGACGGAGGGTGGCACTCTCCCCGCATCGAGGGAGCGCAACCGGTAGGGCGCACATAGGTCGACCTCCTTGATCCATGGTCAGCGTCTGCATCGCTTCGCCGGACGGCCGAATTCTTGAGCCGGCCTTCCCCACCGTGCCATACCCTTACATGGTAGTCCATGGCCTGCCTTGCAAAGACGCGGCGAGGCATGGTCACATACGGTCTTCTCATGATCGACCACGAGGGCCCCGTGCCGGTCTATCGGCAGCTCGCGGAGATCCTGCGCGAGCAGATCCTGCGTGGCGATCTACCGCCAAACCGGCCAATCCCGTCGATCGTGCGGCTACAGCAGGAGTACGGGTTGGCGCGCGGGACCGTCATCAAGGCCGTCCAGGTGCTGGTCGACGAAGGCCGGGTGTACGGCGTTCCTGGTCGCGGCATGTACGTCAGGGCCGGCGCAGCCGAGCCTGAGTAGGTGTCGCTACCAGACGGCGGCCCAGGAGTCGCGGCTCACCTCGAAGAGAAAATTCTCCCGGCCGCTGCCGTCGCGACGGGTGCCGGCCGGAACCGCGCCGATCTTTGTCAACGCGCGCTGCGATCGGAGGTTGCCCGGCCCGACCAGGAAGACCACGCGTGGCACAAAGCGGAACGCGTGGGCCAGCATGAGCGCTTTCAGCTCGCCGTTGACCACCCCGCCCCAGTACGCGCGGGACAGGAACGTCCAGCCGATCTCGACCTCACCGCGCTGCTCGTCCAAGCCGTGGTAGCGCGACGAGCCGATGACGTCGCCCGACGGAGTGGTGACGGCGAGCGCCCCGCCGGAGGCGAGCGACTCGGTGAAGAAGGCCGCGAAGACGTCCCGGTGGTGCCGGTCGGAGACCGGATGCTGTGCCCAGATGAGCGGATCTCTCGCCACCGCATAGAGCAGGTCGGCGTCGTCGGCCCGTAGCGGCCGGACGGCGACCAGCGCACCGGTCAGGACCGGCTGAAGATCGAAGGGCACGCCGAAGCCTAGCGCCGGGACGGCGTGTCGGGCGGGACACTCCGGGGACGGCGGCAGGAATCGGCGCGCCGACCCAGATAGGGACGATTGGGTACTTCCTAACCACCGTCCCGGGTCGCATGCTGCGGTTGAGTGCTCACACACCGTCAGCTCAGCGCGCCGCGCCGCCACGCCGAGGTAGCGGCCCCGCGCCCGACGCCGGGAGAGCCATGGACCTGTTCCGCAGACTCCGGATCCCGTGGGCGGACCGACCGGCCGCCGACCGTCCCGACGGAACCGGTGATCCCGGCCGCGCCGACGCCGGCCCGACGGTCCCGGCGGCCCGGAGCGCGGACGACGCCACGCCGGCACCCGCGAGCCTCGACCCGGCCGCGCTCCCCCGCTGCTTCGGGCCGGTGCCCAACCACGCGCACAGCCCGCTGCCGGTCCTCGACGCCGACGGCCAGGTGGTGCCCGGCACCGGGATCCGGAAGTTCGTCGACCCGCTGCCCACCCTGCGCGCCGCCGGCTCGACCGTGACCGCCGATGCCACCGGGGCGTCGCCGACCGGCGGCGGGCCCGTCGACGGCCTGCCGATCGCGGCCCCCGACACCATCACCTATCCCGGTTGCGACTACTACGAGATCGGGCTCCGCGAGTACGCGCAACGACTGCACCGCGACCTCCCGGCGACCCGGCTGCGCGGCTACCGGCAGCTCAACCTCGGCACCGACCCGACCGGGCACAACACGCTCGCTCCGCCGGAGCGCCCCGTCCACCTCGGCCCGGTGATCGTCGCCCGGCGGGGCCGGCCGGTACGGGTGAAGTTCATCAACCAGCTCCCCACCGGGCGGGCCGGCGAGCTGTTCCTCCCCGTCGACCCGACGATCGAGGGAGCGGGCACCGGGCCGCTCGACGGGCCGGCGCCGTACCCGCAGAACCGGGCCGTGCTGCACCTGGCGGGGGCGCAGACCGGCTGGATCAGCGCGGGCAACCCGTGGCAGTGGATCACCCCGGCCGGGGAGATCACCCCCTACCCGACCGGGGTGGGGCTGACCCACGTGCCCGACATGCCCCACCCCGGCGCCGGGGCCACCACGCTCTACTACCCGAACGACCAGAGCGGACGGCTACTCACGTTCCAGGACAACACCGTCGGCCTGGCCCGGCTGACCGTCTACTCCGGGCAGCTCGCGCTCTACCTGCTCACCGACCCGGCCGAGGAGCGGCTGGTCGCCGACGGGGTGCTCCCCGCCGACCAGATCCCGCTGGTGTTCGAGGACAGGACCTTCGTGCCCGACGACACCCAGCTGGCCGGTGAGGACCCGACCTGGGACCGGGACCGGTGGGGCGCCCGCGGCAGCCTCTGGCATCCGCACGTCTACCAGCCCCGGCAGAACCCGTACCGCAGCGGCGGCGGAAACCCGACCGGGCGCTGGGACTACGGGCCGTGGTCGCGTACCGCCGAGGAGACCGGCCCGGACGGCGAGTCGTGGCCGAACGGCGCGGCACCGGCCACCGGCCCCGGCCCGGTGCCGAACCCCCACCACGACCCGGTCACCGCGCCGGACGAGCCGCCGGTGACGCCGGGCGTTCCGCACCCGTCGGCGGTGCCGGCCGCGTACGGCGACACGGTGCTGGTCAACGGCGTGGCGTACCCGTGGCTCGCGGTCGAGCCGCGCGCCTACCGCTTCCGCATCGTCAACGCGTGCCCGGACCGCAGCCTGAACCTCCAGCTCTACCGTGCCCGCGCCGCCGGTCCGTTGTGGGATCCGGACGGCGCGCTCGCCGACCCGGGGGCCGGCGAGGTGCCGATGGTCGAGGCGGTCCGGACGCCGGACCGCCCGGCCGGCTGGCCGGCGGACGGGCGTGAGGGCGGGGTGCCGGACCCCCGCGCCGCCGGTCCGGAGCTGGTGCAGATCGGCAACGAGGGTGGCCTGCTGCCGGCCCCGGTGGTCATCCCGAACCAGCCGGTGACCTACCGGTACGACCGGCGCGACCCCACGGTGCTCAACGTCGACGGGCACGCCCTGCTGCTCGCCCCCGGGGAGCAGGCCGACGTGCTGGTCGACTTCTCCACGGTCGCCCCGGGCGGCACGCTGATCCTCTACAACGACGCCCCGGCGCCGCTGCCCGGCTTCGACCCCCGGTACGACCACCACACCGACGCGCCGGACCTCCGTGCGGAGGGCGGGACGCCACCGAGCCGCCCCGGGTACGGCCCGAACACGCGGACGCTGCTCCAGTTCCGGGTGAGCGGCACGCCGGCACCGCAATACGACCTGGCCCGGCTGCGCGAGCGGCTGCCTCGCGCGTACGCGGCCAGCCAGCGCCCGCCGATCGTGCCGCAGCCCGCGTACGACGCGGCGCTCGGCACCCGCACCGCCCGCGAGACCGTGGTGCCCGTCCACGCCAGCACGGTGAGCTTCACCCCGATCGGTGGCGGCTCGCCGGTGCTGCTGCCGCTCGCCGTGAAGGCGGTCCAGCAGGTCTTCGAGCCCGGTCACGGCCGGCTCGCCGGGCGGCTCGGCGTCGGGCACCCGCACGGCGGCCCGCTGGGGCCCGCCGTGCTGCCGCTCGGCCCGACCGATCCGGCCACCGAGGTGGTGCAGGTCAGCGACCCGGCGGCGCCGGTCGGCGCACCAGGCGACGGCACGCAGCTCTGGCGGATCCGCGGGTCCAGCCGGCAGACCCAGCCGGTCCGGCTGGACGGTGTCGACCTGCAACTGGTCAACCGGGCGGGGTGGGACGGCACGCTGCGACCGCCCGACGAAAACGAGCTGGGCTGGAAGCAGGTGGTCCGGGTGAACCCCCGGGAGGACATCATCGTCGCGCTGCGCCCGGTCGCGCCATCCCTACCGTTCAAGATCGGCGACAGCGTACGGCTGCTGGACCCCGGCCGGCCCGCCGGCGCGCGTACCGGCTCCACACCGGTGAGCCCGGTGGACGGCCGGCCGGCGCTGGTGGTCAACCAGTTGGTGAACCTGGGCTGGGAGTACCGCTGGCACAGCCAGCTCGCCGGCCATCGGGACCAGGGCATGAGCCGGCCCCTCGTGCTGCGGGTCGCCCCGAAGGCGCCCACCGGCCTGACCGCGACTCCGGCACCGGGGTCGGCCACCGCGTTACCGGCGATCACGCTCGCCTGGACCGGCAACGGCAGCCGGCCGGCGGCCGCGAGCCACCTGCTCCAGCGGGCCACCGATCCGACCTTCACCGAGGGGCTCACCGGGATCACGGTGGCCGCCACCGCCACCCGGTACACCGACGCCACGGTCACCCCCGGCGTCACCTACCACTACCGGATCCGGGCGGAGAACTCGGTGAGCTGCTCGGCCTGGTCGAACAGCGTGCCCGCGTCGGTCCAGCTCGCGGCGCCGGCCGGGCTCGCCGCGGCGGTGCCGCCGGCGGCTCCGCTGCGGGTGGCGCTGCGATGGCGCAACCGGTCCTTCGCCACCGGCATCGACGTGCAGCGGGCCACCAACCCGACGTTCACCAGCGGACCGGGCACCACCGCGATCGGCGTCGGCGACACCCACCTGGACACCGCCGTGGCACCGGACACCATCTACTACTACCGGGTGCGCACCACGTACCTCGGCGCGGCCTCACCGTGGTCCACGGTCGCGCAGGTGACCACCCCGCCGCGGCCGGGTGTGCCGACCTCGGTCAGCGTCACCGCCACGGCGCCGGCCCCGGACACGGCGTCGGTGATCCTGGGCTGGACGGCCAGCACCCCGGCGGGGCAGGGCGCCGGGTTCACCGTGCAGCGGGCCCTGGATGCCGCGTTCACCCGGGAGGTGGCCACCTTCACGGTGAGCGGGCGGGGCTTCACCAACACGGGCCTGGTCCGCGGCGTCACGTACCACTACCGCATCCGCTCGTTCAACGTCGTGGGCACGTCCGCGTTCAGCACGCCCGTGGCGGTGACGACCCCCGGCTGATCAGGGGGTACGCAGCGGGGTGCCGACGCCGCGCAGCTCGGCGAGGGCCGAGGCGACCCCGTGCAGCAGGTCGGTCGCCTCGGTCAGCCGGGCCGCCGCCGGGTGTTCGGTGCCCGGTCGCGCGTTCTCCGCCACGTAGCCGGCGGCGGCCACGACCAGCCGCTCGTACGCCGCGACGCCGCTCTCCAGTTGCGCGCTGAGCGCCGCGTGGGCCTCGGCCAGCGGCGCCCGGGCGTCGGGCGGCGCGAGCCGCAGCGCGCGTTCGACGCTGGCGACCCGGGCGGCGAGGTCCCGCAGCGACCGGTCGGCCGCGGCGGCCTCGGAAACGGCCGGCTCCGCCAGCCCGGTCAGGCGCGTCGTCATGCCGGCGAAGGTGAGGGCGGCCCGGTCCAGCCGGGCGAACGGCTCGGCGGCGCTGGTGCCGCGCAGCGCCACCCGCGACCGCATCCGGCGGACCTCGGCGAGCACGCCCGGCCCGACGGGGAGCCGCTCTACGGCGGCGACCAGCCGGGCCCGGGAGCGGGCCGCCGCCTCGGCCGGGTCGAGTGGGGGCGGGGCCGGCCGGGCGGCCAGCGCCCGCAGGTCGATCCACCGCCACGCCGCCAACGCCACCGCACCGCCCGCGCCGGCGGCCCACGCCGCGTCCGGCAGGCCCAGACCGGCGTACGGCGTGAGCACGGCGGCGGCGCCGCCGAGGCCACCGGCCAGCACGCTCCACCGGCGGGCGGACCGCCGCAACCGGCCGAGCCGCCGGAAGTACCGCGTACGCTCGTCTGCCACGTCGCCTCCTCGACCCGCCCGCTCAGCCGGCGGCTGTCGTGTCCCCGCTGCCGCGTTCGCGGCTCATGCTGGCCCGGATCTCGTCGAGCCGGGCGGCGGCCGCCGGGTCGGCGGCCGGTGCCGCCGGGGCGGCCTGCTCGGGCCGGGCCACGGCCGGCCGCTCGGCGGCACCGCCGAGCTTCTCCCCCGCCATGCTGGCGCGGATCTGTTCCAGTCGGGCGGAACCGGCCGAATCGAGGGTCGCCTTCTGGATCTCCAGCATGCGTCCCTCGACCGAGTTGCCGGCCAGCTCGGCGCGGCCCATCGCGGTGGCGTACCGCCGCTCGATCCGGTCGCGGACCTCGTCCAGGGTGGGGGTGGTGCCGGGCGCGGTGATCGCGGACATCGACTCCAGCGAGGCGGCGACGCTCTCCTGCATCTTCGCCTGCTCCAGCTGGCTGAGGAGCTTCGCCCGCTCGGCGAGCTTCTGCTGGAGGATCATCGAGTTGTTCTCGACGGCCTTGCGGGCCTGCGCCGCCGCACCGAGCGCCTGGTCGTGCAGGGTCTTCAGGTCCTCGGTGGCCTGCTCGGCCGAGACCAGCTGGGTGGCGAGCGTCTGGGCGGACTGCTCGTAGCGCGACGCCTCGGCCTCGTCGCCCTTCGCGCGGGCCTGGTCGGTCAGCACCAGGGCCTGGCGGGCGTTCGCCTGCAACCGCTCGACCTCGGACATCTGACGGGACAGCTTCATCTCCAGCTGCCGCTGGTTGCCGATCACCGCGGCGGCCTGCTGGACGAGCGCCTGGTGCTGGCGCTGGGCCTCCTCGATCGCCTGCTGGATCTGCACCTTCGGATCGGCGTGTTCGTCGATCTTGGCGCCGAAGAGCGCCATCAGATACTTCCAACCCTTGACGAACGGGTTCGCCATCTCCGCGGTATCCCCTCAGTAGCGTCGCGCCGCCCGTGGCCGTCCGACCGCGGTGCGGCAGTGGCTCCATCGTCCCAGGCGGACGCCAGTGCGGCATCCCTACGTGACGAGCGGGGTCGCCACCGTCGCGATCAACCCTACGCGGCATACGGGTGACCGGCCATGACGAGAGCCGGGAAACCAGGGTCGAGCCAGGGTCGCCCGCAGGTGGTCAGGCGGCGCAGACCACGTCGCGGTCGGCGGGGCGCACCCGGGTGCTGCGCAGGGTGGCCTTGAGCGGCGAATCCTGCCGGACCTGGACGGAGACCGTGCCGTCGGAGGAGACCTGACGGACACCGCGCCCGGCGGCCTTGCGCACGGCCGGCGGCGGCACCGGGGTGGACTGCTCGACCGGCTCGTCCTGGACGGGAACCAGCACGCCCGGCATCTGCTCGGCGAGGGCGACCGTGTCGCTCACCTCGCGCAGCAGCTCGGACAGGCGCGCGCCCAGCGCGTCGCAGATGGCGGCCAACAGCTCGCTCGACGGCTCCTTCTGGCCGCGCTCGATCTCGGAGAGGTAGCCGAGGCTGACGTTGGCGGCGGAGGAGACCTCGCGCAGGGTGCGGTGCTGCCCCTGCCGGCGTGCCCGCAGCGCGTCACCGATCACCCGGCGTAGCAGGACCATCGCACCTCCCCTGGGGAACACCACTCCCGCCCCGACGGCCCGGACCCTCCGGCCCCGGGCCACCAGAGCCTTCCCGCAACCGTACCCGTTGCGCGCCCGGCCGACATCCCGCCCCGCCCGTCGGAATCGGACGATCCCTCACCGCGGGGCGGCACCGGCCGGGTCCCGCCCGGCGGAAGCGGAGTCGACCGGGCTGCCACCGTCGGCGTCGTGGAGCCGGTCGGCCAGCAGCCGCAGCGCCGCCACGACGGCGGCCGATCGGATGTGGTCGCGGCCACCGTCCAGGTCCAGCTCGCGCACCGCGCTGCCGGACGGGCCCGCCACGGCCACGTACACCAGCCCGACGGGCTTGCCGTCCTGCGGTTCCGGCCCGGCCACCCCGGTCGTGGCGAGGGCCCAGTCGGCCCCGCACCGCCGCCGCCCGCCCTCCGCGAGCGCCACCGCGACGTCCGGGTCGACCGGCCCGCGCTCGGCCAGCAGGTCCTCCGGTACGCCGGCCAGCCCCGACTTCAACTCGGTGGCGTAGACCACGAGACCGCCGCGGTAGACGCTGCTGACACCGGCGATCTCCACGATCGCCCCGGCGAGCAGGCCGCCGGTCAGCGACTCGACGGTGGCGAGGGTCTGCTGCCGCTCGGCGAGGCTGTGCACCGCGCCGGCCGCGGGGCTGCCGACCGGCCGATCGCCGTGGGCGTCCGTCTCGATCTCCATGCCGACCTTCCTTCCCCCGGCCCGGCCGCGGTACTCGTCGGGCCGGGCGGCGACCGCTCAGCCGGTGCGACGGCGCAGGCGCACGGCCTGGGCGACGTAGTCGAAGCCGGTGACGACCGTCACCGCCACGGCGGCGCCCATGATCCAGGGGCCGACCGCGGCCAGGGCGGCGGGCATCGGCCACAGGTACCAGGCGATCGCCAGGATCTGGAGGGCGGTCTTGATCTTGCCGCCCCGGCTGGCGGCGATCACGCCGCGGCGGATCACCCAGAACCGCAGCGCCGTGATGCCCAGCTCCCGCGCGAGGATCACGACCGTCACCCACCAGGGCAGCCGGTCGTACCAGGAGAGCAGCAGCAGAGCGGCGCCGGTGAGCGCCTTGTCCGCGATCGGGTCGGCCACCTTGCCGACCGACGTGACCATGCCGAACCGGCGGGCGATCCACCCGTCCACCAGGTCGGTGACCGAGGCCACCGCGAAGATCGTGCAGGCGGCGATCCGCCAGCCCGGGTGGCTCATCGCGGAGACGACCACGGACGCCGCGAACACCGGCACCAGCACCAGCCGCAGCAGCGTCAGCCCGTTGGCCGCGTTCAGCACGGACACCCGGGCGACCACCGGGGCCGAGGCCGGCTCCGCCGCCCCGGTCACCGCGGCACCCCGCTCCGACCGCCGTGGCCGACCTGGCACCTCACCACGTGGCTCCCTCGCTCCGTCCGGGCCCGCCGTCACCGTTCCGCGCCGGGCGCCGCCGAGATCATCTCATCCGGTACGGCGACCAGGTCGACTCCCTCGGTCGCGGTGACCGTCGCGCGGACCAGGTCACCGGGGCGCAACGCGGTCAGATCAACCCCGCCGCCGGGCGGCGCGACCAGGGTGGTCGAGCCGTCGACCTCGGGCGCCTGGTGCGCGGCGCGCCCCTCGACCACGCCCTCGTCGACCGAGTCGACCAGGACCTCGACCGTCGAACCGAGCCGCTCCTCGGCCCGCTGGGCGCACAGCTCGTCGGCCAGGGCGCTGAGCTTGTCGTACCGCCGCTTGACGGTGGCGGCCGACACCTTGCCCGGGAGGCCGGCGGCCTCGGTGCCGTCCTCGTCGCTGTAGTCGAACACGCCGATCGCGTCCAGGCGCGCCTCGCTCAGGAAGCGGACCAGCTCGGCCACGTCGGCCCGGGTCTCCCCGGGGAAGCCGACGATGAAGTTGCTACGGGCGCCGGCCTCCGCAGCCAGGGCGCGGGCGCTGCCCAGCAGCTCCAGGAAGCGGTCGGTGGAACCGAAACGGCGCATCCGGCGCAGGACCGGCTCGCTCGAATGCTGGAAGGACAGGTCGAAGTACGCGGCGACGCCCGGCGTCGTGGCGATCACCTCGACCAGGCCGGGCCGGGTCTCGGCGGGCTGGAGGTAGCTCGCCCGCACCCGGACGATGCCGTCGATGGCGGCGAGCTGCGGCAGCAGCTTCTCCAGCGCCCGCGGGTCGCCGAGGTCCTTGCCGTACGAGGTGGAGTTCTCGCTGACCAGCACCAGCTCGCGCACCCCGGTCTTGGCCAGCCACTCGGCCTCGGCGAGCAGTTCATCCGGCGTACGGGAGACGAACGCGCCGCGGAAGGCGGGGATGGCGCAGAACGCGCAGCGCCGGTCGCAACCGCTGGCCAGCTTGAGGGAGGCGACCGGGCCGGTGTCGAGCCGGCGCCGCAGCACCGGCCGCAGGTGCGCCGGGGTGTGCTCGTCGGTCTCGACGGCGGCGCGGGTGCCGTGCCCGGGCAGCGACACCGCCGCCTCCCGGCGCTTGACCGGGGTGAGCGGCAGCAGCTCGCGGCGGTCGCGCGGAGTGTGCGCGTCGACCGCGTCACCGGCGAGCACCGAACCCAGCCGCGCGGAGATGTCGGGGTAGTCGTCGAAGCTCAGCACCGCCTGCGCCTCGGGCAGGCTGTCGGCCAGTTCCCGCCCGTACCGCTCGGCCATGCACCCGGCCGCCACCACCTTGGCGCCGGTGTCGGCGGCGGCGAGGAGGGTCTGGATCGAGTCCTGCTTGGCCTTCTCGACGAACCCGCAGGTGTTCACGACGACCACGTCGGCGCCCTCACCGTCGGTCGTGACCTGCCACCCGTCGGCGTGCAGGCGGGCAGCCAACTCCTCCGAGTCGACCTCGTTGCGGGCGCAGCCCAGGGTCAGCAGGGCGACGCGACGGCCGTCGGCGGGCGAAGGGGAGGTGGCAGACACCATCCGAGGGTACCGGGCCGGCGGGCGGTCGCCGTGACGGCGGGCCGCCGGCATCGGCCAGCTCACCCGCCCGTCCGTACCCGGTCGGCGCGCGACGTGCGGCAGGTCGCGGGATCCGACCGTCCGGAGGGCGCGAGATGCCGCATCGCGCGGCGGGGCGACCGCCGGCGGCGCCGGTCAGGCCGGGATCGCCACCCGGACCAGGCGGTCGAGCAGGAAGACCTCGGTGCCGGCCAGCCCGGTCGAGCAGAAGACCGACACCTGGTCCGCGGCGGTCCGGCCGGGGACGGCCCCCGCCAGCACCGCGCCCAGATCCCGCAACCGACCGGCGTACGAGGGCAGCGCGGCGAGCATCGGCGGGGCGTACGCGGTCGCCTGCGCGGGCGAGTCGGTGACCAGCACGTCCGCCCGGTCGAGCAGGTCGGCGCCGAACTCGTGGCGGTCGACCTGCTTGAAACCCACGGCGTTGACGTGCGCGCCCGGGGCGAGGTCGGCGGCGTCGAGCACCGGCGTGGTACTCGTCGTGGCGAGCACCACGACGTCGCGGCCGGCCACGGCGGCCCCGGCCGATCCGACCGCGCGGGCGGGAACGCCCAACTCGGCGCGGACGCGGGCGGCGAACGCCTCCCGCCGGGCGGCGGAGCGGCTGTGCACGGTCACCTCCCGCAGCGGCCGCACGGCGGCGGCGGCCCACACCTGGGTCCACGCCTGCCGGCCGGAGCCGACCACGCCGAGGGTCGCCGCATCGGGGCGGGCCAGCGCGTCGACGGCGACCCCACCGAGTCCCCCGGTACGCCGGGACCCCAGCTCCTCCCCGACCGCGACCGCCCGGACGGCGCCGGTCCGCCCGTCGTGCAGCACCACGACCTGCTCGCTCTCCGGATGCCCGAAGGTGTCGTAGGAGCGGTACCCGTACCACTCGCCCACGAGATGCCCGGCGGTGAGCACCATCCGCCCCCCGTCGAGCGCGGCGGCGGTCCGGGGCGGGGCGACCAGCCGACCCTCGTGCGCGGCCCGGAGCGCGTCCCGCATCGCCGCGACGGTCGTCGGTGCGTCGAGCGCGGCGCTGACCTCGGGGTCGGCGAAGAGCAGTGGCATACCGGTCATACTGCAAGTTGAAGTCAGGTTGAGGTCCACTCGTGGTGGTCGGGATCACCGCACTGCGGTTCGCGGCTCGCTGCTCGGCCCGGGCTCCCGTGCCCACCGCCGGTGCTACCGTCGTCGACGGCGGCTCCGGCCGCCCCGGACGAGTGGTGGGCGTACCCGGTCAGGCCAAGACGCCCCGCGTGACCCGCAGAATCGACTCGTCCCGGCCCCCGGCGGTTCGGGCGGCCCGCACAGAGGTGACCCGATGGCCTGGATCGTTCTGGTGATCTCCGGACTCCTGGAGACGGCGTGGGCGATCGCCCTCGACCGCAGCGCGGGCTTCAGCCGGCCCGTCCCGTCGGCGGTCTTCGCCGTCACCCTCGTGCTCAGCATGGCCGGCCTCGCGTACGCGTTGCGCGACATTCCCGTCGGGACCGGGTACGCGGTCTGGGTCGGCATCGGCGCGGTCGGCACCGCCGTCGTCGGCATGGTCGCGCTCAACGAGTCGGCCAGCCTCCCCCGGATCATCTGCCTGCTGCTGGTGGTCGCCGGTGTGGTCGGGTTGAAGATCTACCACTGACGCCGCCAGGCGTAGCGGATGACCACAGTGGGTAGAGATCGGCCAGCACCGAGGACATCTCACCCACCACGGAGGACACCATGGCCGACATCCACAGCACCGCGCGCCCCCGCAGCGGCGCGGCCCGCGTCTGCACCATCCTGAGCTTCGTCTTCGCTGTCATCGCGATCCTGTTCCTGCCGCCGCTGTTCGGCCTGGCGGGCATCGCCCTGGGCGTCGTGGGCGCGGTCCTCGGCGACAAGCCACTCGGCTGGTACGCGGCCGGCGCCAGCCTGGCCGGCATGATCATCGGCATGCTGATCGGCGCGGCGCTCTACAACTGACCCACTCCGCTCCCCCGACGCCACGGGCCCGCCGTACCGGCAGGCCCGTGGGCGTCGTCCGGTAGGCGACCCGGAGCCGTCGTCACTCGTCGCCGCCCCGCAGGCCGGCCAGGACCTCCTCCAGCTCGTCCGGCTTGACGAGCACGTCGCGGGCCTTGGAGCCCTCGGAGGGACCCACGACGCCGCGCGTCTCCATCAGGTCCATCAGCCGGCCCGCCTTGGCGAAGCCCACCCGCAGCTTGCGCTGGAGCATCGACGTCGAGCCGAACTGGGAGGTCACCACCAGCTCGACCGCCTGCACCAGCAGGTCCAGGTCCTCGCCGATGTCCTCGTCGATCTTCTTCTTGCTCTCCTGCGCGACGGTCAGCACGTCCGGCCGGAACTCCGGCTCGCGCTGGTCCTTGCAGAACTTCACCACGTCGGTGATCTCGCGCTCGGTCACCCAGGCGCCCTGGATGCGGATCGGCTTCGACGCGCCCATCGGCAGGAAGAGGCCGTCACCGCGGCCGAGCAGCTTCTCCGCGCCGGGCTGGTCGAGGATGACCCGGGAGTCCGCGAGGGAGGAGGTCGCGAAGGCCAGCCGGGACGGGACGTTGGCCTTGATCAGGCCGGTGACGACGTCGACCGACGGCCGCTGGGTGGCGAGCACCAGGTGGATGCCGGCGGCCCGGGCGAGCTGGGTGATCCGGACGATCGAGTCCTCCACGTCGCGGGGGGCGACCATCATCAGGTCGGCCAACTCGTCGACGATCACCAGCAGGTATGGGTACGGCCGCAGCTCCCGCTCACTGCCCGGCGGCGCCTTGATCTCGCCGTTGCGGACCTTACGGTTGAAGTCGTCGATGTGCCGGACCCCGTTGGCGGCGAGGTCGTCGTACCGCATGTCCATCTCGCGGACCACCCACTCCAGCGAGTCGGCGGCCTTCTTGGCGTTGGTCACGATCGGCGTGACCAGGTGCGGGATCCCCTCGTAGCCGGTCATCTCGACCCGTTTCGGGTCGATGAGCAGCAGCCGAACCTCGTCAGGAGTTGCGCGGGTCAAAATGGACACAAGCAATGAATTCAGGCAACTCGACTTGCCGGCACCGGTGGCCCCCGCGATGAGGATGTGCGGCATCTTCGCGAGGTTGGCCACCACGTAACCGCCCTCGATGTCCTTGCCGAGCGCGACGACCATCGGATGGTGGTCGCTGGTGGCCGTCCGGGAGCGCAGCACGTCGCCGAGCGCCACGTTCTCCGGATCGGTGTTCGGGATCTCCACGCCGACCGCGCTCTTGCCCGGGATCGGGCTGAGGATCCGGACGTCCGGCGACTTCACCGCGTACGCGATGTTGCGGGAGAGCTGGGTGATCCGCTCGACCTTCACACCCGGGCCGAGCTCCACCTCGTACCGGGTGACCGTCGGGCCCCGGGTGAAGCCGGTGACCGCGGCGTCCACGTCGAACTGGTCGAAGACGCCGGTCAGCGCGGCGATCACCTCGTCGTTGGCCTTGCTCCGGGTCTTCGGGGCGGCACCGCTGCCCAACAGGTTCGCCGGCGGCAGCGTGTAGTCGCCGGCCAGGCCGGTCAGGGCGAGCTGCTCGGCCCGCGTGGGCAGCGGCGAGTGCTCGGGCGGCTCGGCCGGCTTGCGGCTGGCCGGCACCTTGGCCGGCGGCTTGCGGGGCAGCACGAGGGTCTCCTGGAGGTCGGCGCCCTCCAGGTCGTCGTCGAAGTCCTCCGGATCCAGCGGGGGCGGCATCCGCTTCGCCGGGCGACGGCGGGCCGGCTTGTCGGCCGCCTCGTCCGTCTCCTCGGCCGGCGGCGTGCCGACCACCGCGCCGGCCAGCAGGCCCAGCCGCTCGGGGATCTTGTTGATCGGCGTGGCGGTGACCACCAGCAGCCCGAAGACCAGCAGCAGGACGAGCAGCGGAACCGCCACCCAGGCGGTCACGGCCCGCTCCAGCAGGCTGCCGACACCCGCGCCGACCAGGCCGCCGGCGAAGTCCCGCTGGACCGGGCCCACCGGGGCCTGCCCGATGTGCAGCATCGCGGCGGTGGCGACCAGCATGGACCCCCAGCCCACCAGGCCACGACCGCGGTGCTCGGGGTCGGCGGGCTGCCGCATCAGCCGCCAGGCGCCGATCATCAGCAGCACCGGCACCACGATGGCGATGGCGCCCAGGAAGAGCCGGACGCTGTCGGCCAGCCGCTGCCCCACCGGCCCCGCCCCGGAGAACCAGATGCCGACGGCGCTGAGCAGGGCGAGGCCGAGCACCAGCAGCCCGGCCCCGTCGCGCCGGTGCTCCGGGTCGAGATCACGGGCCGAGGCGGCCTGCCGGCCCACCGCGCGGACCCCCCAGCCCACGCCGTGCGCCAGGCCCATCCACAGCGCACCGAGAGCGCGGCCGAGATAGACGGCGGGGCCCGGACGGGTGGCCGTGGTGCGGCGCCGGGCCGGCGTACGGGTCTTCTTCGCCGGCTGACGGGCACGACTGTTCGTGGTGCCACGCGGCGACGCGCCGCGCCGCCGGCTCGCCTGAGAGGTACGGCCCGCCATAGCATCAACTTAACGGCGGCACCCGGCAGATCGCCGCTTTTCCGGGTCGTGTCCGCGCGTCGTCGCGCGAATCCGCCGCCGGTCGTGATATCCGCCTCAGAAGGGATGCCCCATGGCGTCGCCGATCGCGGACGGTGCGGACCGCCCCCAGGCCGGGTACCCGGGTGCGCTGCGCCCGCTGACCGGCGAGCTGATCGCCACCGTGCTCGCCGGTCGCGGGTACGCGGTCGAGACCGACCCGGCCGGCGACCTGGTCGGCCGGTGGGCCGACAGCCTGATCTGGTTCCTCCGCCCGGGCACCGCCGGGGAGCTGCTCCAGGTACGCACGGTGTCGGCGCCGACGTTCGCCATCGAGTACGTCCCGGCTCTGCACGCCTTCTGCAACGCGTGGAACCACGACCGGCTCTGGCCGAAGGCGTTCGTGCACGTCGAGGACGACGGGCGCGCCCGCGTCTGCGGCGAGGTCATCACCGACCTGGAGCACGGCGTGACCCCGCACCAGCTCGACCGGCTCCTCCACTGCGGCATCTCCGCCGGCTGCCAGCTCGCCGCCGAGGTCGCCCGCCTGCCCGGCGGGATGCTGCCGTGACCGGGCAGCCCGGCGGCCGGGGGCTGGAGGAGTTCGGCTGGCCGGGCTGGCTGCCCGGACGCCGCCGGCCGGAACGGGACCACCGCGCCCTCGCCGAAGAGCTGGCCGACGTCCGGGACTCCCCCGACGGTGAGACGCGCGGCGCCGAGCTGGAACGGATCGCGGCGCGCGCCGACGCAACCGGTGACGACCGGTCGGCGCTGGACGCCCGGCTCGCCCTGATCGAGTCGTACCTGCTGCACGGTCAGCGGTGGCGGCTGGTCGAGCCGGTCCGCCGCTGCCTCGCCGCCGCCGATCGCCGACCGGACCTGCTGCCAGCCGGGGGCCGGGAGCTGCTGTCGCGCTACCAGCGGTACGCCGTGGAGGCCCTGCTGGGCAGCCCCCGCGTCGGGCTGGACCAGGCCCGTGCCCTCCTCGACGACCTCGCCGCCGCCGACGCCCCGGTGGTCGCCGAACTCCGCTGCCGGATCGCCGACCACCTCGGCGACGAGCCGGCCGCCCGGTCCTGGTACGACCGCTGGGTGGCCGCCGCCCCCGACCCGACGGACGGCTGCGCCGAGTGCGCCCGGGTACGACGGGCGGACCTGCTCGCCGGGTGGAGCGACTGGCGGGCGGCGCTGGACGAGCTCGCCGGCGCCGGCCGGTCGGACTGCACCGAGGCGCCCGAGCGGGCGCTCGCCGCCGGCATGCTGCCGTGGCTGCGGGCCGGCGAGCCGGAGCGGGCCGCGGCGGCGCACGTCCAGGCGTACCGGCGGCACCGGCGCGAGCGGGCCGCCTTCCCGTACCTCGCGGCCCACCTGCGCCTCTGCGCCCTCGCCGGGCATCCCGGCCGCGGGCTGGACATCCTCGCCGAGCAGCTGACGAGGCTCGACCACGCCGACGACGAGCTGTCCGCGATGGAGTTCGCGGCGGCCGGTGCTCTGGTGTGTGCCGTCGCGACGGACGCGGGACTGGGCGGGCGGACGGTGCACCGGCCGGCGTCCGGGTCGCGGCCCGCCGCCGACCTGGACGTCGAGGCGCTCGGCGCCGCCCTGCTGGACCTGGCCACCGGCCTGGCCGGCAGCTTCGACGCCCGCAACGGCACCGGTCACCAGTCCGGTCGGATCGCGTCCTGGTTGGCCGAGCGGGCGCGGGCCGGGCAGGCGCTGGTCGCTCCCGTGGCGTGGCCTCCCGACTGGGTCGGGGACGACGATCCGCCGGACGACGGCCCGGCCGACGACCCGCCGGACGACGCGCCGGTCCCGCTCAGCCTGGCGCTCGTCACCGCCGCCCTGGAGCGGCGCGGCGACAGGTACGTCGTGGACGCCGCCGACACCGTCGTGGGGCGCTGGGGCGAGGCGCTCATCCAGGTGCGACGGGCCGGCGAACGTGGCGAGATCCTGCACGTCCGCACCGTGGCCAGCCGCCGGCTCCCGGCGTCGCGGCGGGCCGAGGCGTACGCGTTCTGCAACTCCTGGAACCAGGACCGGCTGCTGCCGACCGCGTACGTGCACGACTCCGGGGACGAGCTGGTGCTGGCCGGGGACGTCAGCACGGACCTGTCGCACGGGGTGGCCCCGGTCCAACTGGACGTGCTGCTGGAGGCGGCGGTACGCACCGGCTCGGCGTACGCCGACGCGGTGGCCGCCCTGCCCTGACCCCGCCCTGCCCTGACCCCGCCCTGCCCTGACCCCGCCCTGCCCTGACCCCGCCCTGCCCTGACCCCGCCGGGCCCGGTGGTCCCGGACCCGGCGGGGTCGGCGACCACTACCGGGTGTTGCCCGTGGTCACCAGGGTCAGCCCGTTGACGTCGAGGATCTCGCGCAGCGGTTGGAAGAACGTGGTGCCGCCCACGGTGCAGTCGCCGGAGCCGCCGGAGGTGACGCCCTGCGCCTGGTCGCCGGAGATCCAGGAGCCACCCGAGTCGCCCGGCTCGGCGCACACGTTCGTCCGGACCAGCCCGGTCACCGTCCCCTCCGGGTAGCGGACGGTGGCGTTGCGGGCCTGGACGACGCCGCAGCGGGCGCCGGTGGTGGAGCCGGATCGGCAGATCGACGCCCCGACCGGCACCTCCTGCGCGCCGGCCACCGGAACCGTCCCGCCGTTGAAGTCGTTGACCACCGGCTGCGGCGTCCACGCGTTGTTGACCTCGACGACCGCCCAGTCGTCACCGGGGAACGACGAGGCCCGGAACACGCCCTGACCGACGCCGTTCGCCCCGTCGGTCCGGGAGCCCACCCGGCCGCAGTGCCCGGCGGTCACGAATCCGCCCACCACGGAGAAGCCCACCGAGCAGCGGCCCGCGCCGTCGATCGTGAAGGGGTCGCCGCCGCGGACGTCGAAGAGCAGCCGGGGCTCCTCGGCGGACGCGTCCACCCGAACCGCCTGCCGGGGTACGCGGGTGCGGTCGACCAGCCGCCAGGCCGCCTCCTCCGAACCGGGGCGGGCGAGCACGACCAGCGAGTTGTCGGCGACGTCGACGTACCAGCCGGACACCGCGTCGGACGCCGATCCGCCGGCCCGGTCCAGCCGGGTCTTGAACGTGTCGAGCTGCCCGACGCCCCGGGCCACCACCTTCGGCACCGCCCCGGCGGCGCGGACCCGCTCGGCCTGCGCCCGGTCGGCGACCGCGACGTTGAGGGTCCGACCGTCCGCGCCGAGCCAACTGCCGCCGTAGTCGGCGCCGAGATCGTTCCGCAGTTCGCTGACCACCCCGGTCGCCCAGCGCTCGGTGGCGAGCCGCTCCGTGACCTGGCCCGGGCTGAGCGACAGGTCCCGCCGCATCGCGTCGACCACCTCCGGCGCGACGTCACCGGCCGCCGGGGCGGCCGTACCGCCGCGGGGGGTGGGCTCCTCCCCCGCGAAGGACGGCAGTGTCACCGCCGCCGCCGCACCCACCGTCGCCACCATCACGCCGATGGCTGTCAATCGTCTGCGGTCCATCCGTCACGCTCCTCCCGGCCGGCGCGGTCACGCCCGCCACGACGGAGTACGGGAGCGGCGCCGGGACGGTTGAAGGATCGACGGAAAACGATGCTGCGAATACGGCGACGCCCGCCGGGAGTGACCGGCGGGCGTCGGAGCGTAGGAGAATCAGACCTCGACGACGGTCGGCACGATCATGGGCCGGCGCCGGTACGCGTCGTTCACCCACCGCCCCACGGTGCGCCGGACGATCTGCTGGAGCTGGTGCGGGTCGGTGATGCCGTCCGAGGCCGCCCGGTTGAGGGCCTCGGTGACCAGCGGCACCACCGGGTTGAACGCCTCCGGGTCCTCCGAGAAGCCCTTGGCGGAGACGGTGGGCCCGCCGACGACCTTCCCGGTCACCGAGTCGACCACCACCGTCGCGGCGATGAAGCCGCCGTCCCCCAGGATCCGGCGCTCGGTCAGCAGCGACTCGCTCACGTCGCCGACGGCCAGGCCGTCCACGTAGACGTACCGGCTCTTGACGTGCCCGACCAGGCTGGCGCGGCCCTCGACCAGGTCGACCACGTCGCCGTCCTCGCAGAGCACCACCCGGTCCGGCGCGACGCCGGACTCGATGCCGAGCCGGGCGTGGGCACGCAGGTGCCGCCACTCGCCGTGCACCGGCATCAGGTTGCTCGGCCGGACCACGTTGAGCAGGTAGAGCAGCTCGCCGGCCGGGGCGTGACCGGAGACGTGCACCTTCGCCACGTCCTTGTGCACGACCACGGCACCGGCCCGGGCCAGCCGGTTGATCACCCGGTAGACCGAGGTCTCGTTGCCGGGCACCAGCGAGGACGCGAGCACCACGGTGTCGCCGGGGGCGATCGTGATGTGCCGGTGGTCGCCGCTGGCCATCCGGCCGAGGGCACTCATCGGCTCGCCCTGGCTGCCCGTCGACATCAGCACGATCCGCTCGGGCGGCATGGTGGTGGCCTCTTCGATGCCGACGACCAGGCCCGGCGGGATGTTCAGCAGGCCCAGGTCCCGGGCGATGCCCATGTTGCGGACCATCGAACGGCCGATCAGGGCGACCTTGCGGCCGTGCTCGACGGCGGAGTCGAAGACCTGCTGCACCCGGTGCACGTGCGAGGCGAACGAGGCCACGATGATCCGGCCCCGGGCCTTCTGGAAGATGGAATCGAGCACCGGCCCGATCTCCCGCTCCGGCGTGACGAAGCCGGGGATCTCGGCGTTGGTGGAGTCGGACAGCAGCAGGTCCACGCCCTCGGCGCCGAGCCGCGCGAAGCCGGCCAGGTCGGTGATCCGCCCGTCCAGCGGGAGCTGGTCCATCTTGAAGTCGCCGGTGTGCAGCACCAGACCGGCCGGGGTGCGGATGGCGACCGCGAGCGCGTCCGGGATCGAGTGGTTGACCGCGAAGAACTCGCACTCGAACGGGCCGAGCCGCTCCCGGCCGCCCTCCCGCACGGTCAGCGTGTACGGCTGGATCCGCCGCTCCGCGAGCTTCGCCTCGACCAGGGCGAGGGTGAACTGCGAGCCGACCAGCGGGATGTCCGGCTTGTGGGCCAGCAGGTACGGCACCGCCCCGATGTGGTCCTCGTGACCGTGGGTGAGCACGATCGCCTGCACGTCGCCGAGCCGGTCCAGGATCGGGCCGAAGTCGGGCAGGATCAGGTCGACGCCGGGCTGCTCCACGTCGGGGAAGAGCACCCCGCAGTCGACGATCAGCAGCTTGCCGTCGTACTCGAAGACGGTCATGTTCCGACCGATGGCGCCGAGCCCGCCGAGCGGGATGATCCGCAGTCCACCCTCCGGCAGCGGCGGCGGAAATTCAGCCTCGAAGTGCGCCTCGGTCACGCGTTCACCTCATTCTGCGGCGCCGTCACCCGGCGCCCGTCGATTCGTTCGATCATCAGGGAAGGTCCAGCCCGGCCGCCGCGCAGTCGGCGCGGAGCTGGGCGAGTTGCTCGGCCGTCGCGTCGACCAGCGGTGGGCGCACCGGACCGGCCGGCAGCCCCTTGGCCGCGAGCCCCGCCTTGACCAGGATCGTGCCCTGGGTGCGGAAGATGCCCGTGTACAGCGGCAGCAGCCGCCGGTGCAGGGCGAGCGCCGCGGCGGTGTCGCCCGCGTCGTACGCCTGGATCATCTGCTGGGTCTGCACCCCGGTGAAGTGGGTCGAGGTGCCGACCACGCCGACCGCGCCCACGGCCAGCGCGGGCAGGGTGAGGGAGTCCTCGCCGCTGTAGAAGGCGAGACCGGTCCGGCTGGTGACCCAACTGGTGGCGGTCAGGTCGCCCTTGGCGTCCTTCACCGCGACGATCCGCCCGTGGTCGGCGAGTCGCACCAGCGTCTCGGTCTCGATCGGCACACCGGCGCGGTGCGGGATGTCGTACAGCATCACCGGCAGCCCGCTCGCGTCCGCCACGGCGGTGAAGTGCCGCAGCAGGCCCGCCTGCGGCGGCTTGTTGTAGTACGGGGTCACCACCAGCAGGCCGTGGGCGCCGGCCTTCTCGGCGGCGGCGGCCAACTCGATGGTGTGCCGGGTGTCGTTGGTGCCGACCCCGGCCACCACCTTCGCGCGGTCGCCGACGGCCTCCACGACGACCCGGATCAGGCGCTCCTTCTCCGCGTCGGTGGTGGTCGGCGACTCACCGGTGGTGCCGTTGACCACCAGCGCGTCGTTGCCCTGCTCGTCCACCAGGTGGTTGGCCAGCCGGGCCGCCCCGTCGAGGTCGAGCGACCCGTCGGCGTGCAGCGGCGTCACCATGGCCGTGAGCACACGCCCGAACGGCCGAGATACGGCCGGGGCGACGGTGTCAGGGTGGTCGTGCGTCATGGGTCCAACCTAGCGGACGACCGCCGAGCCGCTGCCGGGGAAGGGCTCAGGACACCTCGGCGTGCGGGCTGGCCGCCACCTCGGTGCCGTCGGGCAGCGTCGAGATCACGAAGTCGTTGAACACGTTCGGCGCGACCCCCTGGAGCTGGCGCAGGCACTCCACGGCCAGCTCCCGGATCTCCACGTCGGCGTGCTCGGTCGCGCGCATCGCGACGAAGTGCCGCCACGCCCGGTAGTTGCCGGTGACCACGATCCGGGTCTCGGTGGCGTTGGGCAGCACCGCACGGGCCGCCTGCCGGGCCCGCTTGCGCCGCAGCGTGGGGTTGGGCTCGTCGGTGAAGCGCTGCTCCAGCCCCTCCAGCAGCTCGGTGTACGCACGGACGCTCGCCTCGGCCGCCGCCACGAACTTCTTGTGCAGCTCCGGGTCCTCGGCGATCACCGTCGGCTCGACCATCGCCGCGTCCCGCTCCGGGACGTACCGCTGGGACAGCTGGGAGTACGAGAAGTGCCGGTGCCGGATCAGCTCGTGCGTGAACGACCGGGACACACCGGTGAAGTAGAAACTCACCGAGCCGTGCTCCAGCACGCTCAGGTGGCCCACCTCGAGGATGTGCGCCAGGTAGCCGGCGTTGGTCGCGGTGGCCGGGTTCGGCTTCTTCCAGCTCTGGTAGCAGGCCCGACCGGCGAACTCGGCGAGCGCCTGGCCGCCGTCGGCGTCGGTCGACCACGGCACGTCGTCCGGGGCCGCGAAGTGGGTCCACGCGATGAGCTTGACCTGGGGCTGCACCATGTCCGGCATCCCTGGGACTGTAGTGGCCGCTCAGGCCTGCGGGAAAGTTGGGCTCGCGGGCAGTTGGCCGGCTCACGCTCCGCGCGGCACCCCGGCGGGCACGTCGCGCCGAAGCCGGACCGGATCAGACGTACAGGGAGGTGAACGGCGCCCAGGGCAGGTTGCGCAGCACCGAGAAGGCGAACCACGCGGCCAGGAAGACGCCGATCACCCGGGTGTCGATCCGCAGCTCGGGGAGCCGCCAGCCGAACGCCTGCTTCCCCGCCCACGCCACGAAGAAGTACGCCAGGAAGGGCAGGGCGAACACGAAGAGGAAATGGTGGCGGGCGGCGGCCGGCAGGTCGCCGTGCAGCACGTACCAGAGTGCGCGGGTGCCGCCGCAGCCCGGGCAGTCCAGCCCGGTGGTGAGCTTGAGCAGGCAGGTCGGCGCCGCGTCGGGCGCGGACCGGGTCGGGTCGCTGATCAGCGTGTAGCCGATGCCGGCGGCGACGCAGCCGAGCGCGGCCAGTGGCACCGCCCAGCGCGGCGAGCGCTCGTAGAGCCGGACCACGAAGCGGGTCAGCCGGTCCGGCTCGGACACCGGGTAGGGCGGGACCTGCCCGGCGGGCCACCCCCCGTGGGGATCGACCCGGGTGCCCGGCACGGCCGGGTCCGGCGGGGCCGGAGACGTCGCCACCGGGTGCGGCGGGACCGGGTGCGGCGCGGCGTCGCCCCGGGGCCCCTCAACGCTCGTCACGCCGATCACGGTACACCGGCCAGGCTCGTCAGCGCGGCGGCCAGCGGACCCGCCAGGTCGCCCGCCGCCGGGGGCGCCACGGCGTCCAGGCCCAGCCAGCCGGCGAGCCGCTGCAGCTCGGCGGCGAGCGCGAGCGCGGTCTCGCCCGGGTCGGCGCCGGGCTCGAGCCAGGCCGCGGGCACCAGGAGCACGCCCGCCCTGCGGTCGGCCTTCAGGTCGACCCGGGCGGTGAACCGTTCCCCCTGGAGGAACGGCAGCACGTAGTAGCCGTGCACCCGCTGCGGCGCCGGCACGTAGATCTCGATGCGGTAGCTGAAGTCGAACAGCCGCTCGGTGCGGCCTCGCTCCCACACCAGCGGGTCGAACGGGCTGACCAGCGTGTTGCCGCGCACCCAGCGGGGCAGCCGTGCCTGCGCGTGCAGCCAGGCCCGCTGCCGCCAGCCCTGCACCGTCACCGGCAGCAGCTCCCCCGCCTCCGCCAGCTCGGCGATCGCCGTCCGGGCCCCGGCCAGCGGCAGCCGGAAGTAGTCCCGCAGCTCCGGCTCGGCGGCCACCCCGAGCGACCGGGCCGCCACGGCGACCAGGGTCCGGTACGCCTCGGCGTCGGTCGGGGTCGGCGCGGCCAGCACGACGGCCGGCAGGACCCGCTCGGGGAGGTCGTAGCGGCGGGCGAACGAGGTGGTGCGGTCGGCCGCGGTCACCTCACCGGCCCAGAACAGGAACTCCAGCGCCCGTTTCACCGCCGACCAGTTCCACCCCCAGTTGCCGGTCTCCCGAGGGGCGTCGTGCTCGATCTCGGCAGCGGTCAGCGGGCCGCCGGCGGCCACCTCGTCGCGGACCCACGCCACCAGGCCGGGCTGCTCCTCGGCGATGCGGCGCATGCCACCCCAGGCCTCGGCCCGCGCGCGGGCCATCCGCCAGCGCAGCGCAGCGTGCAGATCGACCGGCACCAGCGACGCCTCGTGCCCCCAGTACTCGAAGAGGTCGCGGGGACGGCGGTAGGCCGCCGTGTCGAGCAGCGCGATCGGGTAGGGCCCGAGCCGGCTGTAGAGCGGCAGGTAGTGCGCCCGCTGGAGCACGTTGACCGAATCCATCTGGATCAGCCCGACCCGGTCGAGCACGCGACGCAGGTGCCGCCGCGTCGGCACGCCGGTGGGCGCCGGGTCGGCGAAGCCCTGGGCGGCGAGCGCGATCCGCCGGGCCTGGGCGAGCGAGAGCGATTCCGGTGCGACCATCGCGGGCACCCTAGTTCAGCGGTACGACACCGCTGTGCGCCCGCCCGTCGACGTCACCCGGGCGCGACGCGGCGCCCCTACCGGCCGGTGCCCGCACCGACGGCGGCCGGACCGGCAGGAAGGCGAGCAGCGCCAGGCTGATCCAGACGTAGGTGTTGCTGCCGAGGAAACCGCCGATGCCGGTGAAGTCCCGCTCCCACACCCAGACGATCCGGCTGATCAGGAAGGCGTACGCGACGGCCGCGGCGACCAGCAGCGCGCGGCGCCGGCGGCTGCCCGCGGGGGCGGCCATCCCGCTGTCCACCAGGAGGATCAGCGCCGGCAGCAGCCAGACCAGGTGGTGCACCCAGGTGACCGGGCTGACCAGGCACATCACCGCGCCGGTCAGCGCCAGCCCGGTCGCCTCGTCACCGGCGGCGGCGGCCCTCCGGGACCGCCACACCCACAGCGCCAGCGTCGCCACCACCAGCGCCAGCCAGGCCACGGTGCTCGGCTCCTGCGGGTCCAGCCGGGCCACCACCCCCCGCAGCGACTGGTTGGAGACGAACGCCAGCTCGCCCACCCGGTTGGTGTTCCAGAGCGCCTCGGTCCAGAACTCGCGGGACGCGTCCGGGAACAGCGCGCCGGCGAACACGGTGGCGGCGGCCGCGGTGCCCATCGCGGTCACCGCCGCCCGCCAGCGGCCGGTCACCAGCAGGTACACGAGGAAGATGCCGGGGGTCAGCTTGATCGCGGTCGCGAGGCCGATGCCCACCCCCGCCCAACGGCTGCCGCCCGGCAGCAACCGGAGCAGGTCGACCGCCACCAGGAACAGCAGCAGCATGTTGACCTGGCCGAAGTTGACCGTCTCGCGCATCGGCTCGTACGCGGCGGCCAGGCAGAGCGCCACCGCTAGAGCGAACCAGCGGGTCCACCCGGCCCGCCGGGAGATCGGGTCGACCAACCAGTGGAACAGGACCACGGTGACCACCACGCTGGCGGCCACGCTCACCACGATCGCCGCCGTCCAGGGCAGGTACGCCATCGGCAGCATGACCAGCGCGGCGAAGGGCGGGTACGTGAAGCCGTACTGGGTGAACGGGCGCAGGTAGTCGTAGATCTCCCCGCCGTCGTGCACCCAGTGGCGCAGCGCGCCGTAGTACACCTGGAGGTCGAAGAAGCCGTGCCGCACGGCGGCCACCGACAGGAAGAGAGCCACCGCGACGGCGAGGCCGGCCACGCCGACGACCTGCCCGACCGTCCGCCCGGCACCCTGCGCCACCGTCGCCTCCCTCGCCCTGCGTAGGCTTCCGTGCCATGGCCCTCGGATACGTCCGCCCGGCGCGTCCGGAAGACGCCGGCGAGATCGCCCGCGTCCAGCTCGCGACCTGGCGGGTCGCGTACCGCCGCATCCTGCCCCGGCACGTGCTCGACAACCTGGACGAGGCGTGGCTGGCCCGGCGGTGGAGCGCGGCGGTGCAGGAGCCGCCCTCCGGCTCGCACCGGGTGCTGGTCGCCGTCGAACAGGCCGAGCAATCGTATCTGGTGGGGTTCGCCGCCTCCGGTCCGGCCGACGCCGAGGCCCTGGCCCCCGGCGAGCCGGCCGAGGCGCTCGGGCCGGACGTCGTCGCGGTGACCGACCTGCTGGTGGAGCCACGGTGGGGCCGGCGGGGGCACGGCAGCCGGCTGCTCGCGGCGAGCGTGGACCACTGGCGCGAGGACGGGTTCGGCCGGGCGGTGGCCTGGGCGTTCGACGGCGACGCGGCGACCCGGGGGTTCCTCACCGGCACCGGCTGGGAGCCGGACGGGGCGGCCCGCGCGCTGGACGTGGAGGACATGCTGGTCCCGCAGGTACGCCTGCACGTAGCCGTCCCGCCTCCGCCGCACGGCGCGGAGGGGTAGCCGGCGGGTCGTTCGGGACTGTCGGAGGCCCCGCCTACGGTGACGCCATGACGGTGGCGCACGCGCAGGTCCCGGCCGGCGAGGATCGCGGCCACCCGTTTACCGGCGAGCCCTGGCCGACGGTCTCCGCGGCCCACCGCGCCGAGCTGACCGGCTACTGCTACCGAATGCTCGGGTCGATCTTCGACGCCGAGGACGCGGTGCAGGAGACGCTGCTGCGGACGTGGCGGGCGCGGGACGACTTCGCCGGCCGGGCCTCCGTGCGCACCTGGCTCTTCCGGATCGCCACCAACGTCTGCCTGGATCTGCTGCGCGGTCGTGCGCGGCGGGCTCTCCCGGTGGATCTCGGTGAGCCCTCCCCGCCGGTCCTCGCGCTGCTCGGCGCACCCGAGCCGGGCTGGGTCGAGCCGGCGCCCGACGCGGCGGTGCTGCCGGCGACGGACGACCCGGCGGAGGTCGCCGTCGCGCGCGAGTCGGTGCGGCTGGCGTTCGTGGCCGCGCTGCAACACCTGCCGCCCCGGCAGCGCGCCGTGCTGATCCTGCGCGACGTGCTGCGCTGGCGGGCCGACGAGGTGGCCGGCCTGCTCGACGCCACGGTCGCCTCGGTCAACAGCGCCCTGCAACGGGCCCGGGCCACGATGGCCGGCCGCGCCGGCACGGCGCCCGCCGCGGAGCTGGACGCGGCCCACCGCGAGCTCCTCGACCGCTACGTCGACCTGTTCGAACGGTACGACGTCGACGCGCTGGTCGCCCTGCTGCAGGCGGACGCGGTGCACAGCATGCCGCCGTACGCGCTGTGGCTACGGGGGCCGCGGGACATCGGGCGGTGGATGCTCGGCCCGGGCGCCGAGTGCCGGGGGTCGCGGCTGCTGCCCGTCGCGGCCAACGGCGGGTCCGGCTTCGGGCAGTACCGGCCCGACCCGGCCGGCGGGCACCGGCCGTTCTCGGTTCAGCTCGTGTCGACCGACGGGGCCGGGATCACCGCGATCACCCACTTCCTGGAGCCCCGGCTCTTCCCGCTGTTCGGGCTGCCCGACCGGCTGCCCTGACTGCCGGCGACCGACGAACGGGGTGGTTCCCGCGATCCCGCGGCCCGGGAACCATTCCGCGTCAGCCCTTCTCCGCGCCCTCGGCGGCGTCCCGGACGAAGTAGCGCTGGAAGATCACGAAGATGACCGCCACCGGGATGGTGGCGAGCAGCGCGGCGCCGAGCTTGAGCGGATACTGCGTGCCCTTGCCGAGCGAGCCGCTGACCAGGTCGGCCAGGCCGCGCGGCAGGGTGAACAGGTCCGGGTCCTGCACCGACACCAGGCTGTGCGGGAACTCGTTCCACGAGCCCTGGAAGGACAGGATGGTCAGCGTGATGAGCGCGGGCTTCGCCATCGGCAGGACCACCGACCAGAAGGTGCGGAAGACGCCGGCCCCGTCGATCCGGGCGGCCTCCTCCACGCTGACCGGGACGGACTCGAAGAACTGTTTCATGATGAAGATGCCGGCCGCGTCGGCGAGCAGCGGCACGACCAGCCCCGGGTAGCTGTTGTAGATGCCCAACTGGTTGAGTACCAGGAACTTCGGGATCAGCAGCACGACGGGGGGTACCGCCATCACGGCGACGACCGCGGCGAAGAGCCACCGCCGCCCGTGGAAGCGGAGCCGGGCCAGGGCGTACCCGGCGAGGGAGTCGAAGAACACCCGCCCGAGCGTGACCAGCACGGTCACCAGCAGCGAGTTGCCGAGCCAGAGCGGGAAGTTGGTGCCGGCGAAGATCCGCTCGAAGCCGTCCAGCACCAGCGGGTCGGGGATCGGCGAGAGCGGGTTGGCCGCCGCGTCCGGCTCGGTCTTGAGCGAGTTGCCGATCTGGATGACGAACGGGTAGAGGAACACCAGCCCGAAGAAGATCAGGACGGCGTACCCCAGGATGCGGCTGGCCAGCGCGCGGCCGTCGCGGGCGCGACGGCGGCTGACGGGCGCGGGCGCCGCCGGCGCGGATCGCTCGGTCAGGGTGGTCACGACCGGCCTCCCCGGCGTACGGTCCGGCGCCACGAGCGGCGCCCGGCGGAGTCCCGGTCAGCCATGATCCGGCGCTGGAGCAGGGTCAGCACGATGATGATCAGGAACAGCACGAACGAGATCGCCGCGCCGGAGCCGTAGTCGAAGTCCCGGAAGGCGGTGCGGTACGACAGGTACGCCGGCGTGAGCGTGGTCTTGGCTGGGTCGCCCTGGCTCATGACGTACACCTGGTCGAAGACCTGCCAGGACCCGATCAGGCCGAGGGTGAGCACCAGGAACGTGGTCGGTTTGATCAGCGGCAGGGTGACGTGCCGGAACCGCTGCCAGCGCGAGGCGCCGTCGATCGTGCTCGCTTCGTCCAGGACGACCGGGACCTGCTGCAGCGCGGCCAGGAACATCAGCATGAAGGTGCCGGAGGTGGTCCACACGACCAGCGTGATGATCGACATCATCGCGACGCTCGGCCCGGAGAGCCAGTCCCACCAGCTGAGCCCGAACGGACCGCCCTCGGCCAGGGCGGCGGGCGGGCTGTCCACACCGACCGCACCCAACAGCAGGTGCAGGACACCCCGTGGGTCGGCGAACCACTGTGGCCCGTCGATCCCGAAGAGCCGGAGCAGGCCGTTGACGGCTCCGGAGTTGGCGAAGAGGAAGAGGAAGACGACGCTGATCGCGACCGAGCTGGTGACCGACGGGAAGTAGAAGGCGCTGCGGAAGAAGCTCTTCCCCCTGAGCAGCCGGTTGTTGACGATCAGCGCGAGGCCGAGCGCCAGTACGGTCTGCGCCGGCACGACGAGCGCCACGTAGTAGATGTTGTTCCGGATGCTGGTCATGAAGTCGCGACGGTCCAGCCCGTCCTCGGTGAAGAGCCGGGTGTAGTTCTCGGCGCCGACGACCGGCACCTCCGAGGTGAACGGGCTGCCCTGCCCGTTCCAGTCGGTGAGGCTCACCCAGAACGCCATCAGGATCGGCAGCAGCATGAACAGCCCGAGGATGACGATGATCGGCGCGACGAAGAGCCAGCCGGCGACGTTCTCGTTTCCCCGCACGCCCCCGCCCCCGCCGCCGCGCCGCGGCGGTCGGGCGGTCGCGGTGGCCGGGGCGGCCACGGCGTCGATCGCCATGTCCTCTCCTTCCTCCGGTCGGAGGTGGAAGGAAGGGCCCCGGTCGACGAACCAGGGGCCCTTCCTCGCACCTCAGCCGCCCAGGGCCGCCTTGGCGTTCTTGTCGAAGTTCGCCAGGATGGTCTTCGGGTCGCCGCCCGCCAGGCCCTGCAGGCTCGCTTCCAGGTCCTGCAGGACGCTGTCCATCTTCGGCGCGTTCACCGGGCCCTGCGCGTACGCGGCGCCGTCGATGAACGGCTTGTCCGCCGGGAAGGCGCCGGTGTACTGGTCGCGGACCGACTGACGGGACGGCATCACGCCGAACGCCGTCGCGAAGGCCATCTGCTGCTCACCCGAGGTCATCGCCTCGACGAACTTGATCGCCTGGTCCTTGTACGTCGACTTCGCCGCGATCCCCCAGCACTGGGTGAAGGAGAGGGTGCCCTTGCCCTTCGGGCCGGCGGGCAGCTCGACGACCTTGTACTTCACGGTCGGGAAGTCGTTCTTGAGGGCACCCTTGATCCAGTTGCCCTCGATGGTCATCACGGCCGCGCCCTTGCCGAACGCCTCGCCGGACCAGCCCGCGTCGAGTTGCTTGGGGAAGCGGGCCAGGCCCTCGGTGACCAGCGACTTGACGTACGTCAGGGCGGCGACGTTCTCCGCGGTGTCGGCCGTGGGCTGCTTGCCGTCCTCGCTGAGCAGCCAGCCGCCGTTCTGCACCAGGAACGCGCCGATGCGGTCGCGGGTGTCACCGAGCGCGAGCGGCACCATCCCCTTGGCCTTGATCTTGCGGGAGGTGGCGGTGAGCTGGTCCCAGGTGGTCGGGACGTCGGCGTCGGTCAGCCCGGCCTTCGCCCACAGGTCGGTGTTGATCTGGAGGGCCAGGGTGGAGAAGTCCTTCGGGGCGCAGTAGAGCTTGCCGTCGTAGGTGAACGTGGTGCGCAGGCTCTCGTAGAAGTCCCCGGTGTTGCTGATCTTGTCACCGTACGGTTCGAGGGCGCCGACGCTGGCGTAGTCGGCGAACCGCGCCGCGTCGACGTAGAACACGTCGGGCGGGGTGCCGCCGGCGAGGGCCTGCCCGAGTTGCTGGGTGAGGTCCTGGGCCGGGGTGACCGTCGCCTGGTTGCCGGAGGACGACGCCCACTTGGCGGCGGCGTCCTGGACGGCCTTGGTCTCGGCGTCGCCGGAGGAGCCGATCAGGATCTGGAGGTTGGCGGGTCCGCTGGACTGGGCGGCGTCGCCGGAGCTGTCGTCGAAACCGCTGCCGCAGCCGGCGGAACCGAGAAGGGCGGCGGCGGTGAGGCCGGCCAGCGCCGCCCGGGCGAGGGAGCGAGGTGCCATCGGATTCTCCTGTGGGGGACGGGGGATCATGCGGTGTGGCGCCGCACCAGCGAGGGCTGGAGCAGCACCTGGTCGGTGGTGCGGTGAGGACCGTCGAGAACGGCGGTGAGCAGGTCGACGCAGCGGGCGGCCGCCTCGCCGAGGGGTTGGCTGACGCTGGTGAGGCCCACCGCGGCGGCGACCGGGGTGTCGTCGAAGCCGATCACCGCCACGTCCGGGGCGTCGGCGCGGACGGCCTGGAGGGCCCCCAGGGCGAGCGAGTCGCTGGCGCACAGCAGCGCGGTCGGCGCCGCCTCGGCGAGCAGGCCGCGCGCGTGGCGTTCGCCCTCGGCGATGCCGTCCACCGTCTCGCGGTCCAGCCCCGCCGGGTCCACGCCGGCGGCGGCGAGGGTGCGCCGCCAGCCGGCGCGCCGGTCGTCGCCGACGCCGGAGCCGGCCGGCCAGCCGAGGAAGCCGATCCGGCGGTGGCCGGCCGCGAGCAGGTGGGTGGTGGCCTCGGCCGTGCCGGACGCACCGTCGACGTCGACCCAGGGGTGCGCGTCGGGCGCGTCCCACGGCCGGCCGAAGGTCACGAACGGCACCCCGCGCCGCGCCAGCCACTCCGTCCGCGGGTCACCGTGGTCGGTGCCGGTGAGCACGAAGGCGTCGAGGTCGTACGCCCCGAGCAGGTCGTCGTACGTCGCGATCTCGCGGTCGGTGTCGATGGCGGTGTAGAGCATGACGCGGTATCCGGCCGCTTCGGCGGCCTCGGTGAGGCCGTGCAGGAACCGGTCGAGCACCGAGCCGTTGATTCCGTCCCGGGTGGGCTCGATGCGGGCCGCGATGAGCCGGGACCGGCCGGTCCGCATCTGGCGGGCGGCCTGGTTGGCCCGGTAGCCCAGCGCGTCGATGGCCTCCTGCACGCGGAGCCGGGTCTCCTCGCGCACGATGTGCGGCGCGTTGAGCACGTTGGACACCGTCTGCCGGCTGACCCGGGCGTGCCGCGCCACCGTCGCGATGGTCACCTTTTCGGCCACTTGATTCCTCTCGCGGTCTTGAACGATCCAATTTGGATACGGCAGGATTGGATCGTTCAAGTTGCTGGAATGTTTCGCACTCTGCACCGCCCGGGGACGGTCTGTCAAGACATCCGCGCCCCGCCGAGAAGGATCTGGAGCCGCATCGTGACCGAACGCCACCTGCAACCCCTGCTGCATGATCTGGTGGGGGTCGCGCTCGCCCCGACCAGCGCGCTGGGGGACGCGGCCGGGCAGATCCGCCCGACCGGGGTCCAGGGCGTGTTCCACGCCGACGCCCGCGTGCTCAGCCGCGCCGAACTGCGCGTCGACGGCCGCGAGCCGGAGGCGCTGGCGCGCGGGGCGGCGGGCCCGCACGGCGCGCGGTTCGTCGGCCTCGCCCGCTGGCTGGGCGATCCGGGTCCCGACCCGACGGTACGCGTGGAGCGCACCCGCCACCTGCACCCCGGCGGCCTGACCGAGGAGGTGCGGCTCGTCTCCAGCGCGTCGGTGCCGGTGCGGGCCACGGTCGACGTCGACCTGGCGTGCGACCTGGCACCGATCGAACTGGTCAAGTCCGGCGGCGCCACCACGCCGGTCGCGGCGGAGGTCGGCGCCACCGGCGGCCTCACCTGGTCCGGCGAGGGCGTCACGGTCCACCTCACCGCCGAGGGCGCCGAGGTGCGCGCCGACCGGGCCGACGCGCCGGCCCTGCGCTGGCCGGTGGAGCTGCCGTCCCGCGGCGCCGTCACCCTGCGCTGGCGGCTCACCGTCACCGACCCACGCGCGGTCGTGGCCACCCCGGCGGTCGAGACGTCCTGGGCCGAGCCGCGCGTCCACGCCGACGACCGCCGGCTGACCCGGCTGCTCGACCGGTCCCTCGCCGACCTGCGTGGGCTGCGCCTCGCCGACCCGGACGCGCCACAGGACGTCTTCCTCGGCGCCGGGGTGCCCTGGTTCCTCACCCTTTTCGGCCGCGACAGCCTCTGGGCCGCGCGGATGATGCTGCCGCTCGGCACCGACCTCGCCGCCGGGACGCTGCGGGTGCTGGCCCGCCGCCAGGGCACCCGCCTCGACCCCGCCACCGGTGAGGCTCCCGGCAAGATCCTGCACGAGCTGCGGCGACTCGAGTTCACGCTGGCCGACGGGGGGCTGCGGCTGCCGCCGGCGTACTACGGCACGGTCGACGCGACCATGCTCTGGGTGTGCCTGCTGCACGACGCGTGGCGTTGGGGACTGCCCGCCGACCAGGTCGCGCCCCTGCTGCCGCACCTGGAGGCGGCGCTGGGCTGGCTCGCCGACCACGCCGACGCCGACGGCGACGGCCTCATCGAGTACGTCGACACCACCGGGCACGGCCTGTCGAACCAGGGCTGGAAGGACTCCGGGGACGCGGTCCGCTTCCGCGACGGCCGGCTCGCGACCGCGCCGATCGTGCTCGCCGAGGTGCAGGGGTACGCGTACGAGGCGGCCGTCGCGGGAGCGGCCCTGCTCGACGCGTTCGGCCGTCCCGGCGCCGACCGCTGGCGCGCGTACGCCGACCGGCTCGCCGAGCGGTTCCGTGCCACGTTCTGGGTGGACGGCCCGTACGGGCCGCAGCCGGCCCTCGCGCTGGACCGGGACAAGCGCCCGGTGGACTCGCTGACCAGCAACATCGGTCACCTGCTCGGCACCGGCCTGCTCACCGCCGGCGAGGAGGCTCAGGTGGCCCGGCTCCTCACCACCGACGCGATGACCGGCGGGTTCGGGCTGCGGACCATGTCCACCGGCGATGCCGGGTTCAGCCCGCTGTCGTACCACTGTGGCTCGATCTGGACCCACGACACGGCGATCGTGCTCGCCGGGCTGGCCCGGGCCGGCTTCCGGCAGGCCGCGCTCGGCCTCGCCGACGGCCTGCTCGCGGCCGCCGAGGCCTTCGACTACCGGCTCCCCGAGCTGTACGGCGGCGACGACCGCGACCTGCTCGGGCGTGCCGTGCCCTACCCGGCGGCCTGCCACCCGCAGGCCTGGTCGGCGGCGGCGGCCGTGCTGCTGCTCCAGGCGGCCACCGGCGTCTACCCCGACGTGCCGGCCGGAAGCGTGCACCTCGCCCCGCTGGCCGGCGCCGACCTGGGCGCGGTGTCCGCCGCCGGCCTACGCGTCGGCGGCAGCCCGGTCACCGTCGCGGTCGACCGGACGGGCGCGGCCTCGGTCACCGGCCTGCCGGCGGACTTCCAGCTGACCGGACCGGCCGCCTCCGCGCCGGTCCCCGCTCCCCGCCCGGCGGCCGAGGAGGCCACCTCGGACGTCGGCTGAACCCGACGACCGGCAGCCGAACCCGACGGCGCGGCCGGGCCCGACGGGGTCGGAGCCCACCGCGGCCCGGCCCGCGCGGCCCACCGGCCGGACCGTGCGCGGCCGGCCGGTGCCCGGCGCAGCGGGTTGTCAGGCGGGGTCGACCAGTTCGACGACGATCTCGTCGTCCTCCGTCGCACCGGTCGGGGCGAAACCAAGGCTGCTGTAGAGGCGGGCGGCGACGGTGTTGTCCGGGTGGTACGACAGCCGCACCGGGTTTCCGCCGTCCTCCCGGGCCAGCCACTCCGCCAGGGTCACCACCGCGGCACGGCCGACGCCGTGGTCCTGTTCGGCCGCGTCGACCAGCATGCCGCCGATCCACCGCGACCCGTCGTCGTCCACACCCCACATCACGTGGCCGACGACGGTCTCGTCGGCGTACACCGCGAGTGAGGTCCACACGTCGGACCGGTCGGTCAGCAGCAGGTAGCGGGCGGCGAGAGCGGGCACCCAGAGGCGTTGGTCATCGCGCGGGGCGACGTCCGCCACCGCACGCCAGTTGTCGTCGCCCACCGGGCGCAGGGTGACCCGGCGGCCGAGCCGGTCGTGGACGTGGGAGTCGATCACCCGGGCAGCCTAGAGCGGCCGGGGTGGGCTGACGACCGCTTTCAGTCGAGCAGGGCGTCCAGGCCGACCGTGAGGCCCGGTCGGTTGCGCACCTCGCGGACGGCCAGCAGCACGCCCGGCATGAAGGACGCCCGGTCGTACGAGTCGTGCCGGATGGTCAGCGTCTCGCCCGTGGTGCCGAAGAGCACCTCCTGGTGGGCGACCAGGCCGGTGGCGCGGACCGCGTGCACGCGTACGCCGTCGATGTCGGCGCCACGCGCGCCGGCCACCTCGTCCTTGGTGGCGTCCGGCACGGGGCCCAGCCCGGCCGCGGCGCGGGCCTCGGCGATCAGGCGGGCGGTGTGCGTGGCGGTGCCGCTCGGGGCGTCGAGCTTGCGCGGGTGGTGCTGCTCGATGATCTCCACCGACTCGAAGTGCCGGGCCGCCCGGGCGGCGAACTGCATCATCAGGACCGCGCCGACGCCGAAGTTGGGGGCGACCACCACGCCCACGCCGGGCTTGCGGGCGAGCCAGCCGCGTACCCGCTCCAGCCGCGCCTCGGTGAAGCCCGTCGTGCCGACCACGGCGCTGATGCCCTGGTCGATGCACCAGTGCAGGTTGTCCATGACGACGTCGGGGGTGGTGAAGTCGACGACCACCTCGGCCCCGGCGTCGGAGGCGTTGAACAGCCAGTCGCCCTGGTCGATCATGGCCACCAGCTCCATGTCGGGCGCCGCGTCCACCGCGCGGCAGACCTCGAGACCCATCCGGCCCCGAGCGCCCAGCACGCCGACCCGGATCGGCTCGTCCGCGCTCTTGTCCTGCTCGTCAGTCACGGGGCACAACCTATCCCAATCGGGACGCGGGCACCGCCGGGGTGGGGTGGTCGCTCACGCGGTGAAGTCGGACTCGCCGAACGGGCCGACCACGGCCAGGGACATCGGCCGCCCGAGCAGCTCGGCGGCGAGGTCGTTGACGTCGTCGACGGTGACCGCGTCGACCCGGGCGAGCAGCTCGTCGACGGGCATCAGGTCGCCGTAGAGCAGCTCGCCCTTGGCGAGGCGGCTCATCCGGGAGCCGGTGTCCTCCAGGCCCAGCACGAACGAGCCCTTGCTCATGCCCTTACCACGGGCCACCTCGGCCTCGGTCAGCCCGTCGGCGGCCACCCGCGCCAGCTCGGTGCGGGTCAGGTCCAGCACCTCGTCCACCTTGCCCGGAGCGCAGCCGGCGTAGACGGCGAACAGGCCACTGTCGGCGTACTGGCTGGCGTACGAGTAGACCGAGTACGCGAGGCCGCGCTGCTCGCGGATCTCCTGGAACAGCCGGCTCGACATGCCGCCGCCGAGGACGTTGTTGAGGACGCCGAGGGCGAAGCGGCGGTCGTCCAGCCGGTCGATGCCGGGGCAGCCGAGCACGACGTGCGCCTGCTCGGTCTCCTTCGGCTCCACGAGGGTCGTGACGGGCTTCGTGCGTACCGCCGGGGTGGCGGCCCGGAACGGCGCCGGCGTCGCCGGGTCGGTGTCCAGCGGAGTGCCGCGCAGCGCCTGGCGGACCAGCTTGACCACCGCGGCGTGGTCGAGGTTGCCGGCGGCGGCGATGACGATCCGGGGGGCGGTGTAGTGCCGCCGGTAGAAGCTCTGGATCTGCCGGCGGGTCATCGGGGTGACCGTCTCCTCGGTGCCGGAGATCAGCCGGCCGAGCGGGTGGTCACCGTAGACGGCCCGGGTGAAGAGGTCGTGGACCTCGTCGCCGGGCTCGTCGTCGTGCATGGCGATCTCCTCGAGGATCACGCCCCGCTCGGTCTCCACGTCGGCCGGGGTGAGCACCGAGTCGGCGACGAGGTCGCACATCACGTCGATGGCGAGCGGCAGGTCCTCGTCGAGCACCCGCGCGTAGTAGCAGGTGTACTCCTTCGTCGTGAAGGCGTTGGTCTCGCCGCCGACCGCCTCGATCGCCGAGGAGATGTCCAGGGCGTTCCGCTTGTGGGTGCCCTTGAACAGCAGGTGCTCCAGGAAGTGGGCGGCACCGGCCTGCGGGCCGTTCTCGTCCCGCGACCCCACGGACACCCAGATGCCGAACGAGACGCTGCGCATCGTGGGGATCGCCTCGGTGAGCACGCGCAGGCCGCTGGGCAGAACCGTCCGACGGACGGTCCCGCCCAGCGGGTCGTCGCTGAGCGTCCGGGTCACCGCACGGGCGCCGCCGGCGCGGCCCCCGGTCGTGCCCCGGAACGCCGCCACCCCCCGTCGATCCGGCGGAAACGGCGCGCTGGCGGCCCGACTCACGTGGTGCTCCCGGTTCGACGAGGGGTGGGTGGTGCGGTGGTTACCGGTCAGGTGTGCCGGGTGCGACGGCGCGGACGCGAATCGCCGCCGCCCTCGCCGCCCTCGCCACGGTCACCGCGGTCCGGGCCACGGCTGCCGCGCTCACCGCCGCGGTCGCGGTCACCGCGGTCGCGCGGCCCCCGGTCGCCCCGGTCACGGCCGGCCGGCCGCTCGGCGCCCGCCTCGGCCTCGGCCGGGGCCTCGGCGCCCTCCGGGCGGACCTTGTCCAGGTAGATCTTGCCGCGCTGGTCGATGTCGGCGATCTCCACCTCGACCTTGTCGCCGACGTTGAGGAAGTCCTCGACCTTCTCGACCCGCTTGCCGTCGCCCACCTTCGAGATGTGCAGCAGGCCGTCGCGGCCCGGGAGCAGCGAGATGAAGGCGCCGAACGCGGCCGTCTTCACCACGGTCCCGAGGAACCGGTCGCCGACCTTGGGCAGCGTCGGGTTGGCGATGGCGTTGATCCGCTCCACCGCCGCCTGGGCCGACGGGCCGTTGGTGGCGCCGACGTAGATCGTGCCGTCGTCCTCGATGGAGATCTCGGCGCCGGTCTCGTCCTGGATGGCGTTGATCGTCTGACCCTTGGGGCCGATCACCATGCCGATCTTGTCGACCGGGATCTTGACGGTGGTGACCCGCGGCGCGTAGTCCGACATCGGGGCCGGGGCCTCGATCGCCCGCTGCATCACGTCGAGGATCGTCTGCCGGGCCTCGTGCGCCTGCTGGAGCGCGGCGGCCAGCACGTCCGACGGGATGCCGTCGAGCTTGGTGTCGAGCTGGAGCGCGGTCACGAAGTCCCGGGTGCCGGCGACCTTGAAGTCCATGTCACCGAACGCGTCCTCGGCGCCGAGGATGTCGGTCAGCGTCACGTACTGCGTCTTGCCGTCGACCTCGTCGGAGATGAGGCCCATGGCGATGCCGGCGACCGGCGCCTTGAGCGGCACACCGGCGCTGAGCAGGCCGAGCGTCGACGCGCAGACCGAGCCCATCGACGTGGAGCCGTTCGAGCCGAGGGCCTCGGAGACCTGCCGGATGGCGTACGGGAACTCCTCGCGCGACGGCAGCACCGGGATCAGCGCCCGCTCGGCGAGCGCGCCGTGGCCGATCTCGCGCCGCTTCGGCGAGCCGACCCGGCCGGTCTCACCGGTGGAATACGGCGGGAAGTTGTAGTTGTGCATGTAGCGCTTGGACTTCTCCGGGGAGAGCGTGTCCAGCGCCTGCTCCATGCGCAGCATGTTCAGCGTGGTGACGCCCAGGATCTGGGTCTCGCCACGCTCGAACAGCGCCGAGCCGTGCACCCGGGGCAGCACGCCGACCTCGGCGTTCAGCGGGCGGATGTCCCGCGGGCCGCGGCCGTCGATGCGGACCTGCTCGCGCAGCACCCGGCTGCGGACCTCGGACTTGGTCAGCGACCGCAGGGCGGCGGAGAGCTCCTTCTCGCGACCCTCGAAGCGGGGGGCGAGCTCGTCCAGCATCCGGGCCTTGATCGCGTCCAGGGCCTCCTCACGCACCGCCTTGCCGGCGATCTGGAGGGCCTCGGCGACGTCGGCGCGGGCGAACTCCGCGACCGCCTCGTACGCGTCGTCCTGGTAGTCGAGGAACACCGGGTACTCGAGGACCGGCTTGGCGGCGACCTCGGCCAGCTCGCTCTGCGCGCGGCACAGCTCGCGGATGGTCGGCTTGGCGGCCTCCAGACCGCTCGCCACGACCTCCTCGGTCGGGGCCGGGGCGCCGTCGGCGACCAGCTTCACGGTGTGCTCGGTGGCCTCCGCCTCGACCATCATGATCGCGACGTCGCCGTCCGGCAGGGCACGGCCGGCGACCACCATGTCGAAGGTGGCCCGGGCCAGCTCCTCGTGGGTCGGGAAGGCGACCCACTGACCGTCGACGTGCGCCATCCGGGTGGCGCCGATCGGCCCGGAGAACGGCAGGCCGGAGAGCTTGGTCGACATCGAGGCGGCGTTGATCGCCACGACGTCGTACGGGTGCTGCGGGTCGAGCGCGAGGACGGTCTCGACGACCTGGACCTCGTTGCGCAGGCCCTTGACGAACGACGGGCGCAGCGGCCGGTCGATCAGGCGGCAGGTGAGGATCGCGTCCTCGCTGGGCCGCCCCTCACGACGGAAGAACGAGCCGGGGATCCGCCCGGCGGCGTACATCCGCTCCTCGACGTCGACGGTCAGCGGGAAGAAGTCGAACTGCTCCTTCGGCTGCTTGCCGGCGGTGGTGGCGGAGAGGACGACCGTCTCGCCCAGCTGGGCGACGACGGAGCCGGCGGCCTGACGGGCCAGCCGACCGGTGGAGAAGGTGACCTCACGGGTGCCGAAGGCCCCGTTGTCGATCACGGCGGTGCGGGACTCGGTGCCGAGGTTACTGCTCTCGGTCATCTGCGGTTGTGCTCCTTCGCGTGAACGGACCCGCGACGCAGAGCTGTTCAGACGGCCGGTCTTCGATCGAAGCGCCCGGGCGGTCGGCGTCGTGCCGTTTGCCCGGGGGCCACTACCGGAGACCGGTACGCTGACCGGCTCCCTGGGTGTCGGGTGGTCGCGCGGTCCTGGTTGTTCGGTGTTCCCGGTGGTGAACCGAAGCGGGGGAGCGGCCTGGTCGGCCACTCCCCCGTCACGTCACCGGCGCAGACCGAGCCGCTCGATGAGCGACCGGTAGCGGTTGATGTCCTTCTTCTGGACGTAGTTGAGCAGCCGACGGCGACGGCCGACCAGCAGCAGCAGCCCGCGGCGGCTGTGGTGGTCGTGCTTGTGCACCTTCAGGTGCTCGGTCAGGTCCGCGATCCGCTTGGTGAGGACCGCGACCTGCACCTCGGGCGAACCGGTGTCGCCCTCGACGGTCGCGTACTCCGCGCGGATCTGGGCCTTGGCTTCCTGGTCGAGCGCCATGTTCTCCCTGTTTCGATGGGTTGTTCGGCGATGTCCGTCGTGTCGGGTCGCGCCGAACGGAAACGGACGGTCCTCGCACCCGCGGCGTCGTGCAGGCACGCGAGGCCCCACGTCGGTCAGCCGACGTCCCCGTCAGCCTACCAGCAACCGGTCGGGCGAGCCGGTCAAGGGCCGCGGGGCGGCTCGGCGGCGTCGACCGGCCGCCGGAGCCCACCGCCGGTGGACGGCCCGCACCTCCCGTCGCCCGGGGCCCGCGCGGGCGGCCTCAGGCCAGCGCCCGCCGGGTCCGCTCGACGTCCTCGGTGATCTGGGCCACCAGCGGCTCGACCGAGTCGTACCGGACCTGCCCCCGCAGGTGAGCCACGAAGTCCAGGGCCAGCCGCTCGCCGTACAGGTCGCCGTCGAAGTCGAGCACGTACGCCTCGACCCGCCGCTCCCGCCCGGAGAAGGTCGGATTGGTGCCGACCGACACGGCGGCCATCAGCGGCTCCCGGTGCCCCCGCCGCACCAGGCGGGCGGCGTACACGCCGTCGGCGGGGACCGCGGCGTACCGGTGACAGAGCAGGTTGGCCGTGGGGAAGCCGAGCTCACGGCCGCGCTGGTCGCCGCGCACCACCACCCCTTCGAGGCGGTGCGGCCGGCCCAGCGCGGCAGCGGCGGTGACCACGTCCCCGGCGTCGACGCACGAGCGGATGTACGTGGAGGAGAAGACGGTGCCCGCCTCCGACACCAGCGGCGCCCCCTCGACGGCGAAGCCGAAGGTCCGCCCGAGCCGTTCCAGCAGCGCCACGTCACCGGCGGCCCGGTGCCCGAACCGGAAGTTGGCACCCACCACGACCCGGGTGGCGTGCAGGTGCTCGACGAGCACGTCGTGGACGAACGCCTCGGCCGGCAGCCGGGAGAACTCCGGTGTGAACGGCACCACGCAGAGGACGTCCACGCCGAGCGCCTCGATCAGCTCGGCCTTGCGGGCCGGCTCGGTGAGCACCGCCGGGTGCGAGCCCGGCCGCACCACCTCCGCCGGGTGCGGGTCGAAGGTGACCACCACCGACTTGACGCCCAGCTCCCGGGCCCGCGCCACGGCGTGACCGATGGTCGCCTGGTGCCCCTTGTGCACGCCGTCGAAGACGCCGATCGTGACGACCGACCGCCCCCAGCCACCGGGCGCCGCGTCGTACCCCCGCCACCGCTGCATACCGCTCCTCCCCTGCCGCTGGCCGACCGCCGCCTGTCAGGCCGGGGCCAGCACGATCTCCGCGCGGGCCCGACCGTCCCGCTCGCTGACGATAGCGATCAACCCCCCGGCCGGGCCGAAGACCGCGTACGGGCCGGTGATCCCGACCGGCTGCAGCGGGCCGCCGTGCGACAGCACCCGCTGCTCGTCGGCGGTGGCGTCCCGACGCGGGAAGAACCGGTCGGCCGCGGCGGCGAGCGGCAGGTTGACCACGTCGGGGGCGCGCTGCTCCAGCTCGTCGAGGGTGGCCGCCTCGGCCAGGGTGAAACCACCGACGGCGGTACGCCGCAGCGCGGTCAGGTGCCCGCCGACCCCGAGCGCCAGCCCCACGTCCCGGGCGATCGCCCGGATGTACGTGCCGGACGAACAGGTGACGTCGACGTCCACGTCCACCACGTCGGGCTGGTCCCGGCGGACCGCGAGGACGTCCAGCCGGGAGATGGTGACCCGGCGGGCCGGAAGCTCGACGCTCTCCCCCTCTCGTACCCGCTTGTACGCCCGCTGTCCGTCGATCTTGATGGCGCTGACCGCGCTGGGCACCTGGTCGATCTCACCGGTGAGCGCCGCGAGGGCGGCCCGGACCGCGTCGTCGGTCACCCGCCCGGCCGGGGTGGTCGCGATCACGTCGCCCTCGGCGTCGTCGGTGACCGTCGCCTGGCCGAGGCGGATCGTGGCGGTGTAGCTCTTGCCGGCCCCGATCACGTACGTCAGCAGCCGGGTGGCCCGACCGACGCCGATCACCAGCACGCCGGTGGCCATCGGGTCGAGGGTGCCGCCGTGCCCGACGCGTCGCGTCCGGGCCAGTCGCCGCACGCGCGCCACCACGTCGTGCGACGTCATGCCACCGGGCTTGTCGACCACGATCAGTCCGTCTGCGCTCACGACCGCCAAGCCTGCCAGATGGGCCGGTGCGCCCCGGCGACGGGACGCCGGGCCGAAAACAGGAATGTGTTGTTCGCCTCTTCCTGCCACGATGTCCGGTGGTGACGCCGGCCGGCAGTCCGGCGTCCGGACCACGGGGAGATTCGATGGGCACTCCGAACGACAGCCGGACCGGTCCCGCCGCCGACGACCGGCGCCTGCTCCGCACCCCGCAGCAGCCCTCCTCCTTGCCGGAGTGGATGCTCAACCCGCCGCCTCCGCGCCGCACCGTCGGTGACCGGTTGGCCGGCGCCGCCCTCGCACTGCCGGGCGCCGCCGTGCTCCGCCGGCAGTGGTGGGCGTGGCAGGGCCGGCGCCGGCTACACGAGCGCTACCCGAACGCGGTCAAGGTGGCCGCGTTCTTCCTCTGCTTCGCGGCGGCGCTGGCTCTGGTGCTGGCCGCCAACGCCCTCTTCGGGATGGTGTGACGCACAGCCGATCGGGATGCGCGGCGCGGGCCGGCGGGTGTGCCCCGGTCAGGCCCGGACCGCGCCGACCACCGCCCAGCCGCCGGAGCGCAGCCGGAGCAGCAGGGCGACCAGCCGGAGCACCACGAAGAGGGTGAGCCCGGCCCAGATGCCACCGAGCCCGAGGTCGAGCCCGTACGCCAGCCAGATCGCCGGCAGGAAGCCGCCGAGCGCCGCCACGATCGTCAGGTTGCGCAGGTAACGGACGTCCCCGGCGCCGATCAGCACCCCGTCGAGGGCGAAGACGACGCCGGCGAGCGGCTGCATCGCCACGAACCACGGCCAGGCCACCATCGCCTGGTCGCGTACCTGCGGATCGGAGCTGAACCACCCGGGAACCACGCCGGCGCCGGCGGCGATGAGCACGGCGAACGCCACGCCGCAGACCCCGCCGAGCAGAGCGATCCGGCGGGCCAGGCCGCGCGCCCCGGCGGCGTCGCCGGCGCCCAGCGCCGCGCCGACCAGCGCCTGGGCGGCGATGGCGAGCGCGTCGAGCACCAGCGCCGTGAGGAACCACAGTTGCAGGGCGATCTGGTGGGCCCCGACGGCGGCCGCGCCGAAGCGGGCAGCCACCGCGGTCGCGGACAGGAAGCTCGCCTGGAAGGCGAGACCGCGGATCAGCAGGTCACGGCTGAGCACGAGTTGCTGGGCGATCATCCGTGGGCGCGGGCTCAGAGACACCCGTTCGGCGACCAGCGCGCCGACGAAGAGCGCACCGGAGATCGTCTGCGCGATCACGTTGGCCACCGCCGAGCCGACCAGGCCGAGCCCGGCCGGGTAGACCAGCAGCGGGCAGAGCACCGCGGAGAGCAGGTTCGGTCCGAGCACGAACCACAGCGGACGGCGGGTGTCCTGGATGCCGCGCAGCCAGCCGTTGCCGGCGGCGGCGAGCAGCAGGCCTGGAGCGCCGAGCGCCGCGACGCGCAGCCACTGGGCCGCGGCGTCGGCCACGTCGCCGTCGGCCCCGGCGAGGGTACGCGTGAGCGCTCCGCCGCCCAACTGCATGCCGACCGCGACCGCGACGCCCACCCCGAGGGCGAGCCAGGACGCCTGGACGCCCTCCGCCACGGCGGCGCCCCGGTCACCGGCACCGAACCGGCGGGCGGACCGGCCGGTGGTGCCGTACGCGACGACCGTGCCGAGCCAGGCGATGAGGGTGAGGACGGTGCCGCCGACGGCCAGCGCGGCGAGCGGGACCCGGCCCAGGTGCCCCACGACGGCGGTGTCGACCAGGACGTAGAGGGGCTCGGCGGCCAGCACGACGAGTGCGGGCAGGGCGAGCGCCGCGATCCGTCGGGGCGACGCCGTCTCGGGGGCGGTGGCGACCGGCTGGCTCATCGCCGCCGATCCTGACACGTGCGAGGTAAGGGCCGCAACCTCGCTCGTCACTTACCGGGCGGTCCTCCCGTCCCGGCTGGTCGATGCCCGGCACACCGGCGTGGGACGCCGCCGGGCATCAACCGATCCGCGCCGGCGTCACTGACGGGTGTCCATCGAGGTCTGCAGGGCGCGGCGCATCTGCTCGCGGGCCTCGTCCGTGGTCTCGGGCTTGGGCTTGTTCGGCATGAGTGGTGATCCCTTCCAGGGCGCGAGCCACCGGCACGACGGTGGAACTCACGGGCGGTCTGTGCGCCCTCAGCACATCCGGGGTCACCGGAGCGGCTGCTGGGGCAGCGAGCCCGGGTCGATCGGACCCTGGAGGGAGGCGGCGCCGGGTGCGGCACCACCGCCCACGACCAGCGCCGTCGCACGGCCCCGGTCATTTCCCAAGCTATCGTTCAGGTCCACATGCTGCGCGGTGTTCCCGGAATCTGGACAACGGTGACGGTACGCCGACCGCCCCCTCAGCGGGCCAGGAAGTGCCAGCCGAGCCACCACCAGAAGCCGAAGACGCCGATCCGGCCGACCGGCACCGACCCCACCTCGTAGCGCATCACGTACGCGCAGAGCTCGCCGAGGGTGGGGATCCGGGACCCCTCGCGCCGGGCCGCCCACTCGACGACGGCGAAGAGGGCCAACGAGACCAGGAAACCGCCGATGGCCAGCGCCCGCATCATCGCCGCACCAGCCCCCAGAACGCCGACAGCCAGGCCAGCCAGGTCGCGGAGCGGACCAGCCGGTCCTCCAGCAGCGGATCGGCCAGGCGGGAGAAGGTGGGGAAGTCGTCGCCGGCGGCGGCCACGAAGGTCGCCCCCTCGAACACCACGAACACCACGACCGGCAGCGTCCACCACACCGCACCCGAATCCAGCCGGTGCGGCGCGGGCCGCCGGGGCACCCGGTTGCTCAGGCCGAGCCAGATCAGCACCCCACCGGTGCCGAGCGTCCAGAGGTTGGCCTCGACCGAGAAGGACGGGAACCGGCCACCGACGAGCGACAGGCAGACGAGCACCGGCACGGCGACGGCGGGACGGTCCCAGGCGCGGGGCGCCTCGACGGTGAGGTCGTGGGGCTGCTCCATCCCGCAATTCTGCCCACCGTCACCGACGGCGGAAAGACGGACACTCCCCGGAGCCGACCCTGATCTTTCGGGTCGAGCCCCGCACCGGCGTCGGGCCGGCGGTCCCGGCGACCCAAATTCAGCGGCGGACGTCGATCAGCGCCGCGTCCAGTTGGTCGCGGATGGCGTCGACCACCTGCTCGGCGTCGCCCCGCCCGGTGAAGCCGGCCGCGAAGCGGTGCCCGCCACCACCCAGCGCCACCGCCACCCGGCTGACGTCCACCGCACCTTTGCTACGCAGCGACACCGCCCACTCCCCGGGCGCGATCTGCTTCACCACGCAGCTCACGTCGGCCTCCGCGGTGCACCGTACGGAGTCGATGAGCGCCTCCAGCACGTACGGCCGCTGTCCGTGCCGCGCCAGGTCGTCCAGGGTCGCGTACGTCCAGACCAGACCCCGGCCGCCCGCCGCCGCGGGCTCCAGTCGCGCCCGGCCCAGCACCTCGCCGAAGAGCCGGACCGCGCCGAACGGCCGGGTGTCGAAGATCCGGCGGGAGATGTCGCCCGGCCGGATGCCGGTGGCGAGCAGCCGGGCCGCGAGTCGGTGCACCGCCGGGGTGGTGGCCTCGAACCGGAACGAGCCGGTGTCGGTGGTCAGCGCCACGTACAGGCACTCCGCGATCCCCGCGTCGAGCGGCACCCCGAGACGGGTCAGCAGCTCGTCGACGACCACCGAGGTCGCCGCCGCGCCCGGCTCCACCAGGTTGACCCCGCCGAACCGGGTGTTGGACGCGTGGTGGTCGAGCACCAGGGCGGTGCCGGCGGTGGCCAGCCGGTCGACGAGGTCGCCCAGGCGGGATTCGCTCGCCGCGTCGAAGCAGACCACCAGGTCCGGATCCGGGTACGCCTCCGCCGCCGGCACCAGCAGCTCCTCGCCCGGCAACCCGCGAAGCGTCTCGGGCACCTCGAACGGGCCGGGAAAGGTGGCCTGCATCCGCCCGACGCCGAGCCGCCGCAGGGCGAGGCCGAAGCCGAGCATGCTGCCGAGCGCGTCGCCGTCGGGGTTGACGTGGCAGATCAGCAGCACCCGCCCGTCCGCCGGCACGGCACGTACGGCGGCGACGGCGGCCGCCCACTCGGCCTCGACCGGCCCGGCCGCCGCCGGGGCGGCCTCGGTGGACGTCTCGACGGCGCCGTCGGGCACCACGTCGGTCAGCGCGCCGCCGGACGGATCGGTCACCGCCGGTCCCCGCTCCGCGGCTCGTCAGCTTCCTCGGTCTCCTCGGTGTCCTCGTCCGCCTCGTCCTCCAGCCGGTACGGCTGGGCCTCGCCCGCGTACTCGGCCCTGGCGGCGAGGCGCTGCACCTCGGCGTCCGCGTGGCGCGCCTGGGCGAGCAGGTCGTCGATGTGCTTGACCTGGTCCTGCACGTCGTCGAGGACGAAGGTCAGCGTCGGCGAGTGGCGGAGCCCGAGGGCCTTGCCCACCGTGCTGCGAAGCATGCCCTTGGCGCTCTCCAGCGCCGCCGCCGTGCCCGACTGGGCCGCCGCGTCGCCGAGCACCGTGTAGAAGACCGTGGCGTCCCGCAGGTCGGCGGTGATCCGGGCGTCGGTGATGGTGATCATGCCGAGCCGCGGGTCCTTGATCTGGCTGCGTACCACCGACGCGACCAGTTCACGCACCCGCTCCGCGTGCCGGCGTACCTTGGCCGGATCCGACATCTCGCCACCTCCACGGCGTCCCGCTCCCGGCCGCCGCCGGGGGACGCGGAACGTCACCCGGGCCGGCCGGCCAACACCTCGAACACTACCCGCGCCACCACCGCGGCCGTGCGCCGCCGCCGGTGGTACCGGACACCCGGTGACGGACGGTCTCAGTCGTCCTCACCGTGCAGCCGTCGGCGCACGGACAGCAGCTCGGCCTCCGGCCGGGCGGCCACCAGGCGCTCGCACGAATCCAGCACCTCGCGCACGTGGGCCGGCTCGGCCGCCACCACGGCCACCCCGATCAGCGCCCGACCGTGCAGGTCGAGCGCTCCCACCTCGGCGGCCGACACCTCGAAGCGGCGCAGCGCCGCCACGATCGGCCGTACGTAGGACCTCTTGGCCTTGAGCGACCGGGAGTCGCCCGGCAGCAGCAGGTCGAAGACCGCGGTTCCGGTGAACATCGCCTCGGACGATACCCGGACACACCCACACATGATCAAGGGGTTTACGCCTTTCGGCGTAAACCCCTTGATCAGTGTCTCAGCGGATCAGGCGCGTACCTTCTCCCGCATCTCGAAGGTCTCGATCACGTCGCCGACCTGGACGTTGTTGTACCCGGCCAGGGTCAGACCGCACTCGAAGCCCTCGCGCACCTCGGTCGCGTCGTCCTTGAACCGCTTGAGCGAGCTGATGGTGAGGTTGTCCGCCACCACCGTGCCGTCGCGCAGGAGACGGGCCTTGGCGTTGCGCCGGATGAGGCCCGACCGGACGATACAACCGGAGATGTTGCCGATCTTGGACGAGCGGAAGACCTCGCGGACCTCCGCGGTGCCGAGCTCGACCTCCTCGTACTCCGGCTTGAGCAGGCCCTTGAGCGCCGCCTCGATCTCCTCGATGGCCTGGTAGATGACGGTGTAGTACCGGATCTCCACGCCCTCGCGGTCAACCATCTCACGGACCTTGTTGGCAGCCCGCACGTTGAAGCCGATGATCGTGACCGCCTCGGACGAGGCGCTCGCCAGCATGACGTCGCTCTCGGTGATCGCACCGACGCCCCGGTGGATGATCCTGAGCTGGACCTCCTCGGGGATGTCGAGGGCGAACAGGGCGTCCTCGAGGGCCTCCACCGAACCGGAGACGTCGCCCTTGAGCACCAGGTTGAGCGAGGTCTTCTCGCCCTCCTTGAGCTGCTCCATGAGCGTCTCGAGGGTGGCCCGGCCACGGGAGTTGGCGAAGGCCGCCGCCCGCCGCCGCGCCTGGCGCTGCTCGGCGATCTGCCGCACGGTGCGGTCGTCCTCGGCGGCCAGGAACGTGTCGCCCGCCCCCGGCACCGCAGTCAGACCCAGCACCAGCACCGGACGGGACGGACCCGCCTCGGAGACCTGGTTGCCGTTCTCGTCGAGCATCGCACGGACCCGGCCGTGCGCCCCGCCGGCGACGATCGAGTCGCCCGCCCGCAGGGTGCCCTTCTGCACCAGCACCGTCGCCACCGCACCGCGGCCCTTGTCCAGGTGCGCCTCGATCGCCACACCCTGCGCCGGCCCGTCGATCGGAGCGGTCAGCTCCAGCGACGCGTCGGCGGTCAGCAGGACGGCCTCGAGCAGGTCCTCGATGCCGATGCCCGGCTTGGCGGCCACGTTGACGAACATGGTGTCGCCGCCGTACTCCTCGGCGACCAGGCCGTACTCGGTCAGCTGCTGGCGGACCTTGTCCGGGTTGGCCTCCGGCTTGTCGACCTTGTTGACCGCGACCACGATCGGCACGTCCGCCGCCTTGGCGTGGTTCAACGCCTCGATGGTCTGCGGCATGACGCCGTCGTCGGCCGCCACCACCAGCACCACGATGTCCGTGACCTGGGCACCACGGGCACGCATGGCGGTGAACGCCTCGTGACCCGGGGTGTCGATGAAGGTCACCGCCCGGTCCTCGCCCTCGTGCGGGACGTGGACCTGGTACGCGCCGATGTGCTGGGTGATGCCACCCGCCTCGCCGGCCACCACGTTCGCCTTGCGGATCGCGTCGAGCAGCTTGGTCTTACCGTGGTCGACGTGACCCATGACGGTCACCACCGGCGCACGGCTGACTAGGCGGTCCTCCGCCACCTCGGCGTCGAGGTCGATGTTGAACTGCGCGAGCAGCTCGCGATCCTCGTCCTCCGGGCTGACGATCTGCACGTTGAAGCCGAGGTGCTCACCCAGCAGCAGCAGGGTGTCGTCGGAGCAGGACTGGGTCGCCGTGACCATTTCGCCCAGGTTGAACATCTCCTGGACCAGCGAACCCGGGTTGGCGTTGATCTTGTCGGCGAAGTCCGACAGCGAGGCGCCACGGGACAGCCGGACGACCTGACCCTGGCCCCGGGGAGCACCCGAGCTCATGGTCGGGGCCGACAGGTTGTCGAACTCCTGTCTGCGCTGCTTCTTGGACTTGCGACCACGGGTCGGCTTGCCACCCGGACGCCCGAAGGCACCCGCGGCGCCGCCGCCGCGACCGCGACCGCCACCACCGGGACGACCGGCGCCACCAGCCGGGGCACCCGGGCGGAAACCGCCGCCGGCACCGCCACCGCCACCACCACCGGGACCGCCACGGTAGCCACCGCCACCGCCGCCGCCACCGGGACCGCCACGGTAGCCACCGCCACCGCCGCCGCCACCGGGACCGCCGCGGAAGCCACCGCCACCGCCGCCGGGACGACCTGCGCCGCCACCGGGGCCGCCACGACCGCCACCGGGACCGCCGGGGCGACCGGTCGCGGGACGCTGGCTCGGCATCGACGCCGGGCTGGGCCGCGGCGGCATCGACGCCGGGCTCGGCCGCGGCGGCATCGACGCCGGGCTCGGGCGGGGACCGCCCGCACCGGCGGCCGGCGGGCGCTGCTGCTGACCGCCCTGGATGCCGAACGGGTTGTTACCGGCGCCACGCGCCGGCGGGCGGCCACCCGGCCGACCACCGGGGCCCGGGGTGGGCCCACCGGGACGACCGGCGGCCGGGGTGCCCGGCCGGGCCGGCATGCCGCCCGGACCCGGACGCGGGCCGGGACGCGGGCCACCCTCCGTCGGCGGTTCCCGACGGACGTTCTCCCGCTGCTGCTGCCGGGCAGCCTGCGCGGCCTTGACCGCGGCCTCCTGCTCGGCCTTCAGTGCGGCGGCACGCGCCTCGGCGGCCGCCACCTCGATGTCGTGGGCGCTCGCCGGCTTCGCAACCGGCGCCGCCGGCTGCGGCGGGCCCGGAACCGGCCCCTTGGGCTTCGGCCCGGGGGTCGGCGCACCCGGCCGCCGGGGCGGCATCGGCTTGGCCGAGACGCGGGGCGCGCCCGGGGCCGGCGACGGGGTCGGGGTCGACGCCGGAGCCGTCGGAGCGGCCGCCTGCGGGGCGGCCGGCGCCGGGGCACCGCCGTTGTTGACGAATGCGCCACGCAGCCGTCGGGCGACGGGCGCCTCGACGGTGCTGGACGCGGACTTCACGAACTCGCCCATCTCCTTGAGCTTGGCGAGAACGGTCTTGCTTTCGACCCCGAGCTCCTTGGCAAGCTCGTGTACGCGGGCCTTTCCTGCCACTGCACTCCTCACTCCGAGGTCGTGCGGGCAGCACCCGCAGCGACCTCACTCGTGCACTTGAAGCCTGGTCATTTCTGCGACTTCATCGTGTGCTCATGTCGGTCGTCCTACCTTGCTAGCGACCCGCGCCCGGTCGGGTTGACCGGACGTCGTGGTTGGCGCATCGAGGTGCGCCGCGAGCTCACCGTGGTCGAGGACCCCGGTGACGCGCAGCGCCCGCCCGAAGGCGCGACGCCGCACCGCCTGCGCGAAGCAGGCCGGATCCGGGTGCAAGTGCGCCCCCCGACCCGGCAATCTGCGGGCCGGATCGGGCCGAAGGCTGTGTCCAGCCCCGTCACCGATCGCGACGATCCGCAGCAGTTCACCGGCCGGCGCACGTCGCCGGCAACCCACACAGGTGCGCTCCGGCTGCGCGCGTCGTGCCACCGGGGAAAGTCTACCCCTAGCTTCCGGAGATCGCGCCGCCCGGCTCCGGGACGTGATCGGCACCCCCGCCCCCGGCCGGGCCGGTCGGCTCGGCGTCGGACCGGATGTCGATCCGCCAACCGGTCAACCGGGCCGCAAGCCGGGCATTCTGCCCCTCCCGGCCGATGGCGAGCGACAACTGGAAGTCCGGCACGGTCACCCGGGCCGTGCGGGTGGCCAGGTCCACCACGTCCACCCGCAGCGCCTTGGCCGGCGACAACGCGTTGCCGACGAAGGTCGCCGGGTCGTCCGACCAGTCGATGATGTCGATCTTCTCACCGTGCAGTTCGCTCATGACGGCCCGCACCCGCTGCCCCATCGGCCCGATGCACGCCCCCTTGGCGTTCACACCGGGCGCGGTGGAGCGGACGGCGATCTTCGTACGGTGACCTGCCTCACGGGCGATCGCGCTGATCTCGACCGTCCCGTCGGCGATCTCCGGCACCTCCAGGGCGAAGAGCTTCTTCACCAGCGCCGGGTGCGACCGGGACAACGTGATCTGCGGGCCGCGCATTCCCTTGGCCACGTGCACCACCACGCAGCGGATCCGCTCGCCGTGCGCGTACCGCTCGCCGGGCACCTGCTCCGACTGGGGCAGGACGCCCTCCAGCTTGCCCAGGTCGACGGTGACGATGCCCTTCTCGGCGCGCGCCTCGTGCGCCTGGACGACACCGGTGACCAGGTCGCCGTCGCGGCCCACGTACTCGCCGAAGTGGGCCTCGTCGGTGGCCTCCCGCAGCCGCTGGAGAATCACCTGCTTGGCCGTCATGGCCGCGATCCGGCCGAAGTCGTGCGGGGTGTCGTCCCACTCCCGCACCACGCTGCCCTCGGAGTCCATTTCCTGGGCGTACACCAGGGCCGCGCCGGTCTTGCGGTCGATCTCCACCCGCGCGTGCGGCTCCGCACCCTCGGTGTGCCGGTACGCCGTCAGCAGCGCGGTCTCGATCGCCGCGAGGATCGTGTCGAACGGGATCTCCCGCTCGCGCTCCAGTGCGCGCAGCGCCGCGAGGTCGATGTTCACCTCTCCTCGTCCTCCACATCGTCGTCGTCGAAGTCGTCGGTGTCGCCGGCTCCGCCGGCCTGGTCCGTGCCGTCGAACTCGTCCGCTTCGTCGATCTCGTCGAGGCGGGTGAACTCGACCTGCACCCGCCCGGGGCCCAGGTCGGCGTACGTCCATTCGGCGCGACCGGCGTCGGTCTCCAGGACCACCCGCTCGTCGTCAACCTCGACCACCCGCCCGGTGACCTGGCGGTCGCCGGCGGTCTCGCCGCCGCGCACGGTCACCTTGACGAGCCGGCCGGTGTTGCGCCGCCAGTGCCGGGGAAGGGTGAGCGGCCGGTCCACGCCGGGCGAGCTGACCTCCAGCTGGTACTCCCCGGCCACGATGTCCCCGCCCGCCTCCTCGGCGGCGTCCAGCGCGGCGGAGACGGCCCGCGAGACGTCCGCGACGGCGTCCAGGTTGATCCCACCGTCGGCGTCCACGATCACCCGCACCACGTGCCGCCGGCCGGCCCGGGACACCGACAGGTCCTCCAGGTCGTACCCGGCGTCGGTGACGACCGGCTCGATGACCTCGCGCAGGCGTGCGCGCCGCGCGGCGAGGTCGCCGCCGCGGGCCACGCGGTCGGTGCCCCGCGTGCCGGCCGGGTGCCGCGGTCGCCCCGTCGGCCCGGTCGGCCGGGTGGCACGGCCACGCTGCGTCATCTGCGCCCCTTCTGCTGGTCGCGGTGCCCGGTCCGGTCGCCACGACGGTACGCCACCGGGGCGGACGCGCCGGTGGTTGCGCAGAGCGTAACGCGCCGTCCGCGTACCGGCCCGGCCGGCGCACCGAGGCCGATGGCCACCGGGCCGGTAAGGATGGTGTTGACTTGTCCGGTGGCGACGGGCAGAACGACAGAGCGCGACGGGACAACCCGGCATTCCCGGCGAAACGTGATACGGGCGGGCGCCCTCCTGGCGCTCGGTGCTGCCGTGGCACCGCTCACCGGCTGTGATCCATTCGACCGCGACGCGGAACCGGCCCCGGGGCCCGACCCGCTCGCACCGCTCGTCAACGAGGCACTCGCACTCGCCGCGGCGTACCGGGAGGCGGCCGCCGCACACCCCACGCTGGCCGGGCGGCTGACGCCGATCGCCGAGGCGCACGCCGCCCACGCGGCGGAGCTGGCCCGGGTCGCCCGGATAGCCCTGCCGTCGGCCACCGCCACCGCGCCTCCCGGCGCCCCGGCGGCCGACCCCGACACCGCGCTCGCCGCGCTGCGCGAACGCGAGACGACAGCCCGGCAGACGGCGACCCGCGCGTGTGCGGAGGCACCGGCCGAACGGGCCGCGCTGCTCGCGTCCGTCACCGCCGCCCGCGCCACGCATCTGGAGGTACTCCGGTGACCGCACCGACCCCCACCGCCGGGCCCTCCGCCGCGCTCGGTGCCGCGCTCACCGCCGAGTACGCCGCCATCTGGGCCTACGGCCCGATCGGGGTACGCCTCACCGGCGCCGCCCGGAAGGCGGCACGGGACGCGGAGGCGGCGCACCGGCGGCGCCGCGACGACCTCGTGCTCAAGCTCAGCACCGGCGGCGGCACCGTCCCGCCCGACCGGGCCGGCTACGCCCTGCCGTTCCCGGTGACCGACGCGGCGAGTGCGCTCCGGCTCGCCGTGGAGGTGGAGGAACGGACCGGGGCGTTCTGGCGGGCGGCGGTGGCCGCCACCACCGGCGCCGACCGGGACCACGCCCTCGCCGCGCTGGTCGACTGCGCCGTACGGGCCACCCGCTGGCGCCGGACCGCCGGGATCACACCGCTGACCGTGCCGTTTCCGGGCCGTCCCGCCTGACAGGTCCGCCACAGGTGGTGGCCACGGCCGGCGCTCCGGTTGCCGCTGACATACCAGGTATGCATACTCCGGAACCATGTCCATCCGTCACGGGCTGCTCGCCCTGCTCGAACGCGGTCAGATGTACGGCTACCAGCTGCGCTCGGCGTTCGAGGAGTCGACCGGGTCCACCTGGCCGCTGAACATCGGACAGGTCTACACCACGCTCTCCCGGTTGGAACGGGACGGGCTGGTGCGGTCGCTGCCGGAGAGCGAGGCCGGGCAGCGCCCGTACGAGATCACCGACGCGGGACGGGCGGACCTGGCGCTCTGGTTCGCCACCCCGATCAGCCGGGCCGACCGGCCCCGCGACGAGCTCGCCATCAAGCTCGCCCTCGCGCTCACCACGCCCGGCGTCGACGTGCGGTCGGTGGTGCAGACCCAGCGCGCCGCCACCATACGGACCCTCCAGGAACTGACCCGGCTCAAGTACGCGAGCGACCGGCCGGAGGACCTGCCCTGGCGTCTGGTGCTGGACGCGATGGTCTTCCAGGCCGAGGCCGAGGTCCGCTGGCTGGACCACTGCGAGAGCAGTCTGGTGCGGCACCGGCCGGCGGCACCGGCGGCCGGGCACGACCCCGCCGCCGAGGCGGTGGAGCGGACCGACGAGAGGGCCCGGCGGTGAGCCCGGCGGGGGACGAGGCGCGCGTCCCCGTGCTCGACGTCCGCGACGTGCACCGCACCCACGGCAGCGGCCCGGCCGCCGTCCACGCTCTGCGGGGGGTGAGCCTCACCGTCCACGCCGGGGAACTCGTCGCGGTGATGGGGCCGTCCGGGTCGGGCAAGTCCACGCTGCTCGCCCTCGCCGGTGGGCTGGACGGCCCGACCGCCGGGGACGTCCACGTCGAGGGTCAGCGGCTCGGCGGGCTTGATCGGCGGCGCCTGGCCCAGCTGCGGCGGCGCCGCATCGGCTACATCTTCCAGGACCTCAACCTGCTCGGCAGCCTGACCGCCGTCGAGAACGTCGCGCTCCCCCTGGAACTCGACGGCGCCGGCGTGCGACGGGCCCGCCGGCTCGCGCTGGACGCGCTCGCCGAGGTGGGCCTGCCGGAGCTGGGCGACCGCTTCCCGGACCAGCTCTCCGGCGGGCAGCAGCAGCGGGTGGCCATCGCCCGGGCGCTCGTCGGCGAACGACGGCTCGTCCTGGCCGACGAGCCGACCGGCGCGCTGGACTCGCAGACCGGCGAGGCGGTGCTGCACCTGCTGCGCCGCCGGGTCGACGCGGGAGCGGCGGGGGTGCTGGTCACCCACGAGGCGCGGCACGCCGCCTGGGCGGACCGGGTGGTGTTCCTGCGCGACGGGGTGATGGTCGACTCGACGGCGCCGCTGGGTGACGTCGAGCAGCTGCTGACCGGCAGCGGCCGGTGAGCCGCGGTCGGCGCGGCGCGCGGCTCGTCGCGGCGGCCGGCTCGTGGTGGGTCGCGCTACGGATCGCCCGGCGGGAGGCGCGCCGCGCCCGGGGCCGGACCGCGCTGGTGCTCGCGATGATCGCGCTGCCCGTGCTGGTCCTCTCCTTCGCGGCGACGACCTGGGACATGTCCAATTTGACCCGGCCCGAACGCGCCGCGCGCCAGCTCGGCGCCGCGGACGCCGAGCTGCTACCGGTGGCCCGTAACCCGGTCACGCAGGCTCCGTGGGGCGACGGGTGGGGGCAGCGTGGCGACGACCTCGTCCCACCCGGTCGGGTCACCGCGGAGCAGGTCACCGGCCTGCTCCCACCCGGTGCGCGCGTCCTGCCCATCCTGCGGTGGGCGTTCTTCGAGGCCCGGGTGGGGGACCGCGTCGAGGACGGCGTCTCCGGCCGGGTCGTCGACCTCACCGATCCGCTCGGGCGCGGCCTGGCCCGCGTCCACGCCGGCCGCGCGCCGGCCGTCCCCGGCGAGATCGCGGCCAACCCGGCCGCCCTCCGGCGGCTCGACACCCGCCTCGGCGGGACGGTCACCTCCGCGGACGGCCGTCGCACCTGGACGGTGGTCGGCGTGGTCGAGTTCCCCGACCAGCTGAGCCCCCTGGTCGTACTGCCCCCCGGTCCGCAGGTCGACGAGGAGGCCACCTGGCTGGTGGACCTGCCGGGCGCCGTCGGCGAGGACCTGATCCGCCGGCTGAACGAGCACGGGTACGTGGTACAGGCCCGCGTTCCCGGGCCACCGACGGAGGACGGCCGCACCCCGGGCGGGATCTCCCGGATCGCGTCGGTGGACGTGGCGGACGCGAGCGGGATCGTGCTGGTCGGCGGGCTCGCCCTGCTCGAGGTCGTACTCCTGGTCGGGCCCGCCTTCGCGGTCGGCGTCCGGCGGCGTCGGCGGGACCTTGCGCTGGTCGCGGTGGCCGGCGGTGACGACGCACACCTGCGCCGCATCGTCCTCGCGGACGGGATCGTGCTCGGAGCCGTCGGGGCCGGCGGCGGCCTGGCCCTCGGCGTCGCCGCGGCCGTCGCCGCCCGACCGCTGGTGGAGGAGTACGTCTTCGGGGAACGCTTCGGCGGTTACCGCACCCCACCCGCGCTGCTGCTGGCCATCGCCGCGGTCGCCGTGCTGGCCGGGGTGCTCGCCGCGCTGGTGCCGGCCTGGACGGCCGCCCGGCAGGACGTGGTGGCCGGGCTCGCCGGCCGGCGTACGCCACCGGCGTACCGGCGCCGGTGGCTGATCGCGGGGGTGACGCTCACCGCCGCCGGGGCGGTGCTCGCCGCCACCGGAGCGGTCGTGTGGACTCACCCGACCGTGATCCTCGCCGGTCTGGTCCTCGGCGAGCTGGGGCTGGTCCTCGCCACGCCGACGCTGGTCGGGCTGCTCGCCCGCGTCGGCCGCGTCCTGCCGCTGGCACCGCGGATCGCCCTGCGGGACGCCAGCCGCAACCGGTCGTCGGCCGCCCCGGCGATCTCGGCGGTGATGGCGGCGGTCGCCGGCAGCGTCGCCCTCGGCGTGTACCTGGCGAGCGACGAGGCCCGCAGCAACCAGTCCTGGCGCCCGGCCCTGCCGGCCGGGACCCTGCTGGTCACCAGAGTCGAATCGCCGGAGCAGGCCGCCACCCGGGTCACCGGCCCGGACGGGGCGGTCGGCCCGCTCGAGAGCGCGGTCGCCGCCGCGGCCCGGACCCACCTCAATGGCCGGCAACTGGCGCCGTTGGTGGAGGTCGGGTGCGCGGCAGCGGCCGACCCGTGCCAGGTCGCCCCGGTGCTGCCACCCGACCGGGCCTGCCCGTGGCCGGCGGGCGGCGGTCTCACCGAGGCGGACCAGCGGCGGGCCCGGGCCGACGAGCGCTGCCGGCGCGGACCGGAGGACCCCTGGGGCCCGCACGTCGTCGTCACCGTCGACGACGGCCGCACGCTGCCGCTGCTCACCGACGCCACCGCGGCCGAAGCCGCGGAGGCCGCGGCGGTGCTGCGCGCCGGCGGCGCGGTGGTGACCGACCCGCGCTACCTGGTGGACGGACGGCTGGAGATCGTCGTGCGCGACGGCGCCGACGCCGCCGTCTCCACCCGCGCGACCGTGCCCGGTTACGCACTACGCACCCACCGACTGGCGATGGACCGGCTGCTGCTCTCTCCCGGCGCGACCACCCACCTCGGCGTGACCGCCCAGCCGGTCGGCTGGGCGTTCGCCACGGAACACGCGGCCGACCGGGACCGTCGGGACCGGTTCGTCGCCGCGCTGCGACCGCACGGGACGGTGTCGGTCGGCTACGAGGAGGGTCCGCCCGCGAGCGACACCCGTCCCCTCCTGCTGCTGCTCGCCGCGGCCTCGGGCGTGATCACCCTCGGTGCCGCCGGGGTGGCGACCGGGCTCGCCGCCGCCGAGGGGCGCGCCGACCTGTCCACGCTGGCCGCCGTGGGCGCGCCACCGGCGGTACGCCGGATTCTCTCCCTGTGCCAGGCCGGGGTGATCGCCGTCCTCGGTTCGGCCCTCGGCATCGTCGCCGGCCTCGGATCCGCCCTCATGATCCTGATCGCCACCAACCGGCGGTACACCGACAGTTGGCCGGTCGGCGAGCCGTACCCCCTGGTCGTGCCCGGCACCACCCTCGCCGTGCTGGTGGTGGTGCCGCTGGTGGCGATGCTCGGGGCGGGCCTGTTCACCCGCTCCCGGCTACCGGTCGAACGCCGTCTCGACTGAGCGGTGACCGCGCCACCTCACGGCGGCCCCCGCCACCCACCGGGCAGCGGGGGCCGGCGGTCCCGGGGGTGCCCTCCCGGCCGCCGAACCGGCACACTGTTCCCGTGTCCGTACTGGGAACCCTCACCCGCCGCGTCGGTCACCACCGCTGGTTCGGCGCCGCCGCCCGCCTGCTCGTCCCCGCCGACCGCGTCGTCGGACGCCTCACCCGGGGGCGCGTCGTCGCCCTGGGGCTCATCCCCTCGCTGGTCATCACCACCACCGGCCGCCGCTCGGGCAAACCCCGCAGCAACCCCCTGCTGTACGTGCCGGACGGCGACGGGTACGTGGTGATCGGGTCGAACTGGGGGCAGACCCATCAGCCCGGCTGGGCGTTGAACCTGCTCGCCGACCCGATTGCCGAGGTGGACGTCAAGGGCCGCCGAATCCCGGTACGCGCCGACGTCGCGGAGGGCGCCGAACGGGAACGGCTCTGGCAGCTCCTGGTGACCGAGTGGCCGGCGTACCGCACGTACGTGCGGCGGGCCGGCGGCCGCGAGATCCGCATCTTCCGGCTCGTGCCCACCGGGCCGGGCGGACCGTCCGGCGCGAACGGGAGCGCGTAGGGCCGGTGCCGACGTCCCTGGCCGAGCCTGCGGCGGGCCCCGGCGACGACGGTCGGCGCGTCCCGCGCCGGCAGGTCGGGACACGGCCTAGGGTGGTGCCCGTCCGGCGGTGGCCGAGGTCCGGCGGGACGTGAGGTGAGCGGCGTGCACTCCGAGGACGGCGAGGCGTACCGGGACGATCCACGGTGGGCCGTCGCCGAGCGGGTGGCGGAGGCGGTGCGCCGGCGGTTCCCGGCGGACGTCCTCGCGGTGGCGGTGCACGGCCCCCTGGCCCACGGCGACGACGACGGTGGCGGGGACAGCGAGGTCGGCCTGCTGGTCGTCACGTACCGTCCCGGCGGCCCGCCCGCGGCGACCCGGCGGGTGGACGGCGTGCTCGTCGACCTGACCGTCGCCGCCGCCGACGACTACCTCCACCGGGCTCGGGCGATCAGCCCGCTCTGGCCGCTCACCGCCGACCGGTACGTGACCACGCGCGCCCTGCACGATCCGACCGGCTGGTTGCGCAGGCTGCGCGACGAGCACCTCGGGTGCCTGGCCCGGGCCCGGCCGGCCGAGTTCAGTACCGCGGCCCGGCAGGCCTGGTACCGGGGCAGCGCGGCACACGCGCGGGCCCTCCGGCTGGCCGAGTGGTACGAGACCGACCAGGCTCTGCTCATGCTCGGCGAGGCGCGGCTCGCGGCGGCGACGGTGAGCGGCCTGCTCAGCCGCACCTACTTCCGTGACCCTGGCGACGCGGTGCGCCGGACCGGGCTCGCCGGTGCCGACATGACCGAGGTGGGCGCCGTGCTCGCCAAGCAGGCCGAGGAGCTGGCCGCGCGCGGTCGCCCCGTGGACGGCACGGTGGACGACCTCCTCGACGGCTGACACCACGGTGTGCCGGCGCGACGGCTGACACCGGGGTGCCGGCCGGCCCGGCCGGCGCGCGCCGGCCTACAGCCCGCCCTGGACGCCGATCAGCGTGCCGATGGCGTACGTCGCGGCGGCGGCCAGCCCGCCGAGCAGCAACTGACGCAGTCCGCTGGACCACCAGGGCCGGTTGGTGAACGTGGCGACGACCGCCCCGGCCAGGAAGAGCCCGAGGCCACCGACGCCCAGCGCCAGCCACAGACTGGTGAGCCCGAGCAGGTACGGCAGCAGCGGCACCAACGCACCGGCCGAGAAGAACAGGAACGACGAGACCGCCGCCGCCCACGGGCTGGGCTGGTCGTCCGGGTCGACGCCCAACTCCTCCCGGACGTGCACCCGCAGGGCCTCCTCCGGGTTGCGGCGTACGGCCTCGGCGACCTGCACCGCGAGATCCCGGGGCAGACCCCGGGCGACCCACGCGTCGGCCAGTTCCCGCGCCTCGGCCTCGGGGTGCCGTTCCAGCTCCCGGCGCTCCTTGGCGACCTCGGCGGCCACCTGCTCGTTGGCGGAGCGGACGCTCGTGTACTCGCCCAGCCCCATGGAGATGGCGCCGGCCACCAGGCCGGCGGTGCCGGTGAGCACGACGGTCCGCGGCGACACGCCGCCGCCGCCCACGCCCGCGATCAGGGCGATGTTCGTCACCAGGCCGTCCATCGCGCCGAACACCGCCGGCCGCAGCCAGCCGCCGGACACGTCCGCGTGGTGCGCCTCGCGCAGCGCCGCAGGGGTGTCGGTCACGGCAACGTCAGGATCTCGTGACCGTCCTCGGTCACCACGATGGTGTGCTCGAACTGGGCGGTCCACTTCCGGTCCTTCGTCACGACCGTCCAGCCGTCGTCCCACATGTCGTACTGGTAGGTGCCGAGGGTGATCATCGGCTCGATGGTGAACGTCATGCCCGGCTCCATCACGTCGGTGGGGCGGGGGCTGTCGTAGTGCGGCACGTAGAGCCCGCTGTGGAAGGACTCCCCGATGCCGTGGCCGGTGAAGTCACGGACGACGCCGTAGCCGAAGCGCTTCGCGTACGACTCGATCACCCGGCCGATCACGTTGATCTGGCGGCCCGGGGCGACCGCGCGGATGCCCCGCATCATCGCCTCGTGGGTGCGCTCGACCAGAAGCCGGGCCTCCTCGCTCACCTCGCCGACGCAGAAGGTGGCGTCCGTGTCGCCGTGCACCCCGTTGAGGTACGCCGTCACGTCGACGTTGACGATGTCGCCGTCCTGCAGCACGGTGGAGTCGGGGATGCCGTGGCAGATCACCTCGTTGAGGCTGGTGCAGCAGGACTTCGGGAAGCCCTTGTAGCCCAGTGTCGACGGGTAGGCGCCGTGGTCGCAGAGGAACTCGTGCACCACCTTGTCGATCTCGTCGGTGGTCACGCCCGGCTTGCAGTGCTCGCCCGCGAGCTGGGTGGCCTGCGCCGCGAGGCGCCCGGCGATCCGCATCTTCTCGATGGTCTCCGGGGTCTGCACGTGCGAGCCACGCCACTCCTGGGGACGCTTCTTCCCCACGTACTCGGGCCGGGGGATGTGGGCGGGCACCTGCCGCCACGGAGAGAGCGTGCCTGGGGTCAGCGGCGCACGGGCGGTCATTCCGCAAGCCTATCGCCGCGCTGTCGGGCAGCCCCCGCCCCCGCCGGTCACGGCCGGTTGTTGCCCCGCCTGGTCGGCTGTGCCATGGTGTCTGCGTGGATCAAGGGGGCGCGCCGCCCGTCTTCTCCGCGAGCGCGGAGCTCGACGGTGATCACCTCCACGTGGTCGTGACCGGCGAGGTCGACATGGCCACGGCCGACACGATGCTCCAGACCGCCCTGCGGGAGCCGGCCCGGCGGGTGACGCTCGACCTGCGGGCCGTCACGTTCTTCGACTCGGCGGCGATCCACGCGGTGGTCCGCCTCGCCCAGAAGTTCCCGGAGGCGCTCACCGTGCTGCCGTCCCGGCAGGTCGCCCGGGTGCTGGAGATCTCCGGCCTGGGCGGGCAGGCCTGGTACCGCTCCCCCTGACCCGGCGCCCCGGCCAGGGACCGTGACGCGGGTCCCACACCGTGTCCCGACGTGGCCGGGGCTGAAACGGGGCCCTAGCTCTGCAGCCGCCGGCGCAGCGTCACTTCCGTCCCCTCGTCGGTACGGCGGACCGACAGCTCCCCCAGTGCCCGGATCAGCGACAGCCCACGACCCCGGAAGCCCGAGCCGCTCGACTCCCGCCACCGGCCGCTGTCGCGGACCGTGGCGACGACCGTACGGTCCTCGATGGTGACCTCGACGCCGATCGTCCGCTCCGCCGGCTCGACGGGGTGCTCGATGGCGTTGGCCGCGGCCTCGGAGACGGCCACCGTCAGGTCGAACAGGTCGGTCTCACCGACGGAGTGGGCGACGAGGAAGTCCTCCAGCCGCTTGCGGAGCACGCTCAGCCGGGTCGGGTCGGCCGGGAGCCGCAGGGCGAACCGGTTGAGTTCGGCGGCCTCCAGCGCGAGGACCGCGACGTCGTCGCGGCGGGGCCGCTCCGCGACCCGCTCGACGACCGCGTCGACGAGGTCGGCGACGTGCTCGCGGGGCGTCGCCACGTCCCGCCGCAGCAGCGCCAGCGCCGCGTCGATGCCGTGGTGCCGGTCCTCGATGAGGCCGTCGGTGTACAGCAGCAGCCGGCTGCCCGGGGCCAGCTCACCGTCGACGGTCCGGTACGCCGTGTCCGGGATCGCTCCGACCGGCGGCCCCAGGGCCCGGTCGTGCAGGAACGCCACGTCGTCTCCCCGGATCAGCAGGGGGGACGGGTGGCCGGCGCTGGCGTACCGGAGCCGGCCGGTGCGGGGGCTGAACGACAGGCACACCACGGTCGCGAAGGAGCGGCTCTCGGCGGAGCCCACCAGCCGGTTCAGCCGGGTCAGGGAGGCGCCGGGGTCGAACCCCTCCAGCACGTACGCCCGCAGCGCGTTGCGGAGCTGGCCCATGACGGCGGCCGCCCGGACGCCCTTGCCGACGACGTCGCCGATGACGAGCACGAGCGTGTCGTCGCCGAGCGGGACCACGTCGTACCAGTCGCCGCCGACCTCGACGTCGGCGGTGCCCGGCAGGTAGCGGCTGGCGACGACGGCGCCCGGCAGCTGCGGCAGCGAGTGGGGCAGCAGGCTGTGCTGGAGGGTGGTGGCGATGCGGTGTTCGGCCTCGTAGAGCTGGGCGTTCTCCAACCGGACGCCGACCAGGCGGGCGAGCTGGGTGAGCGCCGCCTCGTCGGTCTCCCCGCCGTCGCCGTCCGACCGCCAGACCCGCAGGTCGCCGAGCTGGTCACCGGCGGTGTCGGTCAGCGGCAGGACGAACGACGGGTCGAGGGCGGTCACGCCGCCGGCGTCGGCCTCGTACCGGGCGTCGGGCGTGCTGACCACGACCCGGGCGGCCTCGGCGAGGCTGAGCGCGTGCCGGGCGGCGACCTGGAGCACGTCCCTGGTGGAGCGGGCGGTGTTGACCGCCACCGCGGCGTCGGCCAGCGCTCGGAGCCGGCGGATGAGCTGGCCGCGCAGCTGGCCCAGGTCGACGTTCGCCCGGACGCGGGCGATCAGCTCCTGCCCGGAGAAGGGCTTGGTCAGGTAGTCGTCGGCGCCGACGGACAGGCCGGCTACCGCCTCGGCGGAGCCGGCCCGGGCGGACAGCAGCACGATCGGCACGTGCCGGGTACGCGGGTCCGCGCGGAGTGCCGCGACCAGCCCGAAGCCGTCCAGGCGGGGCATCATCACATCGGTGAGCACCAGGTCGAACGGGCTCTCGACGGCCGTCCGCAGCGCCTCCACGCCGTCGGCGGCCGTGACCACCTCCCACGAGGGGGCGAGCAGCCGGGTGACGTGTTCCCGCAGGTCGGGGTTGTCGTCGGCCACCAGGATCCGCCCGGCGGCGGCCCCGCCGGCACGCGCCCCGGGAGCGGCGGCGCCGATTCCCTCGGCGGGCGCGCCGGCCCAGAGCGCGGTCTCGGCCACGTGCAGCTCGGCCTGCGCCAGCTCACTCGGGAAGGCGTCCTCGGCCTCGGCGATCCGCTCGGCGGGCAGGTGCGCCGAGCCGAACGGCACCGTCACGGTGAACGTGCTCCCCTCGTCCACCGCGCTGCGCACCTCGACCCGCCCGCCGTGCATCTCGACCAGCTCCCGGACCAGGGCCAGGCCGATTCCGGTGCCCTCGTGCGTCCGGGAGCGGACCCCGGGCACCCGGTGGAACCGTTCGAAGACGTGCGGCAGCTCCTCCGGCACGATCCCCACGCCGGTGTCGGCGACCTCCAGTTGGGCCGCGCCGTCGACCGGCCGGACCCGGACCCGGATCTCGCCGTCGAAGGTGAACTTGACGGCGTTGGACACGAGGTTGAGGACGATCTTCTCCCACATGTCCCGGTCGACGTGCACCGGCGCGGGCAGCGGCGGGCAGTCCACCGTCAGCCGCAGGCCGGCCCGCTCGGTGGCGGAGCGGAAGGTGCTGGCCAACCGGGACGTGTACCCGGCCAGGTCGGTCGGCTGGTAGCGGGCGGCCATCCGGCCGGACTCCAGCCGGGAGAAGTCGAGGACCGTGTTGACGAGCTTGAGCAACCGGAGCGCGTTGCGGTGCATCATCGTCAGCCGGTCGGTGTACGCCTCCGGCAGCGCCCGGTCGGCGAGCAGATCCTCCAACGGGCCGAGCACCAGCGTCAGCGGCGTACGGAACTCGTGGCTGATGTTGGCGAAGAAGTTGGTCTTCGCGCGGTCCAGGGCGGCCAGTTCGGCGGCGCGGGCGCGTTCCTGCTCGTACGCCCGCTGCTTGTCGACCGCCCGCGAGATCTGCCCGGCCAGCAGGTCGAAGAAGTTGCGGTACTCGTCGGTGAACTGGAGTCGGGGCGAGATGCCGACGACCAGCGTGCCGACGATCTCGTTGGTGGCGGTGATCGGCAGCACCAGCGCCCGGTCGGCGACGGTGACGCCGTCGAGCAGGTCCGCCACCGGGACGCCGTCGCGGGGGTTCGCGGCGGCGAGCTCGGTGAGCAGGACCGGGGACGGTGGGGTGACCGACGCCGGGTCGACGCCGCTGCACCCGGACAGCTCGAGTCGGCCGGCGTCGTCCCGGAGGTGGATCAGGGCGAATGGGATGTCCGCCCGGTGCCGGTCGAGCACCCGCGCGGCGCTGCGGCCCAGCTCGGCCGTGCTGGTGACCTCGGTCAGCTCACCGCCGAGTTCGGCGAGGGCCCGCAGGCGCCGCTCGCCCAGCACCCGACCGGTCGTCTCGGACACGATGCAGAAGACCCCGGCCACGCGCCCGCCGGCGTCGCGGACCGGGTCGTAGGAGACGTCGAAGTAGACCGTCTCCAGGAATCCGTGCCGGTCGATGACGAAGGGGTGGTCCTGGCCGTAGTACGGCTCCCCGGTCGTGCGGACGTCCGCCAGCACGGGGCCCAGGACGTCCCACGTCTCCGCCCAGTGCTCGCGGGCCGGCTGCCCGATCGCGTCCGGGTGCTTGGCGCCGATGGTCGGCCGGTAGGCGTCGTTGTAGAAGGCGCGGTTCTCCTCCCCCCAGAAGATGACCAGCTGCGACCGGGACGCGAGCGTGGTGCTGATGGCATGGCTGAACGCGGACGGCCAGGTGTCGGGTGTGCCGAGCGGGCTGGTGGACCAGTCGAAGCGGCGCAGCCGCTCACCCATCTCGCCACCCGCCGCGAAGGCCGCCTCGAGCAGCGGGGACAGAGTCCCGTCCATGGGACCCTCGGAGGAGTGTCCCCGCTTCCCGCCCTCCTGGGCCGAGCTCATGCAGCCTCCCGATCCGGCCGTTGCCCGCCTCGGCCCGATGATCCATCGGGCGTGCCCGCCTTGGTACCCCGACGGACCAGCAACGTAACGCACCGGGCGCGTCGGACGCTGATGGGCCGGCCGCCCGGGGACGGCGTGCAGGACTAACCGGGGCCGGCCGTGACGCGGGACCCCGCCGCCGCCCGCACCAGCGCGGTGATCGGCCGGGGGTCGGGCTCCTCCTCCGGATGCCACTGCACCCCGAGCAGGAAGGAGCGGCGGCGGTCCTCCACCGCCTCCACGACGCCGTCGTCCGACCACCCGGTCACCGTCAGGCCGCCCGGGTCGGCGACCCCCTGGTGGTGGTAGGAGTTCACCCGGTCGACCCCGGCCATCACGGTCGCCGCCAGGCTGCCGGGCGCGAACCGCACGGGATGCGCCCCGTACACCCCGGGCGCGGGGCGGTGGCGCTCGTGGCCCACGACGTCGGGTAGGTGCTGGTGCAGCGCGCCACCGGCGGCGACCACCAGCAGCTGCATCCCCCGGCAGACGCCCAGCACCGGCAGGTCGACGGCGAGCGCACCGGTGAGCAGGGTCAGCTCCCCGGCGTCCCGTGCCGGCCGGGGATCGGTGCGCGGTGCGGGAACCTGGCCGTACCGGGTGGGGTCGACGTCCGGCCCGCCGGCCAGGACCAGCCCGTCCAGCACGCCCAGCACGTCCGCGTCGAGGTCGTCCGGGGGCAGCAGCACCGCCCGGCCGCCGGCCGCGGTCACCGCCCGCACGTACGCCTCCGGCACCAGCACCGCCGGCACGTCCCGCCACGTCGCCCAGCTCGCCGGCTCGACGTACGCGGTGACGCCGATCAGCGGCCGGGTCACAGCGGCGTCACGTACGCGCCGGTGATACCGCCGTCCACGACGAACTGCGCCGCGGTCATGAACGAGGCGTCGTCGCTGGCCAGGAAGGCGACCGCGGCGGCGATCTCCTCCGGTTTCCCGAACCGCCCCATCGGCACGTGCACCAGCCTCCGCGCCGCCCGCTCCGGATCCTTGGCGAAGAGCTCCAGCAGCAGCGGGGTGGCGATCGGCCCCGGGCAGAGCGCGTTGACCCGGATCCCCTCCCGGGCGAACTGCACGCCCAGCTCCCGGGTCATCGCCAGCACGCCGCCCTTGCTCGCCGTGTACGCGATCTGCGAGGTGGCCGCCCCCATCAGCGCGACGAACGAGGCGGTGTTGATGATCGACCCCTTGCCCTGCCGCCGCATGTGCGGGATCACGTACCTGCAGCACAGGTAGACGCTCGTCGTGTTGACCCGCAGCACCCGCTCCCAGGCGTCCAGGCCGGTCTCCAGGATGGAGTCGTCGTCCGGTGGGGAGATGCCGGCGTTGTTGAACGCCACGTCCACCCGCCCGTGCCGGGCGACCACGCCGTCGAAGAGCTCCCGGACGGCCGTCTCGTCGGCGACGTCGGCCGCGACGAACTCACCGCCGACCTCGTCCGCGGCCCGCTTGCCCGCCTCGGGGTCGATGTCCACGCAGACGACCCGGGCGCCCTCGGCGGCGAACCGCCGCACGGTGGCCAGCCCGATCCCGCTGCCCGCCCCGGTGACCACGGCCACCCGGTCCGTCAACCGTCCCTGCACGGCGTCACTCTCCCGTCGCGATGAACACGTTCTTGACGTCGGTGAAGGAGTGCAGCGCGTCCGGGCCCAGCTCGCGGCCCAGGCCGGAGCGCTTCATCCCGCCGAACGGGGTCCAGTACCGCACCGAGGAGTGCGAGTTGACGCTGAGGTTGCCCGACTCCACCGCCCGCGCCACCCGGATCGCCCGGCCCACGTCCCGGGTCCAGATCGAGCCCGACAGGCCGTACTCGGTGTCGTTGGCCAGCCGGACCGCCTCGGCCTCGTCGTCGAACGGCAGCACCGACACCACCGGGCCGAAGATCTCCTCCCGCCAGTGCCGGTCCGTTGGTGAGTCGGCGAGCAGCACCGTCGGGGCGTACCAGAAGCCCGGGCCGTCCGGTCGGGAGCCGGTGAAGGCCACCTTCGCGCCGTCGACGTACCCGGCGACCCGGTCGCGCTGGCCGGCGGAGATGAGCGGGCCCATCTCGGCGGTGTCGGCGGCCGGGTCCGCCACCCGCAGTGCCCGCACGGCTGGTTCGAGCAGTTCCAGGAACCGGTCGTACACCGGGCGCTGGACCAGGATCCGCGACCGGGCGCAGCAGTCCTGGCCCGCGTTGTCGAAGACGGCGTACGGTGCCGTCGCCGCCGCCTTCTTTAGGTCGGCGTCGGCGAAGACCAGGTTGGCGGACTTCCCGCCCAGCTCGAGCGTCAGCCGCTTCACCTGGGCGGCGCAGCCGGCCATGATCCGGGTGCCGACCTCGGTGGAGCCGGTGAAGCAGATCTTGCGGACGGCGGGATGGGTGACGAACCGCTCCCCGACCACCGAGCCGGCGCCCGGCAGGACGGTGAACACGCCCTCCGGCAGGCCCGCCTCGCGGCCCAGCTCGGCGAGGCGCAGCGCGGTGAGCGGGGTCAGCTCGGCCGGCTTGAGCACGACGGTGTTACCGGCGGCGAGGGCGGGTGCGAAGCCCCAGGCGGCGATCGGCATGGGGAAGTTCCATGGCACGATCACCCCGACCACGCCCAGCGGCTCGTGGAAGGTCACGTCGAGCCCACCGGGGACCGGGATCTGGCGCCCGGTCAACCGCTCCGGTGCGCCCGCGTAGTAGTCGAGCACGTCACGGACGTTGCCCGCCTCCCAGCGCGCGTTGCCGATCGTGTGCCCGGCGTTGCGCACCTCCAGCCGCGCCAACTCCTCCACGTGCTCGTCGACGAGCGCCGCGAACCGCCGCAGCACCCGCGCCCGATCCCCGGGCGCGACGTTCCGCCACGCCTCGTACGCGGCCGCGGCCCGCCCGATCGCCGCGTCGACCTCGTCCAGGGTCGCCCCGGGAACAGTGGCGATCCGCTCCCCGGTTGCCGGGTTCACCACGTCCGTCACGCGCCCCGCCCCTCCGCACCTCGTCGATCTTGCGGTTCCCGCCCCGACGGGGGCCGCGCATCGTCACGAACCGGGGGCCGACAGTGCGAGATCACGGAGGGCCGTGGGCGGCTACAGACGTTCGAAGCCACGGAACAGCTCCCAGTCCGTCACGGCGGCGTCGTACGCCGCCAGTTCCACCCGGGCCTGGTTGGCGTAGTGGGCGACGACCTCGTCGCCGAAGGCGTCCCTCGCCAGGCTGGAGGTGCGCCACAGGTCGTGGGCCTCCCGGAGGGTGCCGGGAACCCGCTCGGCCCGGATGTCGTCGTACGCGTTGCCGGTGCACTCCGGACCCAGCTCCAGCTTCTGGTCCAGGCCGTGCACCGCGCCTGCGACCAGCGCGGCGATCGCCAGGTACGGGTTGACGTCGGCGCCGGGCACCCGGTTCTCCACCCGCATCCCCGCGCCGTGGCCGACCAGGCGCAGCGCGCAGGTGCGGTTGTCGGTGCCCCAGCGCAGCGCGGTCGGGGCGAACGACCCCGGCTGGTAGCGCTTGTACGAGTTGACGTTCGGGGCGAAGAGGAGACTGAACTCCCGCATCGTGGCCAGCAGCCCGGCGAGCACCCGCTGCCCGGTCGGTGACAGGTGGGCCGGCCCGTCGCCGAGCATCGCGGACCGTCCGTCGGGGTCCCGCAGCGAGAAGTGGATGTGGCAGGAGTTGCCCTCGCGGGCGTTCGGCTTGGCCATGAAGGTGATCGACATGCCCTCCTGGGCGGCGATCTCCTTGGCGCCGTTCTTGTAGATGACGTGGTGGTCGGCGCAGGCCACCGCCTCGTCGTACCGGAAGGCGATCTCGTGCTGGCCGAGGTTGCACTCGCCCTTGGCGCTCTCCGGCGTCAGCCCGGCCCCGGCCATCTGGGTGCGGATGCGCCGCAGCAGCGGCTCCACCCGGGCGGTGCCGAGCAGCGAGTAGTCCACGTTGTACTGGTTGGCCGGGGTGAGGTCCCGGTACCCGCGCCGCCAGGCCTCCTCGTACGAGTCCCGGTACAGCACGAACTCCAGCTCCGTGCCCGCGTACGCGGTCAGCCCGTACGCGGCCAGCCGGTCGAGCTGCCGGCGGAGGATCTGTCGGGGTGAGGCGACGACCGGGCCGGAGCCGTCCAGCCACTCCAGGTCGGCCAGGACCATCGCCGTGCCCGGCTGCCACGGCACCCGGCGCAGGGTCGCCAGGTCGGGCACCATCGCGAAGTCGCCGTAACCCCGTTCCCAGCTGGACATGGCGTACCCGTCGACGGTGTTCATGTCGACGTCGACGGCGAGCAGGTAGTTGCAGCCCTCGCTGCCGTGCGCGACCACCTGGTCCAGGAAGTACGGCGCGTGGAACCGCTTGCCCTGCAGCCGCCCCTGCATGTCGACCAGGGCCAGCACGACGGTGTCGATCTCCCGGTCGGCGACGGCGACCCGCAGCTGTTCGAGAGTGAGCGGAGCCTTCCTCATCTGCGAGCCTCCATAGGAAAGGTCTACTACCGAACCTTTGCATTCGTCAATGGCCGGGCCGTCTCAGGTGAGCAGCGCGCGCAGCAGCTCGGCGGTGCCGTCGCAGTGCTCCTCCATCACCTCCCGGGCGCCGCCCGCGTCACCGGCCAGGATGGCGTCGACGATCCGGGCGTGCTGGGCGTCGGAATGGTCGAGGTTCCTGGTGATCACCGGGATCGCGGCGAGGAGCCGGTCGAGGGTCAACTGCACGTCGGCGACGGCCGCAGCCAACGACGGCGAGCCGCTGGCCGCGGCGATGACCAGGTGCAGCCGGGAGTCCGACACCCGGCGGGTGGCCGGATCGCGGTCCCGGGAGGCGGCCAGGGCACCGACGAGGTGCTGCCGCTCGGTGGCCGCCAGGCTGCGGTTGGCGGCCAGGGCCGCCGCGCCCGACTCCACCACCCGCCGGAAGTCCAGCGCGTCGTGCAGCCGGTCGCCCATCTCGCGGGCCAGCTCGCCCGCGTCCGGCCGGCCGCCGGCCTCGGGTGCGGGCTGCGTCGAGCGGACGAACGTTCCGCCGGTCCGCCCCCGGCGGGACTCCAGGTATCCGGCGTCCCGCAGGGCCGCTATCGCCTCCCGCAGGGTCACCCGGCTGACCTGGAGCCGCTCCGCCAGTTCGCGTTCGGCGGGCAGCCGCTCGCCGACCCGTACCATGCCCAGCTTGATCGCCTGGACCAGCCGGGCGACCGTGATCTCGAAGGCGTTGCCGCCGCGTACCGGCCGCCACACCGGCAGCGCCGGCTCGGGCTCCGCCCTCGCCTCCCGCGCCCACGCCGCACCGACGCCCGGCTCGGCGGCGCCGGCACGGATCGCCCTCAACCGTCCCTCCACGTGTCCAGGGTGGCGGGTCCCCCGGAGCACCCGCCACCCGGGCGGCACCGGCCCTACTCGGTCGGCTCGGTGACGGGCTCCGCGCCGGCCGCCGGCCTGGGGATCGCCGGGTCCGGCACGTTGTGGCGGGGACCGGTGAACCAGTGCCGCGCGCTGAGCACCCACCACAGCCCGGCGCCGCCGAGTACGACGCCGACCGCGACGATCGTGTAGTTGAAGGTGGTGGCGGTGACGGGGCTGCTGGTCGGAAGCACGAACAGCACGCAGATGATCGCGACCCAGACGATCGCGATCCACCCGACCGCCGCGCTCCACCGGCCCAGGTTCCACGGGCCGACCGCGAAGTCCGGCGTGCGCCGGCGCAGGAAGACCGGTGCCACGTACGCGATGTACAGGCCGATCACCGCGATGGACGTGGCCGCGAGATACGCCGTGGTGTTCCAGAGCGACGGCAGGACCAGCAGTGACGAGCAGGCGACACAGAGCCAGATCGAGTTCGTCGGCGTGCCGGTGCGCCGGTTGACGCGCTTCCAGATCCGGGAACCGGGCAGCGCGCCGTCGCGGCTGAACGCGTACGCCATCCGCGAGTTCGCCGTGACCGACGCCATGCCGCAGAAGAACTGGGCGACCACGCAGATGAAGAGCAGGAACGTGCCGAGGTCGTCCCCGGCGGCGTCGATGAAGATCTGCGCCGGGGGCAGACCCAGGTCGGTGGTCCGCTGCGCCTCGTAGTCCTGGATCGACCAGGTGATGGCGAACAGGAGCACGAAACCGGCGATGACCGAGACCACCACCGACATCACGATGCCGCGGGGCGCGGACCGTGCCGCGTCGTGCGTCTCCTCCGCCACGTGGGCGCTGGCGTCGTAGCCGGTGTACGTGTACTGGGCCATCAGCAGACCGATGAGCACCGCGTAACCGGCCGCGCCGGCGAAGGTGAAGCCGGTCTCGTTGCGCACCTCGAGGAAGACCTCGGAGATCGGCTTGTGCTGGTCGGGCACGATCGCGAGCACGGCGACGATGACCGCCACGCCGACCAGGTGCCACCAGGCGCTGATGTCCGACAGGACCCGGACGAGGTTGACGCCGAAGGTGTTGAGCAGGCCGTGGGCGACGATGATGACCAGGAAGATCAGGAAGGTCCGTTCGGCCGTCACCTCCATGTCGAACGTGAGGCTCAGAAACGCCGACGTGGTGATCGCCGCCCCGAAGTCGATCGCGGCGGTCACCGCCACCTCGCCCAGGAAGTTGAACCACCCGACGAACCAGGCCCACGCGGCCTTGTTCCGTTTGGCCAGCGCGGCGGCCCACCAGTACAGCGCTCCGGCCGTCGGGTAGACCGAGCAGATCTCGGCCATGGCCAGCGCCACGAAAATCACCATGACGCCGACGAAGAGCCAGCCCAGCGTGATCGCCAGCGGGCCGCCGGCCGTCATGGCGATGCCGTACGAGGTGATCGCGCCGGCCAGGATGGAGATGATCGAGAACGAGACCGCGAAGTTGGAGAAGCCGGACAGCTTCCGGCGCAGTTCCTGCTGGTAGCCCAGTTGGGCGAGCCGTTCCTCGTCGGTGAGCGGGGCTGGTCGGGGCACGCCGTCCTGGATCGTTGAGCTCATCGATGCCTCCTTGGACCGCCGGAATGAAGGCTGTGACGTACGCCACTTCTGACCGGATGATGGGCCCACGCCCTGAAGCAGGTCAATGGAGATCGACCAAAAATCGTTCAGGACCAGACCATTAACCGATGCCGGCCACCCTGCCCCGCCGCCAAATTACGTTGCCGATCCGGCTGCCGCGACCGCATGCTTGACCACGTGACCAGGCCCGATCACAACGGGCCACCACCGGGCGCTCGGCAACGCCCGGTCCGCGGCGGCGCGGGGCACCCACCATCTCTCTCTCACGCACGGCGCTACGCCGTGCCCGACGGGTCCCCGCGCCGCCGCCCTCCCGGCCGCGGCCCGCCGCTCAGGCGAACAGCAGGCCGGCCACCCAGAGACCGGCCACGGTCAACCCGGCGAGGAACTCCACCAGCATCGAGAGCCCGGCCGCCTTGAGCGCCTGCACCGTGGCCGGCCAAGCGAGCGCGTTGCTGCCCAGCCGCAGCCGCTCGGCGCCCCACACCCCGGCGACGAAACCGAGCAGCAGCCCCACCACCGGGATCACGAAGAAGCCCACCACCCCCAACAGGCCGCCCGCCAGCAGCGACGACGTGGGCACGCCGCTCTGCTTGAGGTTGCGCCCCGGCCAGGCGTACTTGACCACCGCCCCGCCGGCCGTCACGACCGAGGCGAGGGCGAGCACCACCCACCGCCCCGGCCCGGCACCGCCGAAGACGGCCCAGACCAGCACCCCGCCCCAGCACAGCGGCAGCGCCGGAAGGCCGGGCACCACCACCCCCGCCAGGCCGGCCAGGATCGCCAGCCCGGCGACCAGCGTGACCACCGCCTGCGTGTCCGTCAGCCCCACGCCGCCACTCTCCCGCACGCCGGGCGGGCCGCCGCGCCCGGCACCCGGCCACCGCGCCCCGCCAGGCCCCGCGCCGAGGCGCCGGCCACCCGGCCACCACGCCCACCCGGGCGTACGCCCGTCACGTCCCCTCCCCGCGGAGCCGGGCGGTGATCTCGGCCGCGGGCGCCGGCGGACCGAACCAGCGCCCCTGCCCGGTGTCGCAGCGCAGCGCCCGCAGCCGTTCGGCCTGCACCTCGGTCTCCACCGCCTCGGCCGTCACCCACAGCTCCAAGGCGTGCGCCAACCGGACCAGGGCGTCCACGATCCGCTCGTCCCGGTGGCCGGCCACCGCCTCCGGACCGTCGCCACGGATGCCCTCCACGAACGGACCGGCGAGCTTCAGGCAGTGGATCGGCAGCCGGCGCAGGTACGCCAGGTTCGAGTACCCGGTCCCGAAGTCGTCGATCGCCAGCCGTACGCCCAACCCGGCCAGGCGGTGCAGCGACCGCAGCGGCTCCCCGGCGGTCCCCATCACGGCGCTCTCGGTCAGCTCCAGCTGCAACAGCCCGGCGGGGAGACCGCTGCACGCTAGCGCGTCGGCGACCGTGTCCACGATGGCCGGGTCCTCCGCCTGCCGGGCCGCGAGGTTGACACTCACCACCAGATGGGCCTCGGGGAACGCGCTCCGCCACGCCTCCGCGTCCCGGCACGCCCGCCGCAGCACCCACTCGCCGAGCTGGACGATCAGGCCGGTCTCCTCGGCCAGGCCGATGAACCGGTCCGGGCCGACCAGGCCCAGCTCGGGATGCTGCCAGCGGACGAGCGCCTCGACGGCCACCATCGAGCCCTCCAGCAGGGACACGATCGGCTGGTAGTGCAGCACGAACTCGCCCCGGTCCAGGGCCGCCGGCAGCCCGGCGACGAGCGCGGAACGGGCGATGTCCCGAGCGCTGCGCTCCGGATCCCACACCGCCCACCGGCTCCGCCCCTCGGCCTTGGCCCAGTACAGCGTGGTGTCGGCGGCCTTCATCAGCTCCGAAGCGCTGGTCGCACCGACCGGGCACTCGACGATGCCGACACTCGCCGAGACCGCGAGCTGGTGGTCACCGATGCGGACCGGGGCGGCGACAGCGGCCAGGGCGGCCTCGGCCACCGCCACCACGTCGTCGATCTCCTCCGCGTCGTCGACCAGGATGACGAACTCGTCACCGCCCATCCGGGCGACCAGATGGCCGCGACCGGCGACGCAGTCGGCCAGCCGGCGGGCGATCGCCATCAGCAACTGGTCGCCGAGGTCGTGGCCCAGGCTGTCGTTGACCGCCTTGAAGCCGTCCAGGTCGAGGAAGCAGAGGCCGACGCGGCGCTCGGCGTCGGTGGTGTCGAGGACCAGGCCGAGGGTCTCGAAGAAGAGGGTGCGGTTGGGCAGGCCGGTGAGCGGGTCGTGCAACGCCTGGAAGCGGAGCCGCTGCTGGAGCTCGTACCGCTCGGTGATGTCCTCGACCATCGCCACCGTGAACCGGGGGCGGCCGTCGTCGTACCGGATCAGCGAGACGGCCAGGTCCGTCCAGACGACGCTGCCGTCCTTGCGGTAGTAGCGCTTCTCGACCCGGGCGGAGTCGTGCTTGCCCTCGATCAGCTCCTGGTACAGCTCCCACATGCCGGCCGCGTCGTCGGGATGGAACAGCGACGCCACGTTGATCTGCCGCAGCTCGTCGATGGAGTAGCCGAGCATGTCGGCGAAGGCCTGGTTGACGTCGATGATCCGACCGTCGACGCCGGCGATGCCGATGCCCATGGCCGCGCCGGTGAACACCGCACGGAAGCGGGCCTCGCTGTCCCGCAGCGCCTGCTCCACCTCGTCCCGGGCCTGCCAGGCGGAGCGGGCGATCCGCTCCTGCTGGGCGAAGGTGCGGTCGCGCAGCGCGCGGGCGAACCCGGCCGCCAGCGCGCCCTGCATCGCGGCGACGCGGTCGGCCGTCCCGGCCGTGGGCGCCCGGTCGGGCAGCACCTGGGCGACGAAGCGGTCGCCGAGGGCCCGCACGGACCAGTCGAGCACACCCGGCTCGGTCAGGTGCGCCTCGACCAGCGCCCGACCGACGTCGGCGGCCGGGCGGGTCGAGAACGGCTCGGCGAGCAGCGCCCGCGCCAGCCGGACGGTGTGCAGGTGCAGCAGCCGCTCCGTCTCACCGGCGCTCAGCGGCACGAAGCCGAGCCGGCGCACGGCACGGGCCCACTCGGCCGCGTACCCCCGGGCGCCGGCCCGGCTGACGTCGTGCCCGCCCGGCTCCGGGACGGCGGCCACCTCGATCAGCCGGCGGGCCGGTCGTACCGGGCCACACCGCCGAACGCGCCGAACTGCTCCGGCTTGTCGTCCACGTCGGACGGCGAGTCGGGCCGCCACAGCGGCATGTGGACGACGCCCGGCTCGAGGATCGTCCAGTCCCCGAAGAAGCCGGTGATCTCGGCGCGGGAGCGCAGCGTGATCTCGGTGTCGGTCCGCGCCGACAGCCGCTGGGCGTCGAGCATCTCCTGCGGCTGGTCCTCGTACGTGGAGTGGGAGATCACGAGGTGGCTGCCCGGTGCGGCGGCGGCCCGCAGCGTGGCCAGGATGTCGCCCGGCCGGTCGGTGTCCGGGATGAAGTGCACCACCCCGGCGAGCAGGATGCCGAGCGGCCGGTTGAAGTCGAGCAGGCCGGACTCGCGGGACTCGGCGAGGATGCGCTCCGGCTCCCGCAGGTCGGCGTGGACCACCCCGGTCAGGTCGTTCCCGACCAGCAGCTCCCGGCTGTGCGCCACGGCCACCGGGTCGATGTCCACGTACACCACCCGGGCCTTCGGGTTCGTGGACTGGGCCACCTCGTGCACGTTGCCGACGGTCGGGATGCCGGAGCCGATGTCGAGGAACTGGTCGATACCGGCGTCCAGCAGCACCCGTACGGCGCGGCGGAGGAACTCCCGGCCCGCGCGCATCGTGCCCGCCAGGTTCGGCGTCATACTGGCGATCTGCTCGGCGAGCTGCCGGTCGATCTCAAAGTTGTGGGCACCGCCCAGGAAGTAGTCGTACACCCGGGCCGCGCTGGGCCGGGAGAGGTCGATCTCGGCGGGAAGTCCGTCCGGCATCTGCACTGTGCTGCACCCCAAGTCGTCGCCGCGGTGCGGGAGGGAACCGGTGTCGGGGCGCGTGCGGACACACGGAGGCCCACCGGCCGACCCGCGGGTCGTGTGGTGCCCACCACTCTAGGCCCGCCCCACCCGGTACGGGAGATCCAAGCCGGACGACGTCGCCCGCCGGCCCCCGCCGTCACCCAGCGGAACCGACCGACCACAGTGGCCGGTGGGGTCACCGTACCGCGTCCCCCGGTGCCCGGCGGACGCGGTACGGCCGGCTCAGCCGGCGGCCTCCAGCAACAGCGAGATGCCCTGGCCCACGCCGACGCACATCGTGGCCAGCGCGCGCCGGCCGCCGCGGCGACGCAGCTCCAACGCGGCGGTCAGGGCCAGCCGGGCGCCACTCGCGCCGAGCGGGTGCCCGAGCGCGATCGCGCCGCCGTTCGGGTTGACGTGCTCGGCGTCCTCGGGCAGGCCCAGCTCGCGCAGCACGGCCACCGCCTGCGCGGCGAACGCCTCGTTCAGCTCGACCACGTCCACGTCGCCCAGCGCCAGGCCGCGCCGGTCGAGCAGCTTACGGGTGGCCGGCACCGGACCCACCCCCATGATCCGCGGGGGTACGCCGGCCGCGGCGGCGCCCGCCACCCGGGCCAGCGGGGTGAGCCCGTACCGGGCGACCGCGGCCTCCGACGCGACCAGCAGCGCCACCGCGCCGTCGTTGACGCCCGAGGAGTTGCCGGCGGTCACCGTGCCGCCCTCGCGGAACGGCGTGGGCAGCGCCGCGAGCTTCTCCAGCGACGTCTCCCGAGGGTGCTCGTCGACCTCGACCAGCTTCATCTCCCGCCGGCCGGCGGGGGCGGTGACCGGCACGATCTCCTCGGCGAACCGGCCGTCGGCCTGCGCCTTCGCGGCCCGCTGCTGGGACCGGTACGCGAACCCGTCCTGGGCGGCACGGTCGACGCCGTACTCGGCGGCCACGTTCTCCGCCGTCTCCGGCATCGAGTCGATGCCCCAGCCCCGCTTCATCAGCGGGTTGACCAGCCGCCAGCCGATGGTGGTGTCGTACACCTCGGCGGTGCGGGCGAACGCGGTCTCCGCCTTGGGCAGCACGAACGGCGCCCGGCTCATGCTCTCCACGCCACCCGCCACCACGAGGTCGGCCTCGCCGGCGACGATCGAGCGGGCGGCGGACGCGAGGGCGTCCAGGCCGGAGCCGCAGAGCCGGTTGACGGTGCTGCCGGGCACCTCCTCGGGCAGGCCGCCGAGCAGCGCCGCCATCCGCGCGACGTTGCGGTTGTCCTCGCCGGCCTGGTTCGCGCAACCGAGGACGACGTCGTCGGTGCGGGCCCAGTCCACCGACGGGTGGCGGGCGACCAGCTCGCGGATCACGTGTGCGGCCAGGTCGTCGGGGCGGACGCCGGCGAGCGCGCCGGCGTACCGGCCGATCGGGGTGCGGACACCGGCCACCAGGTATGCCACGGTCATCGCGAGTCCTCTGGGGGTGGGAAGGGTGGGGTCGGAGCGCCCGCCGGGTCGCGGCCGGCGTTCCGGGGGCCAGGATATCCGCGCGCGGACGGGATAGGTTGACGGCATGGCCCGGGCCCAGTTCAGCGCAGAGACCAGTCGCGGTGGCGAGTTCGTACGCCAGCCCAACCGGTTCACCGGTCGGGTCACCCCGCATTCCACCTCGGTACCGGGTGGTGGGCCGGACGACCAGGACCGCTGGCCGGTGGAGCCGGGCCGCTACCGGCTGATCTGGTGCCGCGCCTGTCCCTGGGCGCACCGGGCCCGGATCGTCCGCAGCCTGCTCGGGCTGGACGACGTGATCTCCCTCGGCACCGTGGACCCGATCCGGGACGAGCGGGGTTGGCGGTTCACCCTCGACCCGGACGCGTTCGACCCGGTGCTCGGGATCGGCTACCTCTCCGAGGCGTACCTGGCGAGCGACCCCGACTACACCGGCCGGGTCACCGTTCCGGCGCTGGTCGACACGCTCACCGCTCGGGTGGTCACCAACGACTACCCGCAGCTCACGCTCGACTTCTCCACCGAGTGGCGACGTTTCCACAAGCCGGGGGCGCCGGACCTGTACCCGGTGGAGCTGCGACCGGAGATGGACGCGCTGATGGCGGAGATCCACCGGGACGTCAACAACGGCGTCTACCGGTGCGGGTTCGCCACCTCCCAGTCGGCGTACGACGAGGCGTTCCGGGCGCTCTTCGCCCGGCTGGACGCGCTGTCGGAGCGGCTGGCCGGCCGGCGCTACCTGATGGGCGACTCGATCACCGAGGCCGACGTCCGCCTGTTCACCACGCTGGTGCGCTTCGACGTGGCGTACCACGGGCACTTCAAGTGCAACCGGCAGAAGCTGACCGAGATGCCGGTGCTGTGGGCGTACGCCCGGGACCTGTTCCAGACGCCGGGCTTCGGCGAGACGGTGGACTTCGACCACATCAAGCGGCACTACTACGCCACCCACAAGATGATCAACCCCACCGGGATCGTGCCGCTGGGTCCGGACCTCGCCGGCTGGACGACGCCCCACGGACGTGGCTGACCGGCGCCGGGGCACCGCGACCGCCCGCCGGCCCCCGGCCGGGTCCGCCGCCGTGGGCACTCGCCGGGCGGCTGCCGCGGCGGTCGCGGCCGGCAGCACCGTCGCCGGGGTCGCCGCGGTGACCGTCGCCGTGGTCGCCGGTCCCGGCCCCGGTCTGACCGGGTACGTCAGCGAGGCCGGCGTGGCCGGCAGCGCGTACGCCCCGGCGTACCGGATCGGGGTCTTCGCCCTCGCCACGGCGTTGCTGCTGCTCGCGGCGGCGCTTCCGGCGGCGCTGCGGCCGGCGGCGGCGCTGCTCGCCGCCGGTGGTCTCTGCACCCTGCTCTCCGGCGCGGTCACGTGCAGCGCCGGCTGCCCGTTGCCGCCGTTCGAGCGGGCCACGGTGGCCGACCTGGTGCACGGCGGGGCCAGCATCGCCGCGACGGCGGCGGTGGTGTTCGCGATGCTGGCGGTGCTGCTCTCCCCCGCCGCGCACCGGCCGCTGCGCCGGATCGCCGGCGTGGGCGTCGCCCTGGCGCTGCCGCTGTCCGGGGCGATCGGCCTGGCGATGCTGACGGTCGGCCGGAGCGGCCTGGTCGGGGTGCTGGAGCGGCTGCTGCTGGCGGTGGCCGCCGGCTGGGGTCTGGCCACCGCCGCCGCGCTCGGCGCGGCCCGGCGGTGAGGAGACCCGGGCTGTAAGGAGCGTCACCCAAGTCGGTCCTTCCAGCCGTGCGTGCGCCGCGAGTAGCGTCGGCCAACGATGACCAACGTCTGGAACCTCACCGTGCGCCTGTACGTCGACCTCCGACTGCAGGCCAGCGGCGTCTGTCCGGCGCGGCTTCTCCCCTGACGCCGCCCTGACCGACCCCCTCCAGACTTGGACCTTCCGTGCGCAGAGTTCCCTTTTCCATGCAGATCCTGCTCGGGCTCGTTCTCGGCGTGGCGCTCGGCTTCCTGGCCCGCGCCAACGACCTGACCTGGCTCGCCAGCACCCTCGACACCGTCGGCGGCCTGTTCGTCCAGCTGCTCAAGCTGGCCGTGCCGCCGCTGGTCTTCACCGCGATCGTGGTCAGCGTGGTCAGCCTGCGGGGCGTGACGAACGCCGCCCGGCTGGCGCTGAAGACCCTGCTCTGGTTCGGCGTGACCGCGCTGGTCGCGGTGGGCGTCGGCATCGGCCTCGGCGTCCTCACCGACCCCGGCCGCGGCGTCACCCTGGACACCGCCGCCGCCACCGCCCCGAAGAAGACCGGCTCGTGGACCGACTTCCTCACCGGCATCGTGCCGACCAACCCGGTCGGCGCGTTCGTCGAGGGCAACGTGCTCCAGATCGTCTTCCTCGCCCTCGTCGTCGGCGCCGCCGCACTGCTCGTCGGCCCGGCCGCCGAGCCGTTCGTCGCGCTCAACCGCGCGCTGCTGGAGATCGTCCAGAAGGCGCTGTGGTGGGTGATCCGGCTCGCCCCGATCGGCACCCTGGGCCTGATCGGCAACGCCGTCGCCTCGTACGGCTGGGACCTGCTGGCCCCGCTCGCGCGCTTCACCACCGCCGTGTACGTGGGCTGCGCGATCGTGCTGTTCGTCGTCTACCCGCTGCTGCTTCTCGGCGCCGGCCGGCTCAACCCGCTGCGCTTCTTCGCCGGCGCCTGGCCGGCGATCGAGCTGGCGTTCGTCTCCCGCTCCTCGGTGGGCACCATGCCGGTGACCCAGCGCTCGGTCGAGCGCCTCGGCGTCCCCCGCGAGTACGCCTCCTTCGCGGTGCCCTTCGGGGCCACCACGAAGATGGACGGCTGCGCGGCGATCTACCCGGCCCTGGCCGCGATCTTCGTGGCACAGGTCTTCGGGGTGGACCTGGGCGTCACCGACTACCTGCTGATCGCATTCGTCTCCGTGGTCGGCTCGGCGGCGACCGCCGGCCTGACCGGTGCGATCGTCATGCTGACCCTGACCCTGAGCACGCTCGGCCTGCCGCTGGCCGGCGCGGGCCTGCTACTGGCCATCGACCCGATCCTCGACATGATCCGGACCGCCACCAACGTGGCCGGTCAGGCGCTCGTGCCGACGATCGTCGCCGCCCGGGAGGGCACCCTCGACCGGACCGCGTACGACTCGGCCGGCCGGCGCGCCGCCGTCGAGCGCGAACCCCGCCCGGCCCGGGACGAGGACCTGGCGCCGGTCCCGGCCTGACCATCCCGTCCGCGACGGAGGGCACCGCACCGGTGTCCTCCGTCGCGCAGTCGAGAGGATGACGAGATGAGCACCCTGTTCACCCCCCTCGCCCTGCGCGCGGTGACGCTGCCCAACCGGGTGGCCCTCGCGCCGATGTGCCAGTACACCGCCGGCCCGGACGGCCTGCCGACCGGCTGGCACCTCGTGCACCTCGGCACCCGGGCCGTCGGCGGCGCCGGCCTGGTCCTGACCGAGGCCACCGCGGTGCTGCCCGACGGGCGGATCAGCCCCCAGGACACCGGCCTCTGGTCCGGCGCGCACGTCGACGCGTGGCGGCCGGTCACCGCGTTCGTCGCCGCGCAGGGCGCGGTGCCGGCGGTGCAGTTGGCGCACGCCGGATTCAAGGCCTCCACGTACCGGCCGTGGGAGCCGCGACGGGGTGGCGTTCCGGACACCGAGGGTGGCTGGACCCCCGTCGGCCCGGGCAACGAACCCTTCGTTCCCGACTACCGGCGTCCGACCGCGCTGGACGAGTCCGGCATCGCCGCAGTGGTCGAGGCGTTCGCGGCGGCGGCCGGTCGCGCCGTCGACGCCGGCTTCCAGGCGGTCGAGATCCACGCCGCGCACGGCTACCTGTTGCACGAGTTCCTGTCGCCGCTGACGAACCACCGCACCGACGGGTGGGGCGGCGACCGCGCGGGCCGGATGCGCCTCACCCTGGCCGTGGCGCGGGCGGTCCGCGCCGCCGTCGGCGAGGACCTGCCGGTGCTGGCCCGGATCTCCGCCACCGACTGGGTTGACGGCGGCTGGTCGGTCGACGACAGCGTCGTCCTCGCCGGCGAACTGGCCGCCGCCGGCGTCGACCTCGTCGACTGCTCCTCCGGCGGGGCGTCCCCCGACGCGACGGTGCCCGTCGGCCCGGGCTACCAGGTGCCCCTGGCCGCCCGCATCCGGCGGGAGGCCGGCGTGGCCACCGGCGCGGTGGGGCTCATCGTCGAGCCGGAGCAGGCCGAGCAGATCGTGGCGACCGGAGAGGCCGACCTGGTGCTGCTCGGCCGGGAACTGCTCCGCGACCCGTACTGGCCGCACCGCGCCGCCGCCAAGCTCGGCACCACCCCCACCTGGCCCGCCCAGTACCTCCGCGCCACCTGACCCGCCCACCCCGCTGACCCACCCACTCGGGTTGATCATGAAGTTAGCGGGTGGTTCTGCCCGATTTGACCCCGCTAACTTCATGATCGACGCACGGTCGGGCGCGGGGGTGGGGCGCGCGGGCCGAAGGGGCGCGCGGGGTGGGGGGTGGTAACGGGCGGCGTCAGCCGGCCAGGTGGGACCAGGTTGGTTCCAGGTCGCGCCAGGGGCCCTGGGCGGCGACCCGGCCGTTCTCCAGCACCACGACGTGGTCGGCGCGGACCAGCGCCGCCCGCTTCGACGTCGAGCCGACCACCGTCACGCCGTGCCGGCGCAGCGCCTCCCAGAGCGCCAGCTCGGTGGTGACGTCCAGCGCGGACGACACGTCGTCGGCCACTAGCAGCTCGGTACGCGGTGCGAGCGCCCGGGCCAGCGCGAGGCGCTGGAGCTGCCCGCCGGAGAGCCGGGTGCCCTTGTGCCCGATCATCAGCCCCAGCCCGGCCCCGGACGCCGCGAGGTCGTGGTCGAGCTGGGCGGTCGACACGGCCGCGGCGGCGTCGACCGGATGGCCGAGGGTGATGTTGTCGGCGACCGTCCCGGACAGCACCCGGGGCAGCTGGCCGACGTAACCCACCTGGTGCGGGCGCAGGAACAGCTCCGGTTCGGTGACCGGCTCACCGTTCCAGGTCAGGCGACCCGTGTGCGGCGCGATCCCGGCCAGGGCCCGCAGCAGTGACGACTTGCCCGAGCCGACCGGCCCGACCACCAGCACGAGTTGGCCGCGCTCCACGGTCAGGTCGACCTCCCGCACGGCCGTCGTGCCGTCGGTGTGCCGGACGCCGAAGCCGGACAGCTCCAGCCGGCGCAGCGGGTGCCGCGGCGGCACGGCCGGCGCCGGTGCCTCCCCGGTGGCCAGGTCCACGTCGGGCAGGGAAGCCGAGTACGCGGCCACGCCGGCCATCGCCATCGTCCGGCGGGTCCACACCCGCGCGGACGGCACCTGCGAGATCAGCGACGCCGTGGTCCACGCGAACCAGCGCGCCGCGGCGAGCGTGGCCACGGCGACCAGGGTCGCCCCCGCCGACAGCGTGCCGGTCAGGAACAGCGCCCAGGCGCCGATCGGCAGCAGCCCGCTGACCAGCGACGGCGTCGACCGGGACCACACCTGCACGGAGATCTCCCGCCGCTGCCGCTCGCTGCGCGTCACGTCCAGGTCGGCGAGGTGGGTGAGCACCGGCCGGGTCGCGCCGGCCAGCTTCACCGTACGGGCGGCGGACAGCGAGGAGACCAGCGCGGTCGCGAACGCCGCCCGCGCCGCCACCGTCTCCCGCGCGGTGCGCTCCAGGCGAGGGCCGAACAGCGTCGCCGCCAGCCCGGACACCAGCATCGTCCCGGCGAAGAACAGCCCGGGTACGACGCTGCCGGAGATCGCCGTCATCGCCACCAGCAGCACGAGTGCGGCCGCCTGATCCAGCAGGTTGTCGGCCAGTTGCACGACCCGTTCGGTGTCACCGCCCTGGGCCACCACCTCGGCCGGGGTGTGCGTGCTGACCCGCCGGGGCCCGGTCTGCCCGTGCACGAGGCGCAGGCTGATCCGCAGCATCTGCCGGACCCACCAGCCCGGGAACCAGATGCTCGTGTACCAGGGGACGGGCAGCGTCACCAGCAGCCCGGCGGCGATGCCGAGCGCCGGCAGCCACGGGTCGCCGACGCCGTCGACCACGTCCGCCCAGAGCCACGGCAGCAACGGGCCGTCCAGGCCGATCAGCACCAGCACCATGAACAGCGCCAGCGCCGCCAGCCCGTACCGCGGGTCGTTGAAGACCAGCCGCACGATCTCCCGCAGCGTGCCCGCGAACGTCGCGGTCGGCGGTGGCGTGCGGTCCTCGGGCGCGGCCCCCGCCGGTGGTGTGCGGTCGGCGGGCTCGGCGGACGGAGCTTGGTCCCCCGGCGCGTCCGGCTCCGGGCCCTCCAGCAGGTCGAGCCCGCCGCCGCGGCTGCGCGTGCCACCCCGGGCGTACGCGGCGGTGTGGCTGGTGGCGAGCAGTTCGGCGAAGCGCTCCGACTCCCGCAGCGGTCCCGCCTCGACCACCGCGCCGTCGGCCAGCACGACCACCTCGTCGCAGTGCCGCACCGAGGAGAGCCGGTGGGCGATGACGATGCCGATCCGGTCGCGCAGCAGCCGCTCGGTGGCGCGTTGCACGCGCGCCTCGGTGACCGGGTCGAGCCGGGCGGTGGCCTCGTCCAGGATCACCACGTGCGGGTCCCGCACCAGGATCCGGGCGAACGCGACCAGTTGCTCCTGCCCGGCGGAAAGCACGTGCCCGCCCTCGCCGAGCCGGGTGTGCAGCCCGTCGGGCAGCTCGGCGATCCAGGTGGCGAGACCCAGCTCGTGCAGCGCGCGGGCCGCGTCGTCGAGCAGGCCGGGATCGAAGAGCGCGACGTTCTCGGCGAGCGTCCCGGCCAGGATCTCGGTGCGCTGCGGCACCACGGCGATCCACCGGCGGAGCTGCTCGACGTCGAGGTCGCGCAGGTCGCGGCCGCCGAGGAAGACCGTCCCCGCCGGCACGTCGACGGCCCGGGTGAGCACCTTGGCCAGGGTCGACTTGCCGGAGCCGGTGCGGCCGACCAGCGCGTACGAGCGGCCGCGGGTGAAGGTCAGGTGGACGTCGCGCAGGGCGGGCCCCCGGGTGCCGTCGGCCACCGGGTAGCGGAAGGTGAGCCCCCGGACCGAGAGGTCACCGTCGAGCGGGGCCTGCCCGCCGGTGGGTTCCTGCGGCGAGTCCTCCAGCAGCTGCACGCGGCCCCAGGCGCCGAGCGCGTACTGCAGCTCGGGCACCATCCGGCTGACGTGCTCGACGGTGGCGCCGAACGCGATGGCGAGCAGCCACACCGCGGTGAGTCGGGCGCCGTCCATCCGGCCGGTGGCCAGTGCCCACGCCCCGGCGAGCACCACCGCCGCGATCCCCGCACGGGTGACCCCGGCCGCCACGGTCGTCACCTTCGCCGACATCCGCCAGACCCGCAGGCCGCGGGAGAGCACGGCCGCCGCCCGCGTGGCGTAGAGCCGGAGCACGTACGGCTGGGCGAGGCTGGTGCGGACGTCGTCCTGGCCGTGGATGGCCTCCTCCATCACCGCCGCCAGGTCGGACCAGGCCTCCTCCTCCGCCATCCGGGCCGGCACGATCCGGGCGGTGGGCCGGCGCAGGCCGACGACGAGCGCACCGGCCAGCACCAGCATGGTGACGCCGGCCGGCCACCACACGCCGATCGCGACGGCGGTGGAGAGCACACCGACCGCCAGCATCTGCGCGATGCGTACGCCCTGGGCCCGCACGGCGGCGGCGACCTGGTAGACGTCGCCGTCGATGCGGTCGAGCAGCTCACCGACCGGCGTCGTCTCCAGAGTGGGCAGGTCCTGCCCGAACGCGACCCGGCACAGCCGGCGCCGGACGGCGGCGGACCAGTCCGCGGTCACGCCCGCCATCAGCAGGCTGACGACGAGGTCGCTGACGACGGCGGCGACCAGCGCGGCGGCGAGGACGGTGAAGTATCCGGTGGACCGGTGCAGCAGGACCGGCCCGGCCAGGGCCGCGGCGGCCGCCTGGCCGCCGGCGCCGAGCACGACCAGGACGGTCACGATCGCCATGCGGCGGGGCGACGTGGCCCACATGTCGCGGAGCAGACGCACGGCGAGACCCCTTACGGCAGACGGTGGCGGTAGGACCAGCGTCGCCCGAGTCGACCCGGGCGATCAACGCATTTACCCGTCGATGCGTCGCCGCCTGGTGACGCGCGGTGGCGCGTCACCAGGGGGCCCCTCCTCTACCGCAGGCGTTAACAAGGGGCCCTTCCTTACGCCTCGGCGACCCGTCGCACGATGATGAGGAGGGCGTCCTGCACGTCCTCGAGGGGGCGGTCGGGCTGGAAGACGAGCCAGTCCACGGCGACCACCAGGCCGACGCCGAACAGCGCCGACGAGGCGGTCCGCACGTCCAGGTCCGCCGGCAGGTCCCCGCTGGCCACGCCGGCCCGTACGGTCTCGGCGATCACCTCGATCGCCTCGCCGCGCAGCAGCCGCAGGGTCTGCTGCCACTCCCGGTTGGTGCGCCACATCTCCGACAGCAGCAACTGGGCGAAGGCCCGGTAGCGGCGGATGTACTCCAGTTCGGCGCGCACCAGGGCGGCCAGCGCCTCGCGGGGCGGCAACCCGGCCACGGCGGCGCGGAACTCGGCGGTCAGCAGACCGATGCCGTGCCGCAGCAACTCCTCGAAGAGGACCGTCTTGGACTGGAAGTTGTAGTAGACGGTGCCCTTGGCGACGCCGGCGCGGGCGGCGATGTCGTCCACGGTGGTGGCGGAGTAGCCCTGCTCGGCGATGAGTTCCACGGCCGCCTCGAAGAGGCGCTGACGGGTGTCCTCCCGCCGCCGGCTCCGTCCGTCCGCCACTCGCTCTCCCCCGTGCACTCCGCGCCGCCCCCAGCATCCTCACATGGCCAGCTCCGGGTGGAGGGTGGCCGGGGTCAGCCGGCGCGCCCGCCGCGCGGCGAGGCCGGTGAGCACGAGCGCGCCCGCCCCGAACGCGACCAGCACGAGCGCGCCGGTCACCACCGGCCCGACCGCCCCGCCGTTGATGGTGTGGCGCAGCGCCGTGACCAGGTAGCTCATCGGCAGCCACGGGTGGATCACCTGGAAGAAGCCGGGCGATGTCTCCACCGGGTAGGTGCCGCCGGACGAGGTGAGCTGCAGCATGAGCAGCGCCAGGGCGGCCAACCGCCCGGCCGGGCCGAGCTGCGCGCCGAGCCACTGCACGATCGCGGTGAAGACGAGCGAGGCCAGCGCCAGCACCCCGAGGGTCGCGGCGGGCCGCGCCGGGTCCAGCCCGAGCGCCAGCGTCACCACCGCGAAGAGCACCCCGGCCTGGGCCAGGCCGATCGCCGCGGCGGGCAGCCAGCCCGCGAGCGCGACCCGCCAGGCCGCCGCACCGGACATCACGTGCCGCCGGTTGAGCGGGCGCAGCAGCAGGTACGTGATCATCGCGCCGACCCAGAGAGCCAGGCCGAGGAAGTACGGGGCGAAGCCCACGCCGTACGAGCCGGCGGCGTTGTGCGCGGTGCGGTCCAGCGCCACCGGATCCCCGAGGATGTCGGCGCGGGCGTCCGCGTCGTCGTACCCGGGGATCTTCCCGGCCCCGGCGGTGAGCCCGTCGGCGAGGTCGCCGGCGCCCGTGCCGAGCCGCGTCAGCCCGTCGGCGAGGTCCCCGGCGCCGCCCTCCAGCCGGACGAGTCCGTCGGCGAGCCGTTCACTGCCGGCGCCCAGCCGCTGGAGGCCGCCGTCCAGTTCCCGGGCGCCGCTGGCAAGGCGGAACAGCCCGCCGTGCAGCTCGTCCGCGCCGGTGGCGGCCGTGTCCAGGCCGTCCCGCAGCCGGGCACTGCCCTCGGCGAGGGTGGTCAGGCCGCTCGCCAGTTCGTCCACCTTCGCGCGGGCGGCGGCGACGTCGTCGGCGAGGTGCGGGGCGGCCGCCGCGATCTCGCGCGCGGTCGCCGCCACCGCCGTCATCCGCTCCCGCAGGGCGGCGAGGTCGGTCCGTTCCAGCCCGGCCACCACCGCCTCGGCCGCGGCGACCGCCTGGTCGGCGGCCCGGCGGGCGGCCACCACGGCCGGGTCGTCGGCCAGCTCGGGGTGGGCCGCGACCAGCGCGTCGAGCCGGTCGCGGACCGCCCGGGCGGCGTTCACCGCCTCCTCGGCCCGGGTGGGCAGCACGTCCAGCCCGGCAGCGAGGGCCTCGGCGCCCTCGGCCACGGCGGTCGCGGACGTCTCGATCAGCTCGGCGTTCTCCCGCAGCACCGGCTCGACCCGGCCGGCCGCGTGGTCGACCCGGTCGGCGACGGCGCGGGTGGCGGAGGCCGCCCGTGCCGTCCCGTCGGCGAGCTGCACCGCGCCGGTCCGCAACTGCCCGAGCCCGTCGGCCAGGTCACCGGCGCCGTCGGCACTCCGGTCCAGGCCGCCGGAGAGCTGGCCCGCGCCGGCCGTGGACGCGTCCAGGCCGTCGGCGAGCCGGCCGGCACCGCCCACGCTCCGGTCCAGTCCGCCGGCCAGCGTCCCGGCGCCGTCCGTGGCGCCGCCGAGGCCGTCGGCGACCTTCCCCGCGCCGTCGGCGGCGCGGGCCGTCTCCGACTTGAGGTCCGTGAAGCCGACCAGCATCTTCGCGAAGTAGCCCGCGGCGGTGCTCTCCCCGGCGGCCGCCCGGATCTCGGCGAAGGCCGACCGGGCGAGCAGCCCGGAGAGGTAGTTGGTGGAGTCGTCGCTGACCAGCTTCAGCCGCCCCTGCCGGGCCGGCCGCGCGGGGTCCGGGCCCGCGGCGAGGGTGGCGGAGAAGTCAGCCGGGATGGTGAACGCGAGGTGGTACCGGCCGCTGCGCAGTCCGGCGGCGGCGTCCTCGGCGTCGGTGACGTGCCAGCCGAACACCCGCCGGTCGAGCAGTTCGTCGGTGAGGTCCTGCCCGGCGTGCACGGCGCTTCCGTCGCTCGCGGTGGCCGGGCGGTCGGCGTTGACCAGCGCCACCGGGATGCGGTCGAGCTTGGTGTACGGGTCCCAGAAGGCGTACAGGTAGAGGGCGCCGTAGAGCAGCGGGATGACGGTGAGCACGGCCAGCGCGGCCCGGGGCAGCCGGCCCCGCGTCATCCGGCGCAGCTCGGAACGGGCCAGTCGGAACACGCTCACGGGGTCACCTCGACGGTCTCGACGTCGGTCACGGAGGGGTCGCCGTCGCGGGGCGCGGGTTCGGCGGCCGGCGCGGCTGTGGTCGGCGGCTCGGGCCGGAGCGGGGAGCGGGTGTCGCGGGTGAGGGCGGTGGCGAGCGAGGGCACCGGCGGTGGGTCGCCGAGGCGGTGCACGATCGCCGGGCTGTCCGGTTCGACGGCGCGGGCGGTGGCGATGACGGCGTACCCCCGGTCGGCCAGGTGGCTGAGCGCCGTCCAGAGCCAGCCGCGCTCGGCGGCGTCCGACCCGGCGTCCACGTCGTCGGCGACGATCAGCGCCGGGCCGCTCAACGTGGCCAGGACGAGCCCCAGCACCTGGCGCTGCAGCGGCGTCAGGTTCCGGCCCCGGGTGGCCGGGTCGAACGGCACGTCGTCGGTCAGCCCCGCGCCGGCGATCGCGGTGGCGAAGGCGTCCCGCCGGTACGCGCGCCGGGCCCGCAGGGCCGCCACCGGCACCAGTTGGCGACGCCGGTGCGGGACCGGCCCGAGGAGCAGCAGCCGCTCCCGGACGTGCTCGGCGACGGTCAGCGCGGGATCCGGCTCGTGCACGTCGGGAACGTGGCCGAGGGCGGAGGTGCCGTGTCGCAGCAACCGCCCGTGCGTGGTGGGGAAGCGCCCGGCGAGGGCGAGCAGCAGCGATGTCCGGCCGCTGCCCGGCGGCCCGACGACGGCGTGCAGGTCGCCGCGAGCGGCGGTCAGGTCGACGTCCCGGAACACCCAACCGCGCCGGGTACGCAGGCCGAGTTGGTGCGCCTCGATGACCGCATCCCCCACGCGCACTCCTTGGACTGACCAGTCAGTACAAAAACATGCCCAGCATAGTCCCGGCCGTCCGATCCGGAACTCATCGGCCGACGTGATCCGGGCCATGCGGGCCGGCGCGGCGGGCGGCGGGCGGCGGGCGGCGGGCGTCAGAACAGCACGGTGGCCAGGGTGCCCACCGGGCGGAAGCCGCAGCGCTCGTACACCCGCCGGGCGGGCACGTTGAAATCGTTGACGTACAGGCTCACGGTCGGCGCGACGCGACGCAGCGCGTCCCGGACGACGGCCGCCATGGCGGCCGTGGCGATCCCCCGGCCCCGCCACTCCGGGGCGACCCAGACCCCCTGGACCTGCGCGGTCCGCCGGGTGACCACCGCCAGCTCGGCCTTGAACACGACGGCGCCGTCGACGAACCGCGCGTACGCCCGGCCGGCCCGGACCAGGTCCTCCACCCGGCGGCGGTAACTACGTCCGCCGTCCTCGGCCAACGGCGAGACACCCACCTCCTCGGTGTACATCGCCACCGCCGCCGGGAAGAGCCGGTCCACCTCGCCCCGGCGTACCCGGCGCACGTGCGGGTCGACCGGCACGCCGGGCACCTCGTCGGTGGCGAGCAGCGGCTGGTTGGGGCGGACGTCCCGGGCCGGACCCCAGGTCGAGGAGAGACGGTCCCACAGCCCGAGCACCGCATCGGCCCGCCCGACGATCGAGGAGCAGAGCCGCTCCTCACCGGCGAGCAGGTCGGCGAACGCGGCGACGGCCGGCTCCGAGGCGAGCACCGGCGTGAGGTTGCCGCCCAGCCAGCAGAGCGACTCCAGCTGGCGGCGGTTGCCGTACCCGAGGACCCGCCCCTCCGCGCGCCACCAGGCGAGGCCCCGCGCGGCGACCCGCTCGGCGACCTGCGCACCCGCGTACGGGTCGAGGTCGAGCAGGCGCTCGACCGCGCGGCGCTCCGATTCCCCGAGTTGCCGTACCGGCGCCGTCAGCACGGCTACCAGCCTGCCAGATCGGCGGGGACCGCGTAGGGCGACCGGCTCAGCGGGCCGAACCGGGGACCGGCACCGACGATCAGCGGGAGCGGGCCGCCCAGGTGCTCGACGAGACCCGCCGCAAGCTCCACGCCATCCTCGCCGAAACCGAGTGACCGGCGTACGGCGGAGGGGGCGTCCCGCGTGGGACGCCCCCTCCGTAGAACGGGTACGGCTGGCTCAGTGCACCGTCACGGTGGCGCCGCCGGTCAGGCCGCGCAGCTCCTCGGGCAGCTCGGCACCCATCTCCTCGGCCAGCCGGAGCGCCTCCTCGATGAGCGTCTCCACGATCTGCCCCTCGGGGACGGTCTTGATGACCTGGCCCTTGACGAAGATCTGGCCCTTGCCGTTGCCGGAGGCGACCCCCAGGTCGGCCTCGCGGGCCTCGCCGGGGCCGTTCACCACGCAGCCCATGACGGCCACCCGAAGCGGCACCGGCAGCCCCTCCAGGCCGGCGGTGACCTCCTCGGCGAGCTTGTAGACGTCGACCTGGGCGCGCCCGCAGGACGGGCAGGACACGATCTCCAGGCCACGCTCGCGCAGGCCGAGCGACTCGAGGATCGCCGCACCCACCTTGATCTCCTCGACCGGCGGGGCGGACAGCGACACCCGGATGGTGTCGCCGATGCCCTCCGCGAGCAGCGCCCCGAAGGCCACCGCGGACTTGATGGTGCCCTGGAAGGCCGGCCCGGCCTCGGTGACACCGAGGTGCAGCGGGTAGTCGCACTTCTCGGCCAGCTGCCGGTACGCCCGGATCATCACCACCGGATCGTTGTGCTTCACGGAGATCTTGATGTCCCGGAAGCCGTGCTCCTCGAACAGCGAGCACTCCCACAACGCCGACTCGACCAGCGCCTCCGCGGTGGCCTTGCCGTACTTCGCCAGCAGCCGCTTGTCCAGCGAACCGGCGTTGACGCCGATCCGGATCGGGACGCCGGCGTCACCCGCGGCCTTGGCGATCTCCTTGACCTTGTCGTCGAACTGCCGGATGTTGCCCGGGTTCACCCGGACGGCCGCGCAGCCCGCGTCGATCGCGGCGAAGACGTACCTCGGCTGGAAGTGGATGTCGGCGATGACGGGGATCTGCGACTTGCGCGCGATCGCCGGCAGCGCCTCCACGTCGTCCTGGCTGGGCACCGCCACCCGGACGATCTGGCAGCCGGACGCGGTCAGCTCGGCGATCTGCTGCAGCGTCGCGTTGACGTCGGCGGTGAGGGTGGTGGTCATCGACTGCACGGACACCGGCGCACCGCCGCCGACCGGCACCGAGCCGACCATGATCTGGCGGCTCGCCCGGCGCGGCGCGAGCGGCGGGGGCGGTACGGCGGGGATACCGAGGCTGACAGCGGTCACTTCAGGCACTCACCTTGAGAAGAGCGTGATCGGGTTGACGACGTCCGCGGTGATGGTCAGCAGCGTGAACGCACCACCGATCAGGATCACCGCGTACGTGAAGGGCATGAGCTTGAGGTAGTCGACCCGGCCCGGGTCGGGGCGGCGCAGCCGCGCGTACACCCAGGAGCGGGCCCGCTCGAACCAGGCGATGGCGATGTGACCGCCGTCCAGCGGGAGCAGCGGCAGCAGGTTGAACACGCCGATGAAGAAGTTCAGCGAGACGAAGAGCATGAAGAACAGCAGCCACGCGTTGTTCTCCACCGCCTCGCCGCCCAGCCGGCTGGCGCCGACCACGCTGATCGGGGTGTCCACGTCCCGCTCCCCGCCGGTGATCGCGGTCCACAGCGCCGGAACCTTCTGCGGGATCCGCTTCATCGCCTCGAAGGTGTTCACCGCCATGGTCCCGGTGAAGTCGGCGGTCGCGCCGAACGCGGCCACCGGGCCGTACTCGATGCGGGTGGGCGTGCTGGGGACGAGGCCGACGCCGAGCGCGGCGACCGGCCCGGCGGCGCCCTTCGGGTCGTCCAGCGGCGGGCGCTGGGTCTGTGCGAGCGTCGCCGTCGCGGTGCCGGGCTGGCCGTCGCGGACGTACGCGATCTGCGCCGTCCCGCCCGGCTTGAGCCCCCGCAGGGTGGTGAGCAGGTCACCGTAGCTGGCGACCGGCGTGCCGTTGACCGCGGTGATCCGGTCGCCGTCGCGCAGCTGGGCCTGCGCGGCGGGGCTGGCCGGGTCGGCGGCGGTGCAGGCGCGGTTGGCGTTCTCCGGCACGACGCAGTCGGTGAGCTGGATGACGGCCGGCTCCTGCCGGACCTGCGCCTCGGTGGTCGGGAACTTCGGGTTGGGCAGACCGGCCGTGACCGCGATGATCCAGAGGGCGACCAGGGCGAGGGCGAAGTGGGTGACCGACCCCGCGGACATCACGATCGTCCGCTTCCACACCGGGAACCGCCACATGGCCCGCGGCTCGTCGACCGGGTCCACGTCGTCGTCCTGCGGCGTCATCCCGACGATCTTGCAGAAGCCGCCGAGCGGGATGCCCTTGATCCCGTACTCCGTCTCGCCGCGCCGGAACGACCAGAGGGTCGGGCCGAAGCCGACGAAGTACTTGGTCACCTTCATCCCGAAGGCCTTGGCGGTGAGCAGGTGCCCCGCCTCGTGCAGGCTCACCGAGATCAGGATGGCGAGGGCGAAGAGCGTCACCCCGAGCAGGTAGGCCATCAAGCTCCTTCCACCGATCCACCGATGATCGCCTGCGTGTGTTCACGGGCCCACGACTCGGCCGCGAGCACGTCCTCGACGGTACCTGGTTCGGCGAAGTCCGGAGCGTCCGCCAGCACCCGCTCCAGGGTGTCGACGATGCCGAGGAACGGCAGCCGCCCGGCGACGAACGCGGCGACGCACTCCTCGTTGGCCGCGTTGTAGATCGCCGGCCGGCAGCGGCCCGCCGCACCGGCCGCCTTGGCGAGCGCGACCGCCGGGAACGCCTCGTCGTCCAGCGGCTGGAACTCCCAGGTGTGGCTCTTTGTCCAGTCGACCGGAGCGGCGGCGTCCGGCACCCGGTCGGGCCAGCCGAGGCCGAGGGCGATCGGCAGCCGCATGTCGGGCGGGCTGGCCTGGGCGAGCGTCGAGCCGTCGGTGAACTCCACCATCGAGTGGATCACCGACTGCGGGTGGACCATGACGGTGATGTCGGCGTACGGCACGTCGAACAGTTCGTGCGCCTCGATCACCTCCAGCGCCTTGTTGACCATCGTCGCGGAGTTGATCGTGACGACCGGCCCCATGTTCCAGGTCGGGTGGGCGAGCGCCTGCTCGGGGGTGACCTGCGTCAACTCGTCACGTCGCCGGCCCCGGAACGGGCCGCCGCTGGCGGTGACGACCAGCCGCCGCACCTCGCCCCGGGTGCCGCCGCGCAGGCACTGGGCCAACGCCGAGTGCTCCGAGTCCACCGGGACGATCTGCCCCGGCCGCGTCACCGCGGCCTTCACCAGGGGGCCGCCGGCGACGAGGGACTCCTTGTTGGCCAGGGCGAGCGTACGGCCCGCGCGCAGCGCGGCGAGGGTCGGCGCGAGCCCGAGCGAACCGACGACCCCGTTGAGGACGACGTCGCAGGGCCACTGCGCCAGCTCGGTCATCGCGTCCGGCCCGGCGACGATCTTCGGCAGCTTGAAGTCCCCGCTGGCCCAGCCGCGCCGGCTCGCCTCGGCGTAGAAGGCGAGCTGGAGGTCCTGCGCGGCGGACGCCTTCGCCACGCCGACCGCCTCCACACCGAGTTCGAGGGCCTGGGCGGCGAGCAGCTCGACGTTGCCGCCACCGGCACCGAGCGCGACCACCCGGAACAGGGCCGGGTTGCGCCGCACGATGTCGATGGCCTGCGTCCCGATCGAGCCGGTGGAGCCGAGCAGGACGAGGTCCCGGGGAGAAGTCACGCCGCCATTCTTCCCCAGGCCCCCTGGACACCCGCTGGGAGCCTCAGCCCTCGCCGCCGGCCGGCTCCTCCGGCGGTGCCTCCTCGCCCAACAGGTCCGCAGGGTCGATGGTGAACTCGAAGGGTTCCCGCATGACGAATGTCGTGCCCGCGGCCGCCGCCGACACCGGCCGGTAGTCGCCCTCGAACAGTTCGTACAGCGCGATCGTCGGGACCCGGTTCCGCAGATCGACACGGAGGAAGTAGGGCACACCCACCCTGGCGTACTCGCGCGGCCGGTCGATGATGTCTTTCCGCCGATTCCGCGGAGACACGATCTCCCCGAGTAGCACGGCATGCGAGATGTCCATCGTCGTCCGGCCGCCACCGGGGACCTTCAGCACGACGATGTCGGGGATGAAGAGGTCGTCACCAGAGATGACATTCGTCTCGATGTAGAGCCAGAGCTTGGCACGGCGGGCCGCCTGCTTCAGCAGGTAGGCCAGGTCCAACTCGGCATCCTGATGGTCGTATCCGGCGTGTGGGGTCACGATCACGCTTCCGCTCAGGACCTCGACCTTGGGGCCGTTGGTCTCCGGCAAGAGGTCGAGGGCGAGCTGGGCCGTCCACGGCTCGTCGTGCCACCGCAGCACGTCGAACGACGGCTCGGTGGGCTCCGGCGCCGGCTCGGCCTGGGCCATCGCAGGCTCACCCCCTCAGCGGACCATCCTGCTCGGCTCAGCCTAACCGCGCCGCCCCGGAAACCGGCACGTCGCACGCGGCGTCCGTCGATGCGGTACCGGCCGGGCACCGGACCGCCCGGTGGGCTGACGTGGCGGCCGGATCAGGCGGGCGGGGCGTCCAGGACGAAGGTCTCCACCTCGGTGCCGCCGTACCAGTCGGTGCGCCGGCCGACGTGGGTCATGCCGAGGCGCCGGCACACCGCCACCGACCGGTCGTTGCCCGGCGTCACCACCGCGTAGATCTCCCGGGTGCCGGTGGCGAACTCACGGGCGACCATCGCCCGGGCCGCTTCGGTGGCGTAGCCGTGACCCCACGAGTCCGGGTGCAGGTGCCAGCCGACCTCGATGTCGTCGGTGGGCGTGGTGCCGTCGGCGCCCGGCAGGGGCTTGACCAGTACGCTGCCGGCCACCTGGCCGCTGTCGCGTACGTCGATCGCCCAGATTCCGTACCGGCCCCCGGACGACGCGGACCGCTCCCGCCAGGCCCGTACCCGCTCGGCGGCCTGGTTCGGGTCGGTGAGGGTCCCCGCCCCGCCGCCGAGCCAGCGCATCACCTCGTCCCGGGAGTAGATGTCGTAGACCCTGGCCAGGTCGGTCGGCGAATCGGTCCACTCGCGGATCACGAGGCGGTCCGTGGTGACAACGGTCATGGCGGCCGAGTCTAGGACTGACGGGGTGGCCGGCGGGGAACAGGAACCCGATGGACGGCGGATGGCAGCGGACGAAGCGGATCGTCGCTGCCGCCTTCCGGCCGGTACGCGGGCGGGACCTGTCGCTGCACGCCGCCGCGATCACCTTCTACGGGGCGATCGCCGTGGTGCCGGTGGCGCTGCTGGCGATCTGGCTGACCGCGCTGGTGGCGGGGGCCGACCGGGTGCGCCGGCTCACGTCGTACGCGGTGGAGACCCTGCCGGACGAGATCGGCGCGCCCCGGGCGGTGGCCGCGCTGGTCGAGGCCGGGGTGAACCTCACGCCGTGGCTGGCGCTGGCCTCGCTGCTGCCGGCGTCGCTGTACGGCGAGGGCCTGCGCCGGGCGTTCGTCTCGGTCGCCCAGCTGCGCAACGGCGAGTCGCTGGTCGGCTGGCGGGGGCGGCTGCTGCTGCTCCCGCTGCTGGCGCCCGCCCCGGCTCTGCTGTTGTCGATCCTGCTCGCGCTGCCGACCACCACCGGGCTGGTCCGCGAGGGCGGCTGGGTGGGCGCGCTGGGGGTGGTGCTGTCGTTCCTGGCGACCTGGCTGGTGCTGACCCCGGTGCTGATGTGGGTGTTCCGGGTGGTCGGCCAGGCGTCGCCGGACTGGCTCTCCACCCTCGCCGTCGGGTCGTTCACGGCGGCGAACCTGTCCGGCTTCCTGCACGGCTTCGTGCTGTTCGCGTCGCTGCCGATCGACCTGGGCGTGCCGTTCGGCGGCTTCGACCCGGTCGGCGCCGGCGTGGCCGTCCTGCTGTGGCTCTACCTGTTCCACGTGATCGTGCTGGCCGGCTACTCGGCCACCCTGGCCCTCTCCCGCTGGCGCATCCGCCGCGGCGACCGCGGCGACCGCGGCGACCGCGCCGACCGCGCCGACCGCGCCGACCGCGTTGATCATGAAGTTAGCGGGCCGGAAAGCGCTCCCCCAACCCGCTAACCTCATGATCAACCAGGACTCGGGCGCGCGGGCGGGAGTCAGTGGCGGAAGGGGCCGCGGACCTCGTAGGTCACCCCGCCGCTGCCCGTCCGGTCGCCGCTGGTGCCGCGCTGTGAGGAGAAGTAGAGGCGGGTGCCGTCCGGGGCGAACGCCGGGCCGGTGATCTCGGAACCGCCCTGGTTCAGGATGCGCAGGAAGGGGGCGACCACGCCGGTCGGGGTGATCACGCAGATCTCCATGTTGCCGCCGTCCTCGGCCACGTACAGGTCCCCGCCCGGGGTGCCGGTGATGTTGTCCACCCCGGTCAGCGGCGCCGCGCCGGCGGGGACCAGCGAGTCGTCGTACGCGAGGTCGATGCGCTGGTTGACCGCGTCGTACGCCCAGACCCGGTTGTCGCCCTTGGTGGTGAACCAGCAGGTGCCCCGGTCGTACCAGCAGCCCTCGCCGCCGTCGAAGTGCTTGGCCGCGCCGACCTGCCAGCGGGTGAAGATCGGGAAGCCGTCCCGGTCCGGAATGTCCCGCCAGGTCACCGGCCCGGCGGTCTGGTCCGCCGGCGCGCAGAGCACCTGGAGCCGGCCGGTGCGCAGGTCGCCCCACGTGTCCGGGACGAACCGGTAGAAGCAGCCGTCACCCTCGTCCTCGGTCAGGTAGACCACCCGCCGGTCCGGGTCGCACGCGGCGGCCTCGTGGGTGAACCGCCCCATCCGGGTACGCTCCTCGGCCGACCGGCTGCCGTCCGGCCACGTCTCGAAGACCCGCCCGAGTGGCACCTCCTCGCAGGAGAGCCAGGTGCCCCACGGGGTGGCGCCGCCGGCGCAGTTGACGTTCGTCCCGCCGAGGATCCGGTACGCCGCGGCGATCGAGCCGTCCGCCCGGAACCGCACCGCCGACGCGCCCCCGACCAGCGGGATCTCCGAGTTGGACACGTAGATCCAGCCGTCGCCGGCCGGGAAGCAGGCCCCACCGTCGGGCGCGAAGTGCCACAGGTACGCGGTGCCGGGGACGAACTGGCCGGAGCGGGCGATCACCCGGCTGGTGAAGCCGGCGGGGAGCTGGATGCCGTTGGCGTCGGGGGCGAGCAAATCCCCGTACGGGCCGGGGCCGGGCTGGGCGGGGGCGGCCAGGGCAGCACCGGCCCAGAGACTGCCGGCGAAGGCGGCGCCGCCGGCGACGGTGGCGCGCAGGACGGTACGACGGTCCATCGGAGAACCTCCCGGGCTTCACAATCGATGCCCCGTCGACGTTAGAGCCGACGGGGCATCGACGGAAGGCTATCCGGTGAACGCGAAATGACGCCTGCTCGGCGCCCGACCGCGCCCCGCCCCCCGCCCTTCCTTTCGTTGATCATGAGGTGAGCGGGTGGGTTGATCTCCCCGGCACCCGCCAACTCCATGATCGACGGGGTGTCGGCGCGGCTGAGCGCCGGTTAAGGTGCCGGGTATGGGTGGTGAGCAGGGGAACGGGGTTCCGCAGCGGGCCGACGTCGTCGTCGTCGGAGCGGGGCACAACGGGTTGGTGTCGGCGATCCTGCTGGCGCGAGCGGGGCTGGACGTGCTGGTGCTGGAGGCGGCCGACGTCATCGGTGGGGCGACCCGCACCGAGACGCCGTTCCCCAAGGTCCCGGGGCTGCGGCACTCCACCGGGTCGTACCTGCTCGGGCTGATGCCACCGGAGCTGCTCGCCACGCTCGACGTGCGCATCCCCGTGCTGCGCCGCGACCCGCACTACTTCCTGCCCACTCCGGGCGGGTCCGGCTCGCCGTACCTGCTCTTCGGCAGCGACACCGCCGCGACGCGCAAACAGCTCGCCGAGTTCTTCTCCCCCGCCGACGTCGCCGCCGACGACGCTCTCCAGGCCGAACTCGCCGCGCTGCGCGCGGACCTGGCACCGGCCTGGCTGGCCGAGCCGCTACCGGTCGAGGAGACCGCCGAGCGGTACGTGCGGCCGGCGCTGCGGCAGGTCTTCGTCGACCTGGTCCGCGGGTCGGTCGCCGACCACCTGGCCCGCTTCGAGTTCCGCTCCGAGCTGCTGGTCAGCATGTACGCGGTGACCGACGGCCTGTCCGGCCTCAACGCCGGCCCCGACGACCCCGGCACCGGGCACAACTTCCTGGTGCACAACATGTGCCGACTGCCCGGCTCGGACGGCACGTGGATGATCGCCGAGGGCGGCATGGGCACCGTCTCCCGGACCTTCGCCGAGGCCGCCCGGGCGGCCGGCGCGACGATCCTCGCCGGAACGCCGGTCAGCGGGATCACCCTCGACGGGGGTGCCGCGTCCGGCGTGGTGCTCGCCGACGGGCGGGAGGTCCGCGCGTCGGTGGTGCTGGGGGCGTGCGACCCGTACCGGCTGATGGACCTGCTGCCCGACGGCGCGCTCCCGGCGCCGCTCACCGACCGGATGGCGGCGGTCCGCCGCCCCGGCACCACGCTGAAGCTCAACCTGGCGCTGACCGGGCTGCCGCGCTTCTCCTGCCTGCCGGCCGACGCGCCGAGCCCGTTCGGGTCGACCATCCACCTGCTCCCCGGCTCGGCCTCGCTGTGCGGCAAGGGCGGCGAGGCGCCGATGGCGGCGCTGCGGGCGATGTGGGCCGACGTCCAGGCCGGGCGCCTGCCGGAGGAGCCGACGATCGAGTGGTACCTGCACACCACCGTCGACCCGTCGCTGTCCGACGCGGCCGGGCACCACTCGTCGGCGCTGTTCGTGCAGTCGGTGCCGTACGAGCTGGCCGGCACCAGCTGGGACGAGGCCCTCCCCGGGTACGTGGAGAAGCTGGTCGCGATCTGCGAGCGGTACGCCCCGGGCACCGGTGACCTGATCGCCGACGCGGTGCCCCTGCCCCCGCCCGGCATCGAGGCGCACTTCGGCATCACCGGCGGGCACATCCACCACGTCGACAACACCGTCTCGTTCACCGACCGGATGCCGTACGCGACCGGGGTCGACGGCGTGTACGCGGGCAGCGCCGGCTGCCACCCGGCCGGCAGCGTCATCGGCGCCGCCGGCCACAACGCCGCCCGGCGCGTCCTCGCGGATCTAGGCCGCTGACCCCTTCTCCGGCTGGGTGGCGGCCCGCGGGTCGTCACCCGGGTCCTTCGCGAGGAAGAAGCCGGCGATCACGAGGTAGAGGAGAAGGCTGAGGATCGGGTCGACGAAGACGACCGCGAAGGCGAACACGAAGAGCAGCGGACGCAGCCGCATCCGCCGCGCGAGCGTCCGGGCCAGCCGGGGATCCAGGTCCTCGTGGAGCAGCCGCCGGCTGCTGGCCCACCACCAGCTCAGGTTGAAGAAGAGCGCCTCACCGAGCAGGGTGCCCAGGTAGAGGGCGGCGGTCAGCCGCTGCTCGGCCACGTCGCCGCGCAGGTGATCCGAGAGCAGGTCGGCGGTGAACGGGATCGCGGCCACGAAGAGCAGCAGGAGCAGGTTGAACACCAGCAGCGTGTGGTCGACCCGCACCACGTACCGCCACATGTTGTGGTGGGCGAGCCAGATCTGGCCGGAGACCACGAAGGTGATCACGTACGCCAGGTAGGTCGGCCAGGCCTGGAAGAGCGCCTCGGACAGCCTGCCCCCGTCCGCCCGGGCCGGGCCGTTCTGGAGCAACTCCACGGCCATCACCGTCAGGACGACCGCGAAGACCCCGTCGCTGAACGACTCCACCCGGGAGCGGTCCCGCGCCATCTCGCCAGGCCGCAGGGTCCCTTCGATTCCGGACCGCTTCCAAGGCACCACACCTGCATGGTCGCCCACCGGGGCGGACCAGGTGGGTCAGCTGAGGGATTCGCCGGCCGGGGCGGGCGACTGCTCGTCGACGCGGTGGGCGCGGATCTTGTGGCCCACGCTGGTCAGGCAACGGCCGCTGGACAGGTCGAAGCGCCACCCGTGCAGCTGGCAGGTGAGCTGATCACCCTCGACGACGCCGAAGCGGCTCAGGTCGGCCTTCAGGTGCGGGCAGCGGCGCTGCACCACCCAGTCACCGATGGTGATGTCCTCCGCGTCGACGGCCCGCTCGTGCTCGTCGTACCAGCCCTCGGAGTACTGCAGCCGCTCCTCGGACAGGCACTTGAAGAACGAGTAGACGAACTCGTTGTACTGGCCGATTCGCGCCGCCGAGAACCGGCACGACAGGAAGAGCGAGTTGACCCAGTCCACCTCGCCGATGTGCAGCAGGTGCTCGATCAGCGCCCGCTCGGTGCGGAACCGGTAGCGCACCTTCTCGTCCGCGTACGGCCGCACCTGCTTGCCCGGGAAGTCCACCACGATCGACTCGACGCTCTCGCCGTCGTAGCCGACCAGGTCGAAGCGGACCGGCCCGCCGACCCCCTTGGCGATGTAGATCGACTCGTCCAGCAGCGGCTCGATGCGGCGCTGCATCTCCTTGAGGACGTCGATCTCCGGGTGCCGCCAGGACGCCTTCTCCGCCTCGATGATCGGGCGCTTGCGCTCCCGCATCTCCTCCAGGTGGGCGACCTTGTCCGCGAAGAACTCCGCCACCGGCACCGGGTGGGTGGTCTCGCACGTCCCGGTGGTGATCTCGGCGACGCTGCCGGGCAGCAGGACGACGCCGTTGGTCCCGCCGACCTTCGCGTACTCGGCGAGGAAGACCGACTGGTCGGGGAAGATGTTGCCCTCGTCGCCGTGGATGTCGTTGAACTGCCACAGCGCGTCGTCGAGGAAGCACGGCGGGCCGGCGATCGGGAAGACGTGGTCGGCCTTCAGGTCGTCGATGTACCGCCAGGTGCGGTCGAACTGGCGGTCCCGCTTCTGCTTGCCGAACGCGGTCTTGGCGGCCTGCGGCAGCTCGTAGACCATCGGGTACCAGATCGCCCCCGAGAACTGGAGCATGTGCGCGTGCACGTGGCCCAGCTCGGCGAAGAGACTGAGGTCGGTCGGGCGGGCGTCGTTCTGGTTGAGCAGCCGGACCCCGTCGTACTCCACCCACAGCGACGAGTCGCCGATCGGGCCGTCGGTCGGGCTGGTCAGCGCCTGGATCATCACCTTGAGGCCGCCGTCCAGCTCGACGACCTCCTCGTTCGGCGCCTTCAGGAACTTCGTGAAGCCCAGCTCCCGCAGCTCGTCCTCCATTTCCGAGGTGGGGAAGGCGGGCAGCAGGACGGTGGCCTTCTTCGACACGTACCGCCTGAGGTGGGCGGCGTCGAAGTGGTCCCGGTGCAGGTGCGAGACGTACAGGTAGTCGACGTCACCCAGGGTGTCCCAGTCGAGTCGGGAGTTGTCGGGGAACGGGAACCACGAGGCGAAGTACGCCGGGTTGACCCACGGGTCGCACAGGATGCTGCCCGCGGGGGTGTCGATCCGCATGCTCGCGTGCCCGGTACCGGTCACTCGCACCGCAGGTCCCCCTAAGAACGACGAAAAGGTGTACGCGGAAACGCTACCGGAGCCGCTCCGACCGCCGCCCGCCGACGCCGGGAGTACGGCGACGAGGCACCTCGCGGCAGCTCAGGCGCCGGTCGGCTGCGCCCAGGAGCGCCGGTCGGGCGCGGCCGCACGCCAGCCGTCGAGCAGCCCGGGGATCTCGTCCGGCGGCGCGGCGAGGCTCACCCACTGCTCCCCGTGCTCCGCGTGGTTCGGGTCGGCGGCGACGCTGCCCTCGCTGCAGCACGCGCAGATCGCCCGTACGCCGCTCGCCGGCTCGGCTCCGTAGTCACGCTCGGCGAAGACCGCCACCAGGGCGTGCACGTCGTCGACCGTGGCAGCCACGATGCGGACGGTGCTGGTGGGCAGCGGCGACTCCCGCCACAGCAGCAGCTCGCCGAAGACGGGAAAGGTTCAGGTGGCGGTCCTCGGCGTCCGGCATGGCCTGGTCCTCAGGTGGTCGGGCCCAGCGCCGGGCGTGGCACGGGGCGTGCCAGACTAACCGGAGATCCGATCGCGAGGGAAGGACCGACAGTGGCAGGAAGCGAGCCGGTAACGTCGCCGGACCAGCACAAGCCGGGGCACCGCAAGTCCGGGCGGATCGGCGCGGTGGTCGTCGCGCTGGCGCTGCTGGCGATGCTCTGCGGCAACCACGAGGGCAGGGTCGAGGACATCTGGCTGATCGGCCTCGCCGTCCTGCTGCTGGCCATCGTCATCGGCGACACCGTGCTGCGGCGCAACGGGCTGCGGTCGTAGACCCGGCGCCCGCGCCGGCGGGACACGCGCGAAGGGCCCGCTCCCGACCGGGAGCGGGCCCTTTCGTCGTACGCGGTCAGCGACCGAGCAGGATGTCCTGCACGTCCTTGAGGGCGGCGTCGACCTCCGCCTCGAAGTATCCGCCCTGCACCAGACCGAAGCGCAGGGTGTCCAGGTCGCGGGGGTTCACCGGCATCGCGTTCCGCCCCTGCATCCCGCCGAGCAGGCTCTCGAAGAACCGGTCCACCTGGTCCGGGTCGTACCCGCTGCCGAAGCGGCGCACCTGGAAGCTGCGGCGGATCTGGTCGACCCGGTACAGGTCACTGCCGGGCGGGCCGGCCATCGGTGGGCCGGCCATCGCGGGCGGGCCGGGAACCGCCGGCGGACCACCGAAGCCCGGCTGCGGCTGCGCGGGCGGGCCGCCCATGCCGCGGCCCCGGTCCGGCATGCGGATCTCGGCGGTCATGTCGGTGCGTCCGTGCCGGCCGGCCTCGAAGCCGTCGAAACGCTCGTCCGGGCCGTAGCCACCCGGACCGGAGTCCGGGCCGTAGCCGCCCGGACCGGAGTCCGGGCCGTAGCCACCCGACCCCGGGGGCAGACCGCGGGGCGGCGCGCCGTGACCCATCTGGGCGCCCGGGCCACCACGGGGCGGCTCGTAGCCGCCGCGGGGCGCGTCGTAGCCGCCGGCGAAGGCACCGGTGGGCTCGTCGTACCGGCCGTAGCGGTCGGGCGGGCCGGGCTGCGCCGGCATGACGCGGGGGGGCATCGGCTGCGCCACCGGGGACATGCCGCGCTCGTCGCGCATCGGCGGGCCCATCCGCTCCGGCGGGCCGAGCCGGTCCGGCAGGCGGGAGTCACCGCCACGGCCGCCCAGGCCGCCGCGCTCCTCCAGGTCGGCGAGCTGCCGCTCGACCCGGTCGAGGTGCAGGTCGACCTGCCACTCGTCGTAGCCGTTGAACCGGACCCGGAAGACGACGTCGTGGACCTCCTGCGAGGACACGGGCGCGCCGACCGGCTGCCCGGCCAGCGTGGCCTCGACGCGGTCGAGGAAGGCGTCCACCTCGTCGACCTTGTATCCCCGGCGCAGCGCCTTGCGCCGGAAACGCTGACCCTGACTCGCCACTATGTCTCCTGGTCTCGTTCGCTACGCCCGGTCACGGTGTCTCCCCGGTCCCAACGGTCTCACTGCCCTCCGCGGCGGCGAGCTGACCACACGCCCCGTCGATCTCGCGACCTCGGGTGTCCCGCACCGTCGTGGACACTCCGGCGTCGCGCAACCGCCGGACGAACTCCCGCTCCACCGGCTTCGGGCTCGCATCCCAGCGGCTGCCCGGAGTGGGGTTGAGCGGGATCAGGTTCACGTGGGCCAACTTGCCGGCCAGCAGCCGCCCGAGCAGATCGGCTCTCCACGGCTGGTCGTTCACGTCCTTGATCATCGCGTATTCGATCGACACACGACGTCCCGTGCGGGCCGCGTACTCCCAGGCCGCCTCCAGCACCTCGGACACCTTCCAGCGCTGGTTCACGGGCACGAGTTCGTCGCGCAGCTCATCATCGGGGGCGTGCAGCGACAAAGCAAGGGTCACTGAGAGGTCTTCGCTGGCCAGTCGGCGGATGGCCGGCACCAGCCCGACCGTGGAAACGGTGATGTGCCGCTGGGAGAGCCCCAGCCCCTCGGGGGCCGGTGCGACCAGGCGCCGGATCGCGGCCACGACCCGGTTGTAGTTGGCCAGCGGCTCACCCATTCCCATGAACACGACGTGCGACAGCCTCGGCGGGGACCCGGCCACCGCACCGGAGGCGGCCATGCCCGCCAGGTAGACCGCCTGGTCCACGATCTCGGCGGTGGAGAGGTTGCGGGTCAACCCGGCCTGGCCGGTCGCGCAGAACGGGCACGCCATCCCGCAGCCGGCCTGGCTGGAGATGCAGACCGTGACCCGGTCCGGGTAGCCCATGAGCACGCTCTCGACGAGCGAGCCGTCGTGCAGCCGCCAGAGTGCCTTGCGGGTCGCCCCGTCGTCGCACGCCAGCTCCCGCACCGGCGTCAGCAGCGTGGGCAGCAGCCGTTCGGCCAGCTTGTCACGGGTCGCGGCCGGCAGGTCGGTCATCTGCCGGGGGTCGCGCACCAGGCGCCCAAAGTAGTGGGTGGAGACCTGCCGGGCCCGGAACCGGGGCTCCCCCAGCTCGGCGACCAGTGCCTGGCGGCCGGCGAGGTCGAGGTCGGCGAGGTGCTGCGGGGGCATCGCCGCCCGGCGTGCGGGGGCGTCGAGGTTGACCGGGGTCAGGGGCAGGCTCGTCATGTCGCGTCCAGTCTGTCACGGCCGGCGCGGGACGCACCCGTCCGGAGGTGCCGAATCGAGCCGGACCGCACGGACGGAAGCACCTGCGGAGGGTGATTCACGACTCAACCAGCCATCGGAACGAGGACCGCCAGCAGCAGGTACGCCGTCGGGACGGCGAACAGGATCGAGTCGAGCCGGTCCATCAGGCCGCCGTGCCCCGGCAACAGGTTGCTCATGTCCTTCACGCCGAGGTCACGTTTGACCATGGACTCGGCCAGGTCGCCGAGCACGGCCGCGGCGGAGACCGCCACCCCGAACAGGGCGCCCCACCAGGGGCGGACGTCGAAGAGCAGCCAGAGCAGCACCGCGCTGCCGAGCGCCGCCGCGCCGACCGACCCGGCCAGGCCCTCCCAGGACTTCTTCGGGCTGATCGTGGGGGCCATCGGGTGCTTGCCGAAGTTGGCGCCGGCCGCGTACCCGCCCGTGTCGGAGAGCACCACGGCGACCAGGGTCGCCAGCACCCGCAGCGAGCCGTCGTCCGGCACCGCGGCCAGCAGCGCCGCGAAACCGCCGAGGAACGGCACGTAGACCGCGATGAGCGTGGCGGCGGTGACGTCCCGCCGGAACCCGGCCGGCCCGTCCCCGAGGCGCCACACGACCGAGCCCAGTACGGTGACGGCCAGACCGAGGGTCAGCGCGTCGGGGCCGGCGAACCAGGCCAGCCCCACGGTGAGCACGGCGCCGGCGATCAGCGGGACCAGCGGCGGGCGGGCGTCGGCCCGCCCGGCCGCCCGGGCCATCTCCCAGCTGCCGATCGCCACCGCGCCGGCGACGACCAGCAGGAACGCCGGCGGGTAGAGGAACAGTGGCACGAGGATGAGCGCGCCGAGGGCGACGCCCACCCCGATGGCCGCGGGCAGGTTGCGGCCGGCCTTGCCCGACGACGCCGCCGGGGCCCCGGACCCGCCCGCCCGGCGCCGACCCGGCTGGCGCCGACCCGGCGGCTCCGAACCGGCCGGGGCCGGCTCGTCCCGGACCGGGGCGAGCTGCGTGGTGGGGTACTCCGACACCGGGGGCGCCTCGTCCCGGACGGGTTCCAGCTGCGCGGTCGGGTACTCCGGATCGTCACCGGCGGGGCCGTGGCGCCCGTTTCGGCCGTTCACCGGGCCGGGCCGGCCCCCGTACGCCGGGTCACCCGCGCCGGAAGGCCCGTGGAAGGGCCGGGCAGGGTCGCGGTCGTCGTACCCGGGATACGTCCCGGCGGGATCGGTCGAGGGCCGGGTGCGCGGGTCGGCGTGGAGGTCGGGAGCGACAGCGGGCCGCCGCGCCCAGGGGCCGGGCTCGACGTCGTGGTCGGGCCAGGGCAGGTTGGGCCGGTCCGGCCGGTCCCAGCCGCGAGGGTCGGCGCTGCCGTAGGGGTCGACGTGGGACATCACGCACCGCGCGGACGTGGTGCGAGACCGACGACCAGACGCACAACCACAACCATCCCCTACCCGAGTGACTTTCCCGTCGGTTGACCAGCACGTCGGCCGGCCGATCCCCGCAGTTCACCGCGCGGTGGCCCGGGAATCGTGCCGAGCCTACTGCACCCGTCGCCGGGCCACTCGGGACCGCTGCCGGCGGACGGCACGGGCAGATGGCGCGGGCGGACGGTGCTCCACTGCCGCCGGACGGGCAGCGCGCGGTGCCCAAACGGTCGTGGCACCGGCATACCGCCGCCCACGAGGGCGTGCGCCGGTGCCACGTCGCCGTTCGGGCGGCCGGGGTCAGACCTCCAGCAGCTCGGCTTCCTTGTGCTTGACCAGCTCGTCAACGGTGGCGACGAAGCGATGGGTCAGGTCGTCCAGCTCCTTCTCGGCGCGACGTCCCTCGTCCTCGCCGACCTCGCCGTCCTTGACCAGCCGGTCCAGCTCCTCCTTGGCCTTGCGGCGGATGTTGCGGACGGCGACCTTGGCCTCCTCACCCTTGTGCCGGGCCACCTTGATCATCTCGCGGCGGCGCTCCTCGGTCATCTGCGGGAGCAGGATGCGCAGCTGGTTGCCCTCGTTGTTCGGGTTGACGCCGAGGTCGGAGTCGCGGATCGCCTTCTCCATGGCGTTGATCTGCGTGTTGTCGTACGGCTTGATGATGACCATCCGCGGCTCGGGCACGCCGATGGACGCCATCTGCGGCAGCGGGGTCGGGCTGCCGTAGTAGTCGATAATGATCTTGGAGAACATGGCGGCGTTGGCGCGGCCGGTACGGATGGCGCCGAACTCCTCCTTGGCGTGCTCGATGGCACGCTCCATCTTCTCCTCGGCCTCGAGGAGGGTGTCGTCGATCACCGGTCTCCTCGCCTCCTTCTGTGCTCGTCGTGGCTGGTCGTGTCGGAGGACCGTTGAGGTCGGCTGCTCAGGTGGTGATCAGGGTGCCGATCTTGTCGCCACCCACGGCCCGGATGATGGTGTCGTCGCCCTGGGCGCCGAAGACCAGCATCGGCAGGCCGTTCTCCATGCAGAGGCTGAAGGCGGCGGCGTCGGCCACCCGCAGGTTGCGGCGGAGCACCTCGGAGAAGGTGATCGAGTCGAACTTGCTGGCGGTCGGGTCGATGCGCGGGTCGGCCGTGTAGACGCCGTCCACGCCGTTCTTGCTCATCAGCACCACGTCGGCCCGGATCTCCAGGGCACGCTGGGCGGCGACGGTGTCGGTGGAGAAGTACGGCATGCCGGCGCCGGCACCGAAGATCACCACGCGGCCCTTCTCGAGGTGCCGGATGGCGCGCAGCGGAATGTACGGCTCGGCGACCTGGGCCATCGTGATGGCGCTCTGCACCCGCGTCTCGATGCCCTCCTTCTCCAGGAAGTCCTGGAGGGCGAGGCAGTTCATCACCGTGCCGAGCATGCCCATGTAGTCGGCCCGCGCCCGGTCCATGCCGCGCTTCTGCAACTCCGCGCCGCGGAAGAAGTTGCCACCACCGACCACGACGGAGACCTGCACCCCGCGCCGGACCACTGTGGCGATCTGCCGGGCGATGGCCTGGACGACGTCCGGGTCGACACCGATCGCCCCTCCGCCGAACACCTCACCGGAGAGCTTCAGCACCACCCGGCGGGCCCGACCGGGAGGTGGCGCCGTCGGATCCTCCGCCGCCAGGCTCCGGTCACTAACAACCTGCGTCATCCGCCCCGCCCTTCCCCATGCGGCGCCCCGCGCCGCGTACCGCGAAACTGCCGTGACCGACCCTAGGGCCCACGTCGAGGTCGCAGCCCGGCCGCGCCGGGACCTCGCCACAGACCCTATGTGACGAGGAGGCCGCGGTGCCTGACACGTACACCGGCGACCTCCTCGTCCACGTTCCCTTCCGCGGGCGTCTTCACGCGCCCACGGAGCGGCTCAGGCCTGGCCGACCTCGAACCGGACGAACCGGGTGATCTCGATGCCGGCCTCGGCCAGCACCTGCCGCACCGTCTTCTTGTTGTCCGTGACCGACGCCTGCTCCAGCAGGACGAAGTCCTTGAAGAAGGAGTTGACCCGGCCCTCGACGATCTTCGGCAGCGCCGCCTCGGGCTTGTTCTCCTCACGGGCGGTCTGCTCGGCGATGCGCCGCTCGGACTCGACGACCTCGGCCGGCACCTCGTCACGCGTGAGGTACTGCGGCCGCATGGCGGCGATCTGCATGGCCGCGCCGCGCGCGTCGGCGTCGCCCGCCTCGTCGGTCTTGCCGGCGTACTGCACCAGCACGCCGACCGCCGGCGGCAGGTCCTGCGCCTTGCGGTGCAGGTAGACCGCAACGGTGCCGTCCAGCTTGGCGAACCGGTTGAGCACCAGCTTCTCGCCGATCTTGGCGGACCGCTCCTGGACCAGGTCGGCGACGGTCTTCCCGTCGATCTCGGAGGCCAGCAGCTCCGCGGCGTTGCTCACGCCGCTGCGCTCGCCGTGCTCGACCAGCTGCTGGGCCAGCGCGATGAAGCTGTCGTTCTTGGCGACGAAGTCGGTCTCGCAGTTGAGCTCCAGCAGGGCCTTGCCGGAGTGCGCGACGAGGCCGTTCGCGGCGGTCCGGCCGGCCCGCTTGCCGACGTCCTTCGCGCCCTTGACGCGCAGGATCTCGACGGCCTTGTCGAAGTCGCCCTCGGCCTCGGTCAGCGCCTTCTTGCTGTCCATCATGCCGGCGCCGGTCAGGTCGCGGAGCTTCTTGACGTCCGCGGCGGTGAAGTTGGACATGGCTCTCTCTTCGGTGTTGAGACTGCGGGTGGGATGGTCTGAGGTGGCGGTTTACCCGGATCCGGGCGGATTCTGCCCGGACTGCCCGCCGCTCCCCGCCGTCCGGAAGGACCGGACGACGGGACAGCGGCGTACGGTCACTCCGCGGCGGCGGCCGCCGGCTGCTCGTCGGCCTTCTTCGGCTCCTCGAGCAGCTCGCGCTCCCACTCGGCCAGCGGCTCGTCCGAGGCGACACCCGCCTCCGGCTTCTCATCGGTGCCCCGACGACGGCCGGAACGGGCGATCAGGCCGTCGGCGACGGCGGCGGCCACGACCTTGGTCAGCAGCTCGGCCGACCGGATCGCGTCGTCGTTGCCCGGGATCGGGTAGTCGACCTCGTCCGGGTCGCAGTTGGTGTCGAGCACCGCGATGACCGGAATGCCCAGCTTGCGGGCCTCGTCGACGGCGATGTGCTCCTTCTTGGTGTCGACCACCCAGATCGCGGCCGGGAGCTTCTGCATGTCCCGCAGACCGCCGAGGGTGCGGGACAGCTTCTCCTTCTCGCGGGAGAGCTGCAGGGTCTCCTTCTTGGTGTAACCGGCGGCGGTGCCGCTCAGGTCACCCAGGGCCTCCAGCTCCTTCATCCGCTGGAGCCGCTTGTACACCGTCTGGAAGTTGGTCAGCATGCCACCGAGCCAGCGGTGGTTGACGTACGGCTGGCCGACCCGCGTCGCCTGCTCGGCGATCGCCTCCTGGGCCTGCTTCTTGGTGCCGACGAAGAGGATCGAGCCGCCCTCGGCGACCGTCCCGCGCACGAAGTCGTACGCCTTCTCGATGTAGTCGAGGGTCTGGCGCAGGTCGATGATGTAGATACCGTTGCGCTCGGTGAAGATGAAGCGCTTCATCTTCGGGTTCCAGCGCCGGGTCTGGTGCCCGAAGTGGACACCGCTCTCCAGCAGCTGACGCATGGTCACGACGGCCATGGTTGGGTACTCCTTGCGTCCCTGGTTGTCACGCCCGGCCGGCGGCCGGGCGTCCTGGCGCCCGGTCGCCGGCCAGGGTGGGCCCGACCAAGATCGGGACCAGGGAGGCCGCCGCCCCACGACGAACCGTGGAGAGGGCGCGCGAGGTCGACCGCGCAAGGCGGTCGCCAGTCGACCAGTGTACGCCCCTCCCCCACCACCCCGTCCCCGGGAGTAAGGAAGGGCCCCTTCTTAACGCCTGACGTTGTGGAAGGGTCCCCTGTCAACAGCCGGGGTCAGCCGACCGCGAGCGCCGCCGCGACGAAGAGCACCAGGCCGACGGTCAGGTAGGCGGTCGGCGGGCGCAGCCAGCCCCGGCTCCCGTCAGCCAGCGAGAGCCCACCGGTCCGCAGCCCGTACAGGCCCATCGCGAAGATCGGCAGGCCGCAGACCAGGAACGTCCCGGCCACCACGTTCGCCCCCGAGACCGGGTCGCCGGTCACCCCGGTGAGCAGCACCCGCAGCGCCGGCACCTCGAAGACCAGTACCAGCACCGCGAAGAGGGCCGCCAGCGCCGGGCGGCGGGTCCGGTAGACCCCGTCGCCGGCCGCGGGGGCGATCACCGTACCGGGCGCGAGGTCGTTCCGCGGTCCGACCGGCGGCATCGGCCCCGTCGGCATCTCCAGCGGGTGCGGCGCCTCGGCCGCGGGGCGGCCGGGCTCCGTGACCGGGCGGCCGGGCTCGACGACCGGGTACCCGCTCAGTCCCGCCGGCCGGGCGGTGTCGGCGACCGGGCCGGCACCGGCCAGCGCATCGGCGCTGGAGGACGTCAACGGATCACGCCCCTCCCGCGACCGCCGGCCGGTGGGCAGCTCACCGGAGACCTCCGGGTCGCTGTCGGCCCGCCGCGACCGACTCGACCGGTATCCCTCGGTCTCCGCCGGCCTGTCCCCGTACGCGCTTACGGCACCGAAACGCCCCGAGTCGTCCTCGCCGATCCGGAACGCCCCGGAGTCCTCCGGGTTGGGGAAGCCTCCCCGGCCGGCCCCTGCCCCCTCCCCGTAGCGGGCATCCGCGCCGCCCTGCTCGGGGACGCGGAGGTCCTCCTCGCGGTAGCGGCTCTCGCCCGCGCCACGCCAGGTCGGCTCCCCGTACCCCCGCTCCCGGTCACCGGGGTACCAACGCGACTCCTGATCTTCGGAATAGCTCCGTCGTCCATCCACGTCGGCACCGTATGCGACCGGCTGCTCGGGCGCCATTTCGCCGGCCCCCACCTCACCAGGGCACGGTGGCGAAGCGTGCGGCTACACCCGTCGTGGCCGAGTGGTAGCCGGTCCAACTCCGCCGCGCGGTCCGCCCGTAGATCGTCGTGCCGGGCCTACCGTGGCGCGGTCGACGGCCCTTCGCCCGCTGACGTCTGACCTGCGGCGACCGGCGTCGCCATAGCACGCCGAGGGCATGATCGTCCGGTCGTCCACAGGGGATCTCGTTGTCCACAGATCGGCGGGCCGGGGCGGCGGCGGGTACCGGGTCCCGGGCACCGTGCCGGGCATGAGCAGACGGAACCAGGCGGTCGGCGCGTACGGGGAGCGCTGTGCCGTACGGCATCTGATCGGGGCGGGCCTGCGGCCCGTGGCCCGCAACTGGCGCTGCCCCCGCGGCGAGATCGACATCATCGCCTGGGACGGGCCGGTGCTGGCGTTCTGCGAGGTGAAGACGCGGCGTACCGACGACTTCGGTACGCCGGCCGAAGCCGTCGTCCCGGCCAAGGCGCGCCGGCTGCGCGGCCTCGCGGCCCGCTGGCTCGCCGAGACCGGCACGACCGCCCAGGAGGTGCGGTTCGACGTGGTCGCGGTCCGCCTCTCCGGCGGCCCGCCCCACGTCGAGCACGTGAAGGGGGCGTTCTGAGATGGGGGTACGCCGGTGAGCTACGCCCGGGTGCTGTGCGTGGGTCTGGTCGGTGTCACCGGGCACGTGGTGCAGGTCGAGGCGGATCTCGCGCCCGGCCTGCCCACGGTGGCGATCACCGGCCTGCCGGACACCGCCCTGCACGAGGCACGGGACCGCGTGCGCGCCGCCGTGGTCAACTCGGGCCGTACGTGGCCGAACCGTCGGATCACCATCAACCTGCTTCCGGCGACCCTGCCCAAGTACGGGTCCTCCTTCGACCTGGCCATCGCGGCGGCGGTCCTCGGCAGTGCCGGGGAGTTGCCGCTGCTGCCCCTGGAGCGGGTGGTGGTCCTCGGCGAGCTGGGTCTGGACGGCACCGTCCGCCCGGTCCGCGGAGTCCTGCCGATGGTCGCCGCCGCGGCCCGCGCCGGCCACGACCGGGTGATCGTGCCGGTCGACAACGCGGCCGAGGCGGCGGTGATCCCCGGGGTCCGGGTCCGTGCCGTCGACACGCTGCACCGGTTGGTCACCTTCGTCACCGAGGGGAGCCCGTTGCTGGAGCCGCCGCAGGGCGGCCCGGCCGAGGCGCCGTCCGTACCCGATCTGGCCGATGTGGCCGGTCAGGCCCTGGGGCGTCGCGCCCTGGAGGTGGCCGCCGCCGGTGGGCACCACCTGGCACTGCTGGGGCCGCCGGGTGCGGGCAAGACGATGCTCGCCGAACGGCTCCCGTCGGTGCTCCCCGATTGGACGACGAGGCGGCGATGGAGGTGACCGCACTGCATTCGATCGCGGGCCTGATGCCACCCGGTGGGCAGCTGATCCGTCGGCCTCCCTTCCAGGCTCCGCACCACACCGCGACCGTCCCGGCTCTGGTCGGTGGTGGCTCCGGTCTCGCCCGTCCGGGCGCGGTCTCGCTGGCCCACCGCGGCGTTCTCTTTCTGGACGAAGCTCCCGAGTTCGCCAAGGGCGCGCTGGACGCGCTGCGGCAGCCGCTCGAACACGGCCGGGTCAGGTTGGCGCGATCCCGGGGCTCCGCCGAGTACCCGGCCCACGTCCAGCTCGTCCTGGCCGCCAACCCGTGCCCCTGCGCGAAACCCTCCGGGGACGTCACCTGCGAGTGCTCGCCCCTGACCCGTCGGCGCTACCTGGGCCGGCTCTCCGGCCCGTTGCTCGACCGGATCGACGTGCAGGTCACCGTGCAACCCATCCGCGCTGCCGAACTGACGGAGGTCGCCGGCCCCGGTGAGTCCTCGGCGGCCGTGGCCGCCCGGGTGGCTGCGGCCCGGGCGGCGGCGGCCGCACGCTGGTCGGGCCTCGGCCGTCGAATCAACGCGGAACTGCCCGGCCCGGTGCTGCGTCGCCCGCCGTGGTGCCTACCGGCCCGGGACACGCGGGAGCTGCGTGCCCGGCTCGACGCCGGCTCGCTCTCGGCCCGGGGTTTCGACCGGGTGCTCCGGCTCGCCTGGACCGTCGCCGACCTGGACGGCCGGGACCGCCCGGACGCCGACGACGTCCGCGAGGCGATCGGGCTACGCACCGGGGAGGCGCTGTGAGCACCGGTGCACGCCGTGAGATCCCACCGCGGTTGCGGTCGTCCGGACTCTGCGTCGCCCCCCAGCCGGTCCCCGCCGAGGGACCTGCAGGCAGCAGCTCCGCCAGCCGGCCGTGCCCGACGGCGACCGGACCGGGCCGTTACACGAGGACGGGAGAGGTGACATGACCATCCACCCCGCACCACCCGGCGTACCCCCGTCGGCTGCCGGCCGGGAGGCGGACCAGCTCGCCCGGGTGGCGCTGACCTGGCTCACCGAGCCGGGCACCCGGTCGGTGTTCCACCTGGTCGAGCAGCAGGGCGCGGTCGCCGCGCTCGCCCTGCTGCTGGACGGGGGCGCGCCGGAGCAGGCGCTGCGGGAGGCGGTGACAGCCCGCCTCGCGGCCGGCGACCCTCTGGCGGTGGCCAACGAGGCGCTCGGTCGGGCGGAACGGCTCGGCGCCCGCCTGGTGACGCCGGCCGACCCGGAGTGGCCGGCACCGGTCGGCGACCTGCGCCACCTCGTGCTGGCGGGAGCGACCCGCAAGGTCGACCGGGAGACCGCACCGCCGCTCTGCTTCTGGGTCCGGGGCGCCTGGCCGCTGGGTGAGGCGCTGGACCGGTCGGTCGCGGTGGTGGGGGCGCGCGCCGCCACCGGGTACGGCGTCCACGTGGGCACCGAGCTGGCGTACGGGCTGGCCGAGCGGGGCTGGACGGTGGTCTCCGGCGGGGCGTTCGGCATCGACGCCGCGGCACACCGGGGTGCCCTGAACGCCGGTGGGCTGACCGTCGCAGTGCTGGCATGCGGCCTGGACCGGCCATACCCGGTGGGCAACACCGCCCTCTTCGACCGCATCGCTGAAACCGGGCTGCTGATCAGCGAATGGCCCCCGGGGGCGGAGCCGCTGCGGCCCCGGTTCCTGATCCGTAACCGGGTCATCGCCGCCGCGACGCGCGGCAGTGTCCTCGTGGAGGCGTCGGCGCGCAGCGGCGCCCGGCAGACCGCGCGCCGGGCGTTGGCGCTCGGCCGGCGGACCATGGTCGTACCGGGCCCGGTGACCTCCGTCATGTCGGTCGGGGCGCACGAGCTGCTGCGGGAGGAACCGTACGCGCGGTTGGTCGCAGGCGTGGCGCACGTGCTCGAGGAGGTGGGCCGCATCGGCGGCGACCTCGCACCGCCGGCCCGGGGGCCCGAGCGGCCGACGGACCAGCTCGACGACGACGCGACGGCCGTGCTGGAGTCGATGCCCCGGCGGGGCGTGACCGGTGTCGACGCGGTGGTCGCGAGGTCGGGCGTGGCGGTGCGCACGGCGTTGCGCAAACTGGCCCTGCTGGAGGAACTGGGCCTGGTCGTCGGGCGGGACGGCGGGTACGTGGTCGTCGCGCCACCGCCGCGGCGTTCCGCGTCCGCGCAGGAGGCCGGCGGCGATGCCGGCGGGCCGTGACTGCCGGCGGGCCGTGACTGGCGGCGGGCCCTGACCGTCGGCGTGGTTGCACGTCCCGAAGACGACCGGCGGTGCCGGCGGCCCGTTACTGTCGGCGCGGTCAGTCGCCCTCGAAGCGGATCTCGGTGCCGGGCTCACGCAGGCAGCGCCGGGCCAGCGCGACGACACTGCGGACACGGGCCGCCTCGGCCTCGGATCCCGCCACGTCCGCCAGGCACCGCAGCTCTTCGAGGAGGGTCGGCACCGACCGCGCGTCGAAGGCCCGGTCGCCGACCGGGTCCAGCCCGTCCAGCAGCGGTGTCCGGCCGGCGCCGCGAATCCGTCGAGCAGTCCCAGCAGCGTGTCGTCGTTGTCCGGCACGACACGCACCGGGACGTACGACACACGTCGGCCCGCGGGCAGGGCCCGGTAGAGAACGACATCCAGCCCCACCCCGGTGCCTCCGTCCGTCGCGTCCGAAGCCCTGGCGGACCGCGGGCACGCCGTGCCCGCGGTCCCCGGTGGACACACACCTGTCACTTGACGTGCGTCCATCGGCGACCGCCGGCACCGTCGGCGGCGGATGCACCGACCGTAAGCTGAACGGGTGCGCGCCGACAAGCAGCCCGGAGCCCGACCGGCCGCGGCGGCGACCGACGCGGTCAACCGGGGTGAGGCCGGCCCGGCCACGGTGGGTCCCATCGGGGCTGGCACGTGAGCCGGCGGGACGGCCGGGCGACGCGTGCCCTGCACGCGGCGCTGCCGCCGGCGATGCGCGAGGCGGTGGACGAGTTCGCCAGCCACCTGGCGCAGGTTCGCAACCGCTCGGCCCACACCGTCCGGGCGTACGTCACGGACCTGGTCTCGCTGCTCGACCACGCCGTACGAAGCGGTGGCAGCAGTCCGGCCGATCTCGACCTCGCCGTCGTCCGCAGCTGGCTGGCGAGACAGCGGACGATGGGGGCCGCCCGGTCGACGCTCGCCCGGCGCGCGGCGGCGGCCCGGACCTTCAGTACCTGGGCGCACCGCCGCGGGCTACTGCCGATCGATGTGGCCGCACCCCTGGCCAGCCCTCGGGCGCACCGGGAGCTGCCCACCGTGCTCCGCGCCGACCAGGCCGCCGCCCTCGTCGAGGCCGCCGCGACGGACGCAGGACCGACGGACGCAGGACCGACGAACGCCCACCCGGTGGAGGTGGAGCCGACGGGCGGCGCGGGGCTTGCGACGGCTCACCCGTCCGGCCCTTCCCAGGCCGCCGGTCCCGCGGCCGCCGAGGCCGATCCGGTCCGGCTGCGCGATCTGCTGCTGCTGGAACTGCTCTACGCCACCGGCGTCCGGGTGAGCGAGGTGTGCGGGTTGGACGTAGCGGACGTCGATTCCGGCCGGCGCGTCATCCGCGTGCTGGGCAAGGGCAGCCGGGAGCGCACCGTGCCGTACGGGGTCCCGGCGCAGCGAGCACTCGACGGGTGGCTGCGCCACGGCCGTCCGAGGCTGGTGGGGCCGCACTCGCGGAACGCTCTGCTGCTCGGCGCCCGGGGTGGCCGGCTCAACGCGACGACCGCGCGCCGGATCGTGAGCGGGTACGCGGAGGCCGCCGGGCTGCCCCGGATCAGTCCGCACGGGCTGCGGCACTCCGCCGCCACCCACCTGCTCGAGGGCGGCGCGGACCTGCGGGCGGTGCAGGAACTGCTCGGTCACTCCTCGCTGGCCAGTACACAGATCTACACCCATGTGTCGGTCGAGCGGCTACGCGCCGCCTACCGCCAGGCCCATCCCCGCGCCTGAACAAGCCGCCGCCCACCCGTCGACCCGGCCACCACAGCACTGCTGAGAGCGCCCGCCGGAGAGCGGGCCGCGGACACCACCAGCGGAGAGCGGACCGGCGGACACCACCAGCGGAGAGCGGGCCGTCAGAAACCAACCGGCGGACACCGGCCGGCGGGAAGCCCTCGGCGGAGACCGGCAGCCGGAGATCCACCGACGGTTACGATCATCGGGTGAGCGTTGTGCAGCCGCCCGAGCCGATCCCGGGAGCGCGCATGCTCTTCTCCCTGGACCCGGCGGTGAGCCATCTCAACCACGGCTCGTTCGGTGCCGTGCCGATCGGTGTGCAGCGGGCGCAGCAGCGGCTGCGCGACGAGATGGAGGCGAATCCCCTGCGGTTCTTCACCGCCGGGCTCGTCGACCGCATCACCCACACCCGCCGTCACCTGGCTGCCTTCCTCGGCGCCGACCCGGACGGCACCGCGCTGGTGCCGAACGCCACGACCGGCGTGGCGGTGGTGTTCCAGTCGCTCGGACTGCAACCCGGCGACGAGGTGCTCACCACGGACCACGGGTACGGCGCGGTCGCGCTGTCGATCGCCCGGGAGTGCCGCCGGAACGGGGCGGTCACGCGGGCGTTGCGGGTGCCGCTGGCGGCCACCGACGAGGAGATCCTCCAGATCGTCCGCAGCGGACTGCGTCCCGGACGGACCCGGCTGCTCGTGGTGGACCAGCTCACCTCCCCCACCGCACGGCTGCTCCCGGTCGCCGCCATCGCGGGGGTCGCCCGCGAGCAGGGCGTGCCGATCGTGGTCGACGCCGCCCACGCGCCCGGAATGCTGCCCGCCACCGTGCAGGGCATCGGGGCGGACTTCTGGGTGGGCAACCTGCACAAGTGGGCGTACGCGCCGCGCGGCACAGCCGTACTGGTGGTGGCCCCGCCGTGGCGGGAGCGCATCGAGCCGCTGGTCGTCTCCTGGGAGCAGGAGTCCGGCTTTCCGAGCCGCGTGGAGTGGCAGGCGACGATGGACTACACCCCGTGGCTGGCCGCGCCCGTGGGCGTGTTCACGCTGCGCAGTCTGGGCCTCGACCGGGTTCGCGGGCACAACGCCGCGCTGGCCGCGTACGGGCAGCGGGTGCTGGGGGACGCGCTCGGGGTGCGCCCCGCCGACCTGCCGGACCCCGGCGGGCCGGGGGTCGCCATGCGGATCGTCCCGCTGCCGCCGGGCGTCGCCACCACCCTGGACGCCGCGCGGGCCCTGCGCGCCCGGATCGCCGACCGGTTGGCCGTCGAGGTGGCCGTCAACGCCTGGGACGGGCGGGGCTGGCTGCGGGTGTGCGGGCAGGTGTACAACGCGGCGGTGGAGTACGAGCGGCTCGCCGTGTCGCTTCCACCGCTGCTCGCTCAGCGCTGAGCCCTCCGGCGGCACGTGAAAGCTCAGCCATCCGGCGGCACGTGAAAGCTCAGCCATCCGCGGCACGTGAGGTCCGGGCACGGCAGGTGCGGACGATCACGGCGGCCCGGGGTCCAGCGGCAGGAGCCGGACCGGTCCGCGGCCGACCAGGGCCAGCGGATCGAGGTACACGTCGCCCCGGCGCAGGCCCCAGTGCAGGCACGACGCGGCCGGGCAACCCGGGTGCCCGGCCAGCAGGTGACCGACCGGTCCGCCGGCCGGCACCGGAGCGCCGACCTCGACGGCCGGCCGCACCGGCTCGTACGTGGTCCGCAGGCCGTCGGTGTGCGTCACGGTGACGACCGGTCGGCCGGCGACCATCCCGGCGAAGGTGACCGTGCCGGCACCGGCGGCCCGCACGAGGGTGCCGGGGGCGGCGGCCAGGTCCACGCCCCGGTGGCCGGACAGCCACGGCTGCGGCGGCGGGTCGAAGTGCCGCATCACGCGGGGAGTCCCGGGCAGCGGCCAGCGGAAGGACCCGACCGCCGGCGCCGCGACGTCCTCCACCGGCGTCGAGCCGCGTGCCGACGTGGCGGACGGTACGACCACCAGCAGGACGACCCAGAGCAGGTTGAGGTGCAGCAGGGCGACGAGCCGCCACGGAGGTCTCATGGGAGCAACCCTCCCCGAGCGGCCCGCCGGGTCGCCACCCCACCGCCGGGTCACCTGTGGACGGTGCTACCACTGTGGACAGACCCCGTGCCGGGAGTCGATCTGCTATGCGCCACCGAGCCACCGAGCCACCGAGCCACCCTAGGCTGGGCCGATGACCAAGAACTGGTACGCGTGGCATGACGACTACGGCGATCCCGACTCGCCCCTGTCCCGCCGGCTCGCCGAGGTGCGCCGGCGGGTCGCGGACGCGCTCGACCAGGCCCCGCCCGGCCCGCTGCGTGCGATCAGCCTCTGCGCCGGCCAGGGCCGGGACCTCATCCCCGTGCTGGCGGAACATCCCCGTGGGTCGGACGTGACCGCCCGGCTGGTGGAGCTGGACGCGCGTAACACCGAGGTCGCCCGGTCGGCCGTCGCGTCGGCCGGGCTACCGACGGTCGAGGTGGTCCTCGGCGACGCGGCGCGCACCGACGCGTACGCCGATCTGGCGCCGGCCGATCTGGTCCTGGTCTGCGGCGTCTTCGGCAACATCCCGGAGGCCGACATCCGGGCGACGGTCGGTCACTGCGCCGCACTCTGCGTGACCGGCGGCACCGTCGTGTGGACCCGGCACCGCCGCGACCCGGACCTGGTGCCGACGATCTGCGACTGGTTCGCGGCGGCCGGCTTCGAGCAGGTGGCGGTGAGCGAACCGGCGGACGGCACCGGCGTGGGCGTGCACCGGCTGCGCACGGCACCGCGCCCGCTGCCGGCCGGGGTGACGATGTTCGCGTTCGACCGGTGACACCTGTGCGGCCCGACCGGCGCCGCCGGTCACGGCCGAGGGCCGGTCCGGCCGACAGATGATCGGCCGGGGCCGGCCCCGCTTCCTGTGCCAGAGTCGCTGGCCGGCCTGCGGCCCGGGCGACGACGCGACCGGAAACTTCGGCACAGGACATAGGCTTGTCCCGCGTCACGGCGGTACCGCCGCCGTCCGGGCCGAGGAGAGCAGATGACCACTGTGGACGATGTCAGCCGGCCCTCGCGGCTGGCCGGGCCGGACGAGGCGATCAGCGTCGAGGAGCTCCAGCTCGCCGCCCGTAACCACGGCATCCCGCTCGAGGCGCTGCGTTACGACGTCACCCCGGCCGGGCTGCACTACCTGCTGATCCACTACGACATCCCGGACGTCGACCCGGCCACCCACGTCCTGACCGTCGACGGCGCGGTCGACCGGCCCTTCGCGGTGGGCCTGGCCGAGCTGCGGGAGCGGCCCCGGGTCACCCACCGGGTGACGCTGGAGTGCGCGGGTAACGGGCGTGCGCTGCTGCACCCGCGTCCGGTGAGCCAGCCCTGGCTGGTCGAGGCCGTCGGCAACGCGGAGTGGACGGGCACACCGCTCGCGCCGCTGCTGCGGGAGGCCGGGGTCGCCGCCGACGCGGTCGACGTGGTCTTCACCGGCGCCGATCACGGGGTGGAGCGCGGCGTCGAGCAGGACTACCAGCGGGCTCTGCCGGTCGCGGAGGCGCTGCGCGAGGAGGTGTTGCTGGCGTACGAGATGAACGGTGCTCCCCTGCTGCCGCAGCATGGTGCGCCGCTCCGCCTGATCGTGCCCGGCTGGTACGGGATGGCGCACGTGAAGTGGCTGCGCCGGATCGACGTGCGGACCACCCCGTTCGACGGCTACCAGAACGCGGTCGCCTACCGGCTGCGGCAGGACGCCGCCGATCCGGGGGTGCCGGTGACCCGGATCGAACCGCGCGCCCTGGTCCGCCCTCCGGGCTTTCCGGACTTCATGTCCCGCACCCGCGTGCTCCGCCCGGGGCCGTGCACGCTGGACGGTCGGGCCTGGTCGGGTCACGCCCCGGTGATGTCCGTCGAGGTGACCACCGACGGGGGTGCCACCTGGACGCCCGCGAAGCTGGACGAGCACACGGGCGGGCCGTACGCCTGGCGGCGCTGGCACCACGAGTGGGCGGCGACTCCGGGACGGTACGTGCTGAGCGCCCGCGCCACGGACGCCTCGGGCCGGACCCAGCCGGTGGAGCAGCCGTGGAACCGGGGCGGCTTCGCGAACAACCTCGTTCAGCGGGTCGAGGTCGTGGTGCTGGCGGGATGACGGGCACGGCGGTGGGGGGCCGTGGTGTGTCGGCCGGCGGGAGGGCCGCCGGGACCGGGGAGGGTCAGCCGCCGAAGCCGGAGTCGGCGGGCAGGGAGATGTCGGGCTTCTCCAGCTCCTCCACGTTGACGTCCTTGAACGTCATCACCCGGACATTCTTGACGAACCGGGCAGGACGGTACATGTCCCACACCCAGGCGTCGTGCATCTCGACCTCGAAGTACACCTCGCCGTCCGAGTTGCGCACGTGGAGGTCGACCTGGTTCGCCAGGTAGAAGCGGCGTTCGGTCTCCACCACGTAGGAGAACTGGCGGACAATGTCGCGGTACTCCCGGTAGAGCTGCAGCTCCATCTCTGTCTCGTACTTTTCGAGATCTTCCGCGCTCATCCCTCTCCGCCTTCCATGACCACATCTTCCCCCACCGGCGCCGAGGGCCGAGGCCGCTCGCCCAACGCCACGCCGACGGTACCCCCTGGCGCGCCCAAGCGCTCCATCGGCTCGTCCGGCCTTGCGCCCAATGGTCGACGTGCCCGGGGCGGGGCGTCGTGCCGGCCCGACACCGCCGCGACATTCACGTACGAGAACCGGTGCTCCGCGCAGGGGCCGCGCTCGCGCAGCGCCGCCGAGTGCTCGGGGGTGATGTAACCCTTGTGCTCGGCGAAGCCGTAACCGGGAAACGTCCCGTCCAGCTCGACCATCATCCGGTCCCGGGTGACCTTGGCCAGCACGCTCGCCGCCGCCACGCAGGCCGCCACCCGGTCACCCTTCCACACCGCCAGGCCCGGCACGTCCAGGCCGTCCACGCCGAAGCCGTCGGTGAGCACGTACTCCGGCGGGGTGGTGAGCGAGGCGAGCGCCCGGCGCATCGCGGCGAGGTTGCACACGTGCAGCCCGCGGGCGTCCACCTCCGCCGCCGGGATCACCACCACGGAGTACGCCAGGGCGCGGGCGACCACCTCCTCGTACACCCGCTCCCGGCTGGCCGGGGTGAGCAGCTTGGAGTCGGCGAGGCCCTCGATCTCGCCGCGCCGCCCCTCGGGCAGGATCGCGGCGGCCGCCACCAGTGGGCCGGCGCAGGCGCCGCGGCCGGCCTCGTCGGCGCCGGCGACGTGCCGGAAGCCGCGCCGCTGGAGAGCGCGCTCCAGCGCGTACAGGCCGCCCTCCCGGCGGACGACGGTGCGCGGCGGCGTCAGCACGGCCCACCGCCCGGGACGCCAGCGGCACCGGACGCGGTGGACAGCGCCCGCGTCAGCACGGCCGGCAGGTCCGGCGGGTAGTAGCGCTCACCACTGGCCGCCAGATCCCGCGGGAACCACCAGCGGTGCCCGACGACGCTGGCCCGCTCGACGGCGTCGAAACCTCCCGTGTCGACCTCCCAGGCGGCCACCCGGACCAGGAAGAACTCCTGCTCCTGCCGGTACCAGACGCCGTCGAACGGGAACTCGACCGTCTCCGACCAGACCGGCTCGCCCAACTCGCCGGGCGTGAGCCGCAGGCCCGTCTCCTCGGCCAGCTCGCGGGCGGCGCCGGCCGCGGGGCTCTCCCCGGGGTCGAGCCCTCCCCCGGGCGTGAACCAGTACCGGTGCCCGGGCCGGGCCGGGTCGCTGCCATGGAACAGCAGGAGACGCCCGGCCCCGTCCACGAGCAGCACCCGGGCCGCGCGACGAGGGGTGTAGACGGTCACCGCCCCAGCCTGCCAGACGCCGCCGACAACGCCCACGCCCCCACGGTCGCCGGCCAGGTCAGGAACTGGGGATGACGTCGAACTGCTCCGGCACGCTCAGCCAGCCGGCCCGGTCGAGCGGCCAGAACACCGTGAAGGCACGGCCCACGACCTCGTCCTCGGGAATGGTCGCCTCGTTGATGTCCTGCCCGGACTGCTGCCAGTGCTGCAACGAGTCCCCCGACGCGGACCGGTGGTCACCCATGACCCAGAGCCGCCCCTCCGGGACGGTGACGTCGAACTCCTGGTCGGCGGGCTTGTCCCGCTCGCCGTCCGAGGCGAACAGGTACGGCTCGTCCAGCGGAATGCCGTTGATCGTGATCCGACCCTGCTCGTCACAGCAGACCACCCGGTCCCCGCCGACGCCGATGACGCGCTTGATGAAGTCCTCGCCGTCCGGGTTGCCGCTCCACGCCGTGGGCGCCTTGAAGACGATCACCTCGCCCCGGTGCGGCGACCGGAAGTCGTACACCAGCTTGTTGACCAGCACCCGATCGTCGATCTGCAGGGTGTTCTCCATCGACGGCGAGGGGATGAAGAAGGTCTGCAGCACGAAGGCTCGCACCAGCACCGCGACCAGGATCGCCACGCCGAGGAGAATCGGCAGCTCCTTCCAGAAGGAGCTGCGGGGCTTGTCGGTCTGCTCGTCAATCACGCAAGGAGCCTACGTTGCCCGGCTGAACGGCACCGTCCGGAACGCGCGAGAACGGAGCAGAGCCGCCGAGAGCGGGAGCAGCAGCACCACACCGCCGTCCGGGGTGGGTCGTACGGGCGCCCGGCCGGTCGACACGCTGGCCGGACCCGGGACGTTCGCGAAGGTCCCGGGAACGGAGAGCGAACTCCACCGCGACGACGGCCACACCACGCCGAAGGCCCGGCCGACCACGTTGTCGATCGGCACCGGCCCCTGGCATCGGGCGTCCTGGGACACCAACCGGTGGTCGCCCATGACGAAGATCTGCCCGGGCGGGACCACGATCTCCTCGAAGCGGCGGGAGCGGCACTCGCGCGGGTTCGGCGGGACGTCCAGCGGCGAGTCACGGACGACGTACGGCTCGTCCAGCGGCGTGCCGTTGACCAGCACCCGGCCCTGCGCGTCACAGCAGCTCACCCGGTCACCGGGCAGGCCGATGACGCGCTTGATGAAGTCCTTCTCGCCGGGCCGGGTCACCCCCACCAGGTCGCCGACGGTGGCGCCGAGCTTGCCCACGAAGCCGGGCTCGGGCTGCCCGTCGACCTGCGGAGCCCAGCGGTCGGTGCCCCGGAAGACGACGACCTCGCCGCGCACCGGGTCCCGTACGTCGTAGACGACCTTGTTGACCAGCACCCGGTCACCGACGAGGAGCGTGTCCTCCATCGAGCCGGACGGGATGAAGAAGGCCTGGAGCAGGAACGTGCGGATCAGCACCGCGAGGCAGAAGGCGACGATCAGCAGCAGCGGCAACTCCTGCCAGAGCGGCATCTGCCGGCGCGTGCGGCGGGTCCGTCGACGCCACGGATCGACCGCGCCGTCCTCGTTGACCGTCTGCACCACGCCACTCTCCGGTCCGCAGAAATGACACTACCGCCCGGGAACCTCGTCGAGGTTCCCCGGGCGGCAGTGGACGTCCACCCCACCGCGGGGTGGGGGCCGCCCTGCTGCGCCCGTACGACCAGGGTAGTGCCGTCTGGTCGGTACGACATACGCGCAGCTCGGGCGGCGTGGCGCAGCGCGACGTCAGCTGCTGGGCTGCTTCTCGCGCAGCTCCTTGATCTTGGCCTTCTTACCGCGCAGCTCGCGCAGGTAGTAGAGCTTGGCGCGCCGGACGTCGCCGCGGGTCACGACCTCGATGCGGTCGATGGCCGGGCTGTTGACCGGGTAGGTGCGCTCGACGCCCACGCCGAAGCTGACCTTGCGGACCGAGAAGGTCTCCCGCAGGCCGTCACCCTGGCGGCGGATGACGACGCCCTGGAAGATCTGGACCCGGGACCGGTTGCCCTCGACGACCCGCGCGTGCACCTTGACGGTGTCACCGGCGCGGAAGTCGGGGAGGTCGACCCGCTTGGACTGGGCGTCAAGGGCGTCCAGGATGTTCATCGCTGCGTCCTCGTGAGGCTCACGGCGCACCGTCAGTCGGTGCGCGAATGGGTGATTCTGATCCCCGGGTGGTGGCCGGTGGCGCCGACCCCGGTCGAGGATCCTCGCAGCCGCCCGCGGCGCGGCCGGCTGCGGCAACCCCTCTACTTTGCCACATCCCCCGGCGGGGGCTGAAATCCGGCCCGGTCCAACGCGGCGAGGTCCCGCTTGTCGAGGGTCGCCGGGTCGAGGGCGGCCAGCATGTCGGGGCGCCGGTCGGCGGTACGGGTCAACGCCGTGTCGCGCCGCCAGCGGGCGATCCGCCCGTGGTCACCGGAGCGGAGCACCTCCGGCACGTCCAGGCCCCGCCAGGTCGCCGGCTTGGTGTACATCGGGGCCTCCAGCAGCCCGTGGGCGTGCGACTCCTCGTCCAGCGAGCTCACGTTGCCGAGCACACCGGGCAGCAGCCGGGTGACCGCCTCCATGATCACCAGCACCGCGACCTCGCCGCCGAAGAGCACGTAGTCGCCGAGGGAGACCTCGGTCACCGGCATCCGGGTGGCGGCGTGGTCGAGCACCCGCTGGTCGATGCCCTCGTACCGGCCGCAGGCGAAGAGCAGGTGCGGCTCGGCGGCCAACTCGTGGGCCATCGCCTGGGTGAACGGCGCGCCGGTCGGCGCGGGCACCACCAGCCGGGGCGGCTGGACCTCCGGCGGCGCGAGGGCGTCCAGCGCCTCACCCCACGGCTCCGGGCGCATGACCATGCCGGGCCCGCCGCCGTAGGGCGTGTCGTCGACCGTGCGGTGCACGTCGTGGGTCCAGGTCCGCAGATCGTGTACGGCCAACCGCAGCGCCCCGTTGGCACGGGCCTTGCCGATCAGCGACAGGTCCAGCGGAGCGAAGTAATCCGGGAAGATCGACACGATGTCGACGCGCATTCGGGATGCTCCAACAGCTTCCGGGCCGGACGGGCCACGCGGCGGGGCCGGCGGCCCCTCCTCAGAGGTCGAGCAGGCCGCCGGGCGGGTCGACGACGACGCGACCGCCGGCGAGGTCCACCTCGGGGACGATCGCCTTGACGAACGGGATCAGCGCGTCCCGCCCCTCCGGGCGGCGCAACACCAGCAGGTCGGACGCGGGCGCGTGGTCGATCCGCGCGACCTCGCCCAGCCGCTCACCGGCCGGGGTGACCACGGCCAGGCCGACCAGTTGGTGGTCGTGGAACTCCTCCGGGTCCTCCGGAGGGGCGACGTCGGAGCTGTCCACCCCGACCAGGGTCCCGCGGAGCACCTCGGCGACGTTACGGTCCAGCACGCCCTCGAACGCGACCAGCAGCCGCCCCTGGTGCCAGCGGGCGGCCTCGACGGTCAGTTCCTCGGGCACCCGGTAGGCACCGGGCTCGGTGGGCGCGTTCGCGCCCGGGTCGGTACGTAACACCGACCCGGGCGCGAACCGTGCCTCGGGCTCGTCGGTCCGCACCTCCACGGTGACCTCACCGCGGATCCCGTGCGGTTTGCCGATCCTGCCGACGATGAGCAGCATCAGTACGAGTCGACGATGTCGACACGTACGCCGCGGCCGCCGATGGAGCCGATCACCTGGCGCAGCGCCTTGGCGGTCCGGCCGGACCGCCCGATCACCGTGCCGAGGTCCTCCGGGTGCACGCGGACCTCGAGCCGCTTGCCCCGGCGGGAGTCGACGAGCCGGACCCGGACGTCGTCGGGGTGATCGACGATGCCCTTGACCAGGTGCTCCAGCGCCGGACGCAGGGCCACGTCAGGCCTGCTCGCCGGAGTCCGCACCGGCCTGCTCCTCGGTCTTCGGCGCCTCCTCGGCAGCCGCCTCGGGCTTGGCGGCCTTCTTGGCCGGCTTGGCCGGCGTCTCCGCCACACCGGCGGCGGCCTTCGCCTCGGCCTCGTACGCCGCCTTGCGGTCGGCCCGCTCGGGGGCGACCTTCAGCGGCTCGGGGGCCGGCAGGCCCTTGAACTTCTGCCAGTCACCGGTCTTCTCCAGCAGGCGCTGCACCGCCTCGCTCGGCTGCGCGCCCACGGAGAGCCAGTACTGCACCCGGTCCGACTTGACCTCGATCACCGAAGGGTCCTCCTTCGGCTGGTAGATCCCGACGAACTCGATCGCCCGGCCGTCGCGCTTGGTGCGCGAGTCGGCGACGACGATGCGGTACTGCGGGTTGCGGATCTTGCCCATCCGCAGGAGCCGGATCTTTACGGCCACAGTTCTTTCGCTCCTGTTGCGATCTCACCGGCCCGAACGGGCGGTGCACGGGTGAGCGCCGACCGGCACAGTGGGGTTTGGGCCGGAGACTGCTCGGTGGACTGGCGCGGTGCCCGGGGTAGAGGGCGCCGGACACACGCCGGATACCAGCGAGCCATTCTGCCAGATCGGGTCGGGAACTCTCGCACCGGACCGGCCCGGGTCACCCACCGCCACCCGAAAGTGACGGGAAACACAGGTCGCCTCAGCGTGCCGGGGGGCGGTCCCAGCCGGCCGGCAGCTCCGGCGGGGGCGCCCAGTCCGCCGGGGGCACGAAGTCGCACCAGGTGCCGTCGAACGGAAACTTTCCCGCCTCGGCCTGCGCGATCACCCGTTCGCCCTCGGCGCGCACCGCGTCCGGGTCGGGCACCCAGTAGTGCTCCGGGAAGTCCAGCCGCTCGGTGAACTCGTCCTCGTCCTTCCACTCCCAGCGGCGGTCCGGACGGACGACCACGTCCAGGTCCTGGTCGACCACATCGACCCCGGCCAGGTCACCGTCGTCCCAGCGCACGCCGGGCTCCTCCAGGTTGACGTACCAGTTGGCGAAGCGGCCCTGCGCGTCCCGGAACCACCAGACGGAGTGCGCCGCCCCGGTGGGCAGGAACTTCAGCAGGGGCGGCCCCTGCCACCGGCCGGTCGCCAGCCGGTACGACGAGACGATCCACTCCGCGAACGGAATCGCCCGCATGCCGAGCCCGGCCTCGGTGACCTCACTCGCCACCGCCGAGCCCCGGGCGATCCACAGCAGCAGTCCGCGGTCGTCGTCGCTGACCACCCGCGCGGGGCGGACCCAGCCGATCCGGCCCCGGCGGACGTTGCGGTGCACGATCAACCGTCCCGGCGCGAACCTCACGTCACCCACCAGCGCTGTTAACAGGGGACCCTTCCTCTACCGCAGGCGTTAAGAGGGGGCCCTTCCTTACACCTCAGTAGGCGCGGGCCAGGATGGCGACCAGGTCCGGCTCGTCCTCCGAGTCCGGCACCGAGCCGTCCGCGCGGACCAGGCAGCGCACGGTGACGCCCTGGGCGTTCGCCTCGGCCTCGCCCTGCGCGCCGACCGCCGACCACGGCACCCGGGCCCACCCGGTGGCGGCCGCCTCGATCGCCTCGGCGAGGGTCGACACCTCGCGGGTGCGGGTCTCCCGGTTGGCGAGCGCCTGGTCGTGGAGCACCTTCTGGTCGGCGTCGAGGGCCGCGAGCACCGCGCCGACCACGTCCGCCACCGGCACCGGGGACTTCGAGCCGTCCGTACGCCGCACCAGGACCGCGTTGCCGGCGGCCAGGTCGCGGGGGCCGACCTCGACGCGTACCGGATAGCCGCGCAGCTCGGCGTCGACGGCCCGGCGGCCGAACGGGGTGTCGGTGCGGTCGTCGAGCGCGACCCGGACACCGGCGTCGCGGAGGGCGTCGCGCAGCTTGGCCGCCGCCTCGCCGACCCCCTCACCGTCCTTGACGATCATGACGTACGCCTGCACCGGCGCGAGCTTCGGCGGCACCCGCAGGCCGTTGTCGTCGCCGTGGCACATGATCAGGCCACCGAGCATCCGGGTCGACGTGCCCCACGAGGTGGTCCAGGCGTGCTCCCGGCCGCCCTCGGCCGACGAGTAGCTGATGTCGAACGCCCTGGCGAAGTTCTGGCCCAGCTCGTGGCTGGTGCCCAGCTGGAGCGCCTTGCCGTCGCCCATCATGCCTTCGAGGGTGTACGTGGCGGTGGCGCCGGCGAACCGCTCCCGCGCGGTCTTCAGGCCCACCTGCACCGGGATGGCGAGGACGTTGACCATCAGGTCCTCGTACGCCTCGTGCAGGATCCGCCGGGCGTACGCCCGGGCGTCCTCGCGGGTCTCGTGCGCCGTGTGGCCCTCCTGCCAGAGGAACTCGCTGGTCCGCAGGAAGACCCGCGGGCGCAGCTCCCAGCGGACCACGTTCGCCCACTGGTTGAGCAGCAGCGGCAGGTCCCGGTACGAGTCGATCCACTTGGCCATGAACTCGCCGATGACCGTCTCGCTGGTGGGACGCACCACGACCGGCTCGGCGAGCTGCTTGCCGCCACCGTGGGTGACCACCGCCAGCTCGGGCGAGAAGCCCTCGACGTGCTCGGCCTCCCGCTTGAGGTAGCTCTCCGGGATGAAGAGCGGGAAGTACGCGTTCTCCGCGCCGGCCACCTTGATGCGGGCGTCCATCTCGGCCTGCATCCGCTCCCAGATGGCGTAGCCGGCCGGTCGGATCACCATGGTGCCCCGGACCGGGCCGTTGTCGGCCAGCTTCGCCTTGGCGATCAGGTCCTGGTACCAGCGGGGGAAGTCCTCCGCACGGGGAGTGAGCACGCGTGCCATGACCGCACATCCTATGCGCCGTCGGGCCGGTGGACGCCATCGGGCGGCCCGCGCCCCTCGCGGGTCGCCGCCGACCCGGCGGAAAGCCCTAGACTTCGACCATCATGGTTGACGTGCGGGAGGCCCGGTTGCGCGACGGCATCGTCGACGCGGCGCGGGCGCTGACGATCGCGACCGGCTGGGACGGCGTGCGGATGGGCGCCGTCGCCGCCACCGCGGGCGTGAGCCGGCAGACGGTCTACAACGAGTTCGGCACCAAGGCGGGGCTCGCCGAGGCGCTGGCCCGGCGCGAGGTGGACCGGTTCGTCTCCGAGGTCCGCGCGGCGCTGACCGCGCACGGCGACGACCTGCGTGCCGCCACGTACGCGGCCATCCGGCACACCCTCGCCTCGGCGGCGGACAACCCGCTGGTCAAGGCGATCCTCACCAGCTCGCGGGGCGGCTCCGAGGAGCTGCTGCCGTACCTCACCACCCGGAGTGACCTGGTGCTGGCCGAGGCGTCCGCGGCACTGATCGAGTGGGCCGAGCGGCACCTGACCGGCGCCGACCCGGCGGCCCTGGCCTTCGCCGCCGATTCCGTCGTGCGGCTGGTGATCAGTCACATCGTGCTGCCCCAGGCGCCGGTGGACGACACCGCCGAGGCGCTCACCCGCCTCGCCGTCCGACTGTTCGGCGCCGCCGTCGCACCGTCGTCCTGACGGGAGCGGTCAGCGCACCACGTGGCCGCGGAGGACGATCCGGGCGGGGGTACGGACGACGCGCAGGTCGCGGCGCGGGTCCTCGGAGTAGACGACCAGGTCCGCCAGGCCCCCCTCGACCAGACCGGGGAACCCGAGCCACTCGCGGGCGCCCCACGAGGCGGCGGCGAGGACGTCCACCGCGGACATGCCGGCCCGTTCGTGCAGCAGCAGCATCTCCTCGGCGGCGAGGCCGTGGTCGATGCCGCCGCCGGCGTCCGTGCCCACGTAGATCGGCACGCCCGCCTCGTACGCTGCGCGCACCACCTCGGGGAAGCGGTCCCGCAGGGCGAGCATGTGGTCGGCGTACCCGGGGAACTTGGCGCGGGCCTGGTCGGCGATCCCGCCGAAGGTCTGAATGTTGATCATCGTCGGCACGAGCGCGGTGCCCTGCCGGGCCATCAGGTCGATCAGGTCCAGGCTGAGGCCCGTGCCGTGCTCCACCGAGTCCACCCCGGCGCGCACCATGATCTCGACGGCCGACTCGGAGAAGGTGTGCACCGCGGCGCGTACCCCGGCGGCGTGCGCGGCCTCGACCGCCGCGGTCATGGTGTCCGCGTCCCAGGCCGGCGCCAGGTCACCCACCCCGCGGTCGATCCAGTCGCCGACCAGCTTGACCCAGCCGTTCCCGGCCCGCGCCTGCTCGGCGACCGTCGCGGCCACCTCCGCCGCGCCGACCTCCACGCCGATGTCGCGCAGGTACCGCTTCGGCGGCGCGATGTGCCGGCCCGCCCGCGCCAGTCGCGGCAGGTCCGGCTCGTCCTCCAGCTCGGGGTACGGGTACGGGGACCCGGCGTCGCGGATGGCGAGCACCCCGGCGTCCCGGTCGGTGCGGGCCAGCTCGCGGGCGTGGTCGAGCGAGGTGATCGGGGCGCCGCCGCGGGCGATGCCGATGTGGCAGTGCGCGTCGGTCAGGCCGGGCAGCACGTAGCCGCCGTCGACGACCGTCTCCGCCCCGGGCACGGGGTCGAAGGTGACCCGGTCACCGACCAGCCAGAGATCCCGAACCTCGTCGTCGGGGAGGAGCACACCGCGTACGTGCAGAGCCATACGCTAGTCCTACCCGATCACTCCCCGTCGGGGGCGAGCAGGGCGTCGCGGCGGGCGGTGAGGGCCGGCAGGTCGACCGATACCTTCCACGGCCGCTCGGTGACGAACAAATCCTCGGTGTGGGCGACCTGCTCGTACTCCCGGGTCACGCCGAGCGCGTACTCGGTCAGCGTGACGCGCTCCTGGAGCGGGTCGACCACCCAGTACGACCGGATGCCGGCGTGGGCGTAGACCTTCGCCTTGTCGTACATGTCCCGGAAGGTGCTGGTCGGGAAGACCACCTCGACGGCGAGCAGCGCGTCCTCGACCGGGACGGGCGACCGGTTGGCGTGTTCCCGGCGGATGGCCACGACGTCGGGCCGGGGCTCGTTGCGCCGGTCGACCCGCATCGACAGGTCGATGCTGACCAGGTATTCCGGCGGGCAGTTGGTTCGGAGGGCGAGCAGCAGCTCAACACACACAGCTCCTGGTGCACGGCGGTGGGCGACGGCACGATCAACCTTCCGTTGATCAGTTCGTACGGAAGGTCCTTCGGCAGGTCACCGAGGTCGTCGACCGTCCACTCGTGCCGCTCGGGCAGGATCGGGGCCGCGGTCATGACTCCTCCTCCCAAGGGGCGACGGTCACCCTAAGCGCTGATCACGTCGCCCGCCGTCACCGACACGCTCAGCCGGGGCGCTTGTCCCCCTTGCCGAGCTTGTTGAAGTCGATCTTCGGAAGCTTGAAGCCCGGCGGCAGGCCCTGTCCGGCCAGGTCGTCCGGGCCCATGCCCGGGGGAAGCTGCGGCATGCCACCCGGGAAGCCGCCCGGCATCCCCGCGCCGGTACGCGGCCGGCCGCCACCGCCCTTCGTGCCCTTGCGCTTGTTCTTCGGCGACTTGGTCGCCTTCCGGCGACCACCCGGCAGGCCCATCATGCCGCCCATCTGCTTCATCATCTTCTGCGCGTCGGCGAAGCGGTTGAGCAGCTGGTTGACGTCCATCACGGTGACGCCGGAGCCGTTGGCGATCCGGGCCCGCCGCGAGCCGTTGATGATCTTCGGGTTGGTGCGCTCGGCCGGGGTCATCGACCGGATGATCGCGGTCACCCGGTCGAAGTGCTTGTCGTCCAGCTCGGCGAGCTGGTCCTTCATCTGCCCCATGCCGGGCATCATCGCCAGCACGTTGGCGATCGGCCCCATCCGCCGGACGGCGATGAGCTGGTCGAGGAAGTCCTCCAGGGTGAACTGTTCGCCGCCCATCAGCTTGGCGGTCATCTTCTCCTTCTGATCGGTGTCGAAGGCCTGTTCGGCCTGCTCGATCAGAGTGAGGACGTCGCCCATGCCGAGGATCCGGCTGGCCATCCGGTCGGGGTGGAAGACGTCGAAGTCCTCCAGCTTCTCGCCGGTGGAGGCGAAGAGGATCGGCTGCCCGGTGACCTCCCGGACCGACAGCGCGGCACCACCACGGGCGTCGCCGTCGAGCTTGGAGAGGACCACACCGGTGATGCCCACGCCGTCGCGGAACGCCTCGGCGGTGCGCACGGCGTCCTGACCGACCATCGCGTCGATGACGAAGATGACCTCGTCCGGGTCGACCGCGTCGCGGATGTCGGCGGCCTGCTGCATCATCTCGGCGTCGATACCGAGCCGGCCGGCCGTGTCGACGACGACGATGTCGCGGGCGGCCCGCTTCGCGTGCTCGATCGAGGCCCGCGCCACCTGCACCGGGTCGCCGACGCCGTTGCCGGGCTCGGGGGCGTACACCTCGACGCCGGCGCGGCCACCGAGCACCTGGAGCTGCCCGACGGCGTTGGGGCGCTGCAGGTCGGCGGCGACCAGCAGCGGCTGGTGACCCTGGGCCTTGAGCCAGCGGGCGAGCTTGCCGGCGAGGGTGGTCTTACCGGAACCCTGGAGGCCGGCGAGCATGATCACGGTCGGCGGCTGCTTGGCGAACTGGAGCCGCCGCCCCTCGCCACCGAGGACGGTGATCAGCTCCTCGTTGACGATCTTGATGATCTGCTGGGCCGGGTTGAGCGCCTGGGAGACCTCCGCGCCGCGGGCCCGCTCCTTGACGTTCGCGATGAAGCCCTTGACCACCGGCAGCGCGACGTCGGCCTCCAGCAGCGCGAGGCGGATCTCGCGCGCGGTGGCGTCGATGTCGGCGTCGGTGAGCCGACCCTTGCCGCGGAGCTTGGTGAAGATCCCGGACAGGCGGTCACTCAAGGTGTCAAACACGCGAACATCCCGTTTGTCAGTGTTCCGGCGGGCACAAACCTGGCCGGGCGAGCCGTCCGGCCACCGCTAGGGTATCCGCCCCGCCGGCCCCCTGCTCCGCCCGCGCCCCGCCCCGGCCGCCACCGCGCCCCTCGCGCCCCTCGCGCGCCGCGCCGACGCCGAGCTCCGGGCAACGTCCCGGAAGATGCTGCCTCGACCCGGCGGGAGGCGGCACCTTCCCCGACGTTGCGCGGATCATGACGGCCCTCCGGCTCACACCGCCGCCAGGACGGCCGCTTCCACCTCGGCTCGGGTGGCGGCGTCGGGCCAGCCGCCGACCAGGTAGAAGGCGTCCACGACGTCCGCGCCCAGGGTGGAGATCCGGGCCGCCCGCACCTGGGCGCCGGTCTCGTCCAGCGCGCCGGTGACCCGGTAGAGCAGGCCGGCGGCGTCGGCCGCCCGCAGCTCCAGCACCACCGCGTCGGTGGCCGCCTCGCGGTGCCACACGACCCGCGGTGCGGCCCCCTCGCTCCGGGCGGCGAGCGCCCGCCCCCGCAGCCGCTGGGTGACCGACACGTCCCCGGCGACCGCCCGCCGCAGGTCGGCGGCGAGCGCGATCGGGTCCGGCGCGAGGCCGTAGCGGGGCTGGACCCGGAACTCGACCAGCGCGCGCCCGTCGACCGTCGAGGCGTCCGCGGAGATCACGTCGAGGCGGTGCAGGGCCAGGCAGCCGGCCACCGTCGCGAGCAGGCCCCGCCGGTCCGCCGCGGCCACCGCCACCCGGTCCCCGGTCAGGTGTACGACCGGCAGCGGGCCCGCCACCAGCGCCGGGTCCGGGGCGGGCGGCTCCGGCAGCACGCCGGTGTCCAGCGTGGTGCGGACCCGGGCGACCAGTTCGGCGATGAGCCGCCCCTTCCAGTCCGACCAGGCGGCCGGCCCGGTGGCCACCGCGTCGGCCCGCACCAGCGCGTGCAGCAGGTCGAGGGTGGTCGTGTCGCCGACCTTCGCCGCGACACCGGCGATGGTCTTCGGGTCCGCGAGGTCCCGCCGGGTGGCCACGTCGGGCAGGAGCAGGTGCAGCCGGACCAGCGAGCCGATCAGCGCCACCTCGTGCTCGGGCAGGCCGATCCGGGCGGCGACCGCCTCGGCGACCGGCGCGCCGACCACACTGTGATCCCCCGACAGGCCCTTGCCGACGTCGTGCAGCAGCGCGCCGAGCAGCAGCAGGTCCGGCCGGTCGACCTCGCGGGTGTGCCGGCTCGCCTCGTACGCGGTCTGCACCAGGTGCCGGTCGAGGGTGAACCGGTGCACGGGGTTGTGCTGCGGCCGGCTCCGCAACCGGGTCCACTCCGGGAGCCAGCCGTCGACCAGTCCGTACCGGTCGCAGGTCTCCCACGCCGTCACCAGGCCGGGGCCGGCCCCGAGCAGCGTGATCAGGGCGGCGCGCGCCTCGGCGGGCCACGGGGTCGGCAGCGGCGGGCAGTACGCGGCGAGCCACTCACAGGTGGCCCGGGCGATCGGCAGCCGGGTGGCGGCCGCGGCGGCGGCGACCCGCAGCGACAGGCTCGGGTCCGGGCGTGCCCCGATCGCGGCGCGAGCCAGCACCAGCTCGCCGTCGTGCTCCACCACGTCCCGGGCGACCGGCCGGCGGACCGGGCGGCCGTCGGCGCCGCGGCGGCGACCGGCGTGCAGCCGGTCGGCGGCCCGGAAGGCGTCGTCGAGGGCGTGGCGGACCGTGCGGGCGTCGCCGGCGACCCGGCGCAACAGGGCGTCACCGTCGCCGATCACGGCTTCCCCGCCCGGCTCGGCGTCGGACCCGCCGCCCTCGCCCGGTCGCCCGACGACTCGCGGTCGCTGCGCGGCGTCCGACGCATCGGGCTGCGGCTGGCGCAGCCCCAGCAGGGCGGCGACCCCGTCGCGTTCCTGGGCGACGAGCCGGTCGACGCGGCGGCCGACCTGCGTGTGAAGGGCGTCGCGGGTGTCGAGCAGGCGCAGGTGGGCGGCGCGGACCGCGGGGCGCAGCGCGTCGGTGATGCCGGCGATCGCGACCGCCCGGAGGATGCCCACGTCCCGCAGCCCGCCGGCGGCCTCCTTCAGATCTCCCTCGAGGAGGAACGCGAGCTCCCCGTGGGTCTCCCAGCGGGCGCCGGTGATCTCCCGCAGCCCGGGCAGCTGCCGGACGGCGGTGCGCCGCCAGTGGTCGGTGGCGGTGCGGGTGAGCTGCGCGGCGAGTGCCTCGTCGCCCGCGACGAAGCGGGCGTCGAGCAGCCCGAGGGCCACCTTGACGTCGTCCTGGGCCACCGAGAGCGCCTCGGCGACCGTCCGCACCGAGTGGTCGAGCCGCAGCCCGGCGTCCCAGACCGGGTACCAGATGCCGGCGGCCAGGTCGTCCACGCCGGGCACCCCGGCGTGGAGCAGCAGCAGGTCGAGGTCCCCGTACGGGGCGCACTGCCGCCGCCCGAGCCCGCCGACGGCGACGAGGGCGACGCCGTCCCGGGCCGGCAGCAGTCCCCGCAGCCAGGCGTCGTACGCGTCGGCGCGGGCGGCCCGGGCGGTGGCTCCGATCCCGGCGGGAACGCCGACGACCTCGTCGACCACACCGCGCGCGTCGCCGTTGCCGGGGTGTCCCGACGCGGTGGTGGTGGTCGACGAGGTCATCGAGCGGTGTCTCCTACAGGGCGTCGAGGCCGCGCTCGCCGGTGCGGACCCGGACGACCTCCTCGACCGCGGTGACCCACACCTTGCCGTCGCCGATCTTGCCGGTCCGGGCGGCGGCCACGATCGCGTCGACGATCTTCTCGACGTCGATCTCGTCGGTGAGCACCTCGACCTTGATCTTCGGCAGGAACTCGACCGTGTACTCGGCACCCCGGTAGACCTCGGTGTGCCCCTTCTGCCGGCCGTAGCCCTGGACCTCGCTGACGGTCAGGCCGGCCACGCCCAGGGCGTGCAGGGCCTCCTTCACCGCGTCCAGCTGGTACGGCTTGATGACCGCGGTCACCAGCTTCATGTCCAACCCCTCCATCCCAGGAACGTTAACCGGCGACCTTCTCGTTGACCGGCTCGGTGGCCGGCTCGGTGCTGGGCGCGGCGGTCTCCGCCGCCGGCTTCCCGCCGGACAGGCCGGCCATCGCGAACGCGCCTCCGCTGCCGCCACCGGCGGGCGACAGGTCGTAGCCGCTCTCCGCGTGCTCGGTGATGTCCACGCCCTGGACCTCGGCCTCGGCGCCGACCCGGAAGCCCATGGTCTTCTCGATCGCGAAGGCGAGCACCCAGGCCACGGCGAACGACCAGGCGGTGACGATCAGGCCCGCCAGGGCCTGCCGGCCGAGCTGGGTCACCCCGCCGCCGTAGAAGAGGCCGTCGGAGGCGCCCACCACGTCGGTGATCGCGGCGTTGACCGAGTTGGTGGCGAAGAGGCCGAGCCAGAGCGAGCCGATCCAGCCACCGACGAAGTGCACACCCACCACGTCGAGCGAGTCGTCGTAGCCGAGCTTGTACTTGAGGCTGACCGCCAGGGCGCAGACCGCGCCGGCCACGAGGCCGAGCAGGACCGCCGCCCAGGGGGCGATGAAGCCACAGGCCGGGGTGATCGCGACCAGACCGGCGATCGCGCCGGAGGAGGCGCCGACCATGGTCGGCTTCCTGTCCTTGATCCACTCGACCACGATCCAGCCGAGGACCGCGGCCGCGGTGGCGAGCTGGGTGTTGATGAAGGCGAGGCCGGCCACCGAGTCGACGGTCAACTCGGAGCCCGCGTTGAACCCGAACCAGCCGAACCAGAGCAGGCCGGCGCCGAGCGCGACCAGCGGGATGTTGTGCGGCTTCATGCCCTCGCGCGGCCAGCCCAGCCGCTTGCCGAGGACCAGCGCGACGGCCAGCGCGGCGGCGCCGGCGTTGATGTGCACGGCGGTGCCGCCGGCGAAGTCCAGCGCGTGGATGTCACCGCCGATGATGCCGCCGCCCCACACCCAGTGGGCCACCGGGAAGTAGACCAGCGTCGCCCAGCCGAACGCGAACAGCAGCCAGCCGCCGAACTTGGCCCGGTCGGAGATGGCGCCGCTGATGAGCGCCACGGTGATCACCGCGAAGACCATCTGGAACGCCATGAAGACGTACAGCGGCACGCCGATGCCGCTGGGGTTCTCCGCCGTCGCGCCCCAGAGGTCGGTCTCGGCGAGGAACGTCTTGGTGCCGAGGTACGCGGTCGGGTCGCCCCAGAACCCGTTGACATCGCTACCGAAGGCGATGCTGAAACCGTAGAACCACCACAGAACGGAGATGAGCCCGATCGCGGAGAAGCTCATCATCATCATGTTCAAAACGCCCTTGGCCCGGTTGAGGCCGCCGTAGAACAGCGCCAGGCCGGGAGTCATGAGCAGCACGAGCGCCGTCGAAACCAGCAGCCACGTGGTGTTGGCGCCATCGATCGTCGGTGCTTCAGGCACGCTGGCCTCCTAAAGGTGAAGTTCCCTCCTTCACGGCGTGCGGGGCAGCGTCGCCCGTCCACCGGTTGCGCGGAAGCCTTGCCGCTCCCTGTTTCCTTCAGCGTCACCCGCCGATTTCCGGACGGTGACGGCTTGTTTCGGACGTGTGAAGAAACGCGCACAACCCCCGGCCCGGGTCGGGGGGCGAGATGCTTGCGGGTCCGGACCCGGGTGACCGCACGCCCGGACCGGAACGGTGCCCACGAGCGCCGGGCCCGCGAGCGGGTCCGGCTACCGCCCGGAATGCCCGGTTTCCTAGTGCAGGGCCGCCTCCAGGGCCTGCCGCTCGTAGTCGAGCAGCCGCAGGTCCCGCATCGGCCGGCGCAGGTGCCCCTTGTGCACGATCCGCACGAACGCCGGCTCCCCGGCGGCCGCCATCCGCCGGATCCCCTCCACGTGGTCGACGATCCGCTTCCGGATGGTGCGGATCAGCCGGTGCCGGTCACGCGGGATGAGCCCGTACGCGTCGGCGAAGAGCCGCAGGCGGCGCGGCCGGTCGGGGCGCCGCCACCCGAGGGTGATCGAGTCGCGGTCGGAGAAGATCGGCACCCAGGTCCACGCCGCGTACGCCACGTCGTAGATGCGCGCGCCGGGCGAGGCGAGGTCGAAGTCGATCAGCCCGAGGGTGCCGTCCGGACGCCAGATGACGTTGTGCGGGGCGGCGTCGTGGTGGCAGATCACCTCGGTGTCCGGCGGCGGGGGCCCGAACGAACGCCACACCGCCCCCTGCGGGGGCACGAAGCCGTACTGCGCGTCGTGGAACATGCGCAGCATCGTCGCCACCGTCACCAGCGCCTCGTCGGTGACCCAGTGCGGGGCCAGCGGGTACTCCCCGCACTCCCCCTCCAGGTACGACAGCACCTCCCGGTTGCGCTCGTCCATGCCGAGCGCGCGGGGGGCACCGGTGAAGCCCACGTACTCCAGGTGCCGCAGCAGAGCGTGCACCGAGGGGGTCCACGGGCCGGCGTTGCGCCGCACCGTGTCCCCGACCCGGACCACGGTGCTGACGTTCCCGCCGTGCAGCGGGATCTCCTGCGAAGTCACGTACGGTCTCCCGAGGCGGGGCGCCGGGTGGTCGGGGTCGCGCCACCCGACGTAGGCGCGATCGTCGGTCGTCACTGCGAGATTACGCGTCCCGTCCGGGGGCCTCGGTGCCCAGCAACGCGTCGACGAACTGCACGGCGTCGAACGGCGCCAGGTCGTCCTTGCCCTCGCCCAGCCCGACCAGCTTCACCGGGATGCCCAGCTTGCGCTGCACGGCGATCACGATGCCGCCCTTGGCGGTGCCGTCGAGCTTGGTCAGCGCGACACCCGTCACGTTGACCGCCTCGGTGAAGACCCGCGCCTGCTCCAGCCCGTTCTGCCCGGTGGTGGCGTCGAGGATCAGCAACGTCTCGTCGATCGGGCCGTGCTTCTCCACCACCCGCTTGACCTTGCCCAGCTCGTCCATCAGGCCGACCTTGTTCTGCAGGCGGCCGGCGGTGTCGATCAGCACGGTGTCCACGCCGGTCTCGATGCCGCGCTTGACCGCGTCGAAGGCCACGCTGGCCGGGTCGGCCCCCTCCGGGCCGCGGACCGTCTCGGCGCCCACCCGCCCGGCCCAGGTCTCCAGCTGGTCGGCGGCGGCGGCGCGGAACGTGTCCGCCGCGCCGAGGATCACGCTGCGACCGTCCGCCACCAGGACCCGGGCGATCTTGCCGCAGGTGGTGGTCTTGCCGGCGCCGTTGACGCCGACGACCAGCAACACGGCGGGCACCCCGTCCTTCGGCGCGGTGTTCAGGGACCGGTCCAGGCCCGGGTCCAGGGCGTTCACCAGCTCGGCGGCGAGCAACGCCCGCAGCTCGCCGGCGGACCGGGTGCCGAGGACCCGGGTGCGCTCCCGCAGCCGGTCGACGATGTCCCGGGTGGCGTCGATGCCGACGTCCGCGGTGATCAGGCTGTCCTCGATCTCCTCCCAGGTGTCCTCGTCGAGGCGGTCGCGGCTGAGCAGGCCGAGCAGCCCCTTGCCGAAGACGTTCTGCGAGCGGGACAGCCGGGACCGCAGCCGGACCAGCCGGCCGGCGGTCGGCTCGGGCACCTCCAGCGGGGGCGCCTCGATCACCGGCGGCTCGACCAGGATGCCGGTGGACACCTCCGCCTCCGGCGCCATGACGGGCGGCCCGGCGAGATCCTCCTCGGCGCGGGTCTCGACCTCTCTCGGCAGCGGCGGCTCGGGGCGCCGGCGCAGCTTCGGCACCACCAGCCCGAGGGCACCGAGGATCAGCACGCCGAGCAGAGCGAGTGCGATGAGGACGTATTCCGTCATGCCGAAATCCTGTCAGACGACGGCCACGGCGTCTTCACCACCGCACCCTCCGGCGCGCTCGGATCCGGCGGTACGCTCGGTGGCAGCCAGCAGTGGTGCGACCGCCGGCCGGGTAGTAAAGGATGAAGCTCGCTCACCTCGGAGGTCCGCCATGCCCGCCGCACATCTGCTCGTCGGTCCGCTGCTGCGGCGGGTCGTCGACACGCGGGCCACGATCTGGGTGGAGACCAGCGGGCCCGCGGTGGTCACCGTCCGCACGGCCGACGGCGCCACCGGCACGGCACCCACCTTCTCGGCGTACGACCACCACTACGCGCTCGTCGTGGTGTCCGGTCTCACGCCGGCCGCCGCGACCACCTACGAGGTGCTGATCGACGGCGAGGTCGCCTGGCCGGAGCCGCGCGGCCAGTTCCCGCCCAGCGTGATCCGCACCCGCCCCGCCGACGACCACGACCAGCCGGTCCGCCTGCTCTTCGGCTCCTGCCGGGAGACCACGCAGCACGCCACCGCGCGGCGGCTGCCACCGGACGCGCTCGACGCGTACGCCCGCCGGCTGGCGGCCGACTTCGACCCGGCGGCCCTGCCGGACCTGCTGGTGCTTCTCGGCGACCAGGTGTACGCGGACGAGACCTCGCCGACGGTGAAGCGGCTGCTCAAGCGGCGCCGCCGGCGGCCGAAGGGCGCGCCGGCCGACCAGGTGGTGAGCTTCGACGAGTACACGAAGCTCTACCTGGAGTCGTGGCGCGACCCGGAGATCCGCTGGCTCCTCTCGACCGTGCCCAGCGTGATGGTCTTCGACGACCACGAGATCATCGACGACTGGAACACGTCGGCCGCCTGGCGGGCCGACGCCCGCGCCCAGCCGTGGTGGGCGGAGCGGATCGGCAGCGGGCTGGCGTCGTACTGGGTCTATCAGCACCTCGGCAACCTGTCCCCGGACGAGATCGCCGCCGACCCGGTGTACGCGAAGGTGACCGCCGCCGAGGACGCCACCGGCGTGCTGCGCGAGTTCGGTCACCGGGTCGACCAGGAGTCCGATCTCGCACACGACACCGAGCGGTGGCGGGCCGCGCAGTACCAGTGGAGCTACGCGCTGGACCTGGGGCGGACGCGGCTGGTCATGCTCGACAACCGGTGCAGCCGGGTGCTGGACCGGGGCCAGCGGGCGATGCTGCCGCCGGGCGAGTGGTCGTGGTTCGTCGACCAGGCCCACGGCACGTACGACCACCTGGTGGTGGGGGCCTCGCTGCCCTGGCTGCTCCCCCCGGGCATCCACCACGTGGAGGCGTGGAACGAGAAGCTCGCCGACTCCCGCCGAGGCTGGGTCGCGGCCTTCGCCGAGAAGCTGCGCCGCGGCCTCGACCTGGAGCACTGGGCGGCGTTCCGCCGGTCGTTCGAGGCGCTCGGCGCGCTGTTCGCCCGGATCGGCAGCGGCACGCCGGCCGAGCCCGGTGCCCGGGTGGGCGCCGGGCCCGCGTACGCGCCGCCGGCCTCGATCAGCGTGCTCGGCGGGGACGTGCACCACTCGTACGTGGCCCGGGCCCGCTTCGACGACCCGGACGTGGTCACCCCGGTCCACCAGCTCACCTGCTCCCCCATCCACAACCAGGTGCCGGCGGGGTTGCGCCCGCTGATGCGGCTCGGCTGGTCGCCGGGCCCGTCCGGGGCCACCCGGGCCCTGGCCCGGACCGCCGGGGTGCGCCGCCCGTCGGTGCGCTGGAAGAAGCTGGCCGGCCCGTACTTCGGCAACGCGGTGGCCACCCTCGAGCACGACGGCCGCACGGCCCAGGTGACCATCGAGGGCACCACCAGCGACGGCCACCTGCGCCCGGTGATGCACCACCGCCTGACCGGTGACCGGTGAGGCGACCGCCGTACGCTCTATCTCCGTGGACGAGCACCCCCCGGAGACCGTACGGGCGGTCGAGCACGAGCTGACCGCGTTCCTGCGCCGCAGCCGCGGGGTGTCCTGGGACATCGCCCGGGAGGTGCACCCCAACCTGGAGCCGAACGCGTACGGGCTGCTGCTGTGGCTGCGCCGGTCCGGCTCGATCCGGCTCACCGACCTGGCGGGGCGGCTCGGGATCGGCAAGGGCACCCTCAGCCGGCAGATCAACGGGCTGGAGACCATCGGGCTGGTCCGGCGCGACCCGGACCCGACCGACCGGCGCGCTTCCCAGCTCAGCCTCACCGAGGAGGGGCAGCGGCGCTTCGACACGGCCTCGGCGGCCCGGCTGGAACGGTTCCGCGAGACGCTGAGCACCTGGTCCGGGCAGGACGTGGAGACCTTCGCCCGCCTGCTCCACCGCTTCAACGAGACGTACTTCTGATCCGCCCGTGACCGGAACGTCGGGCCGCCGACCCCGGTGTCGCCGCACCCGCCTGGTACGGCCGGCCGCGGGCCGGTCGTCGTGGGGACCGCGCGGCGGTAATCGGGTCGCCGCGTGTCGCACCCGGACGCGAGGATGGCCGGCATGACCTGGAGAGCACCCGAGATCGACCGCCGGCACGAGCCCTACCTCGGTGACGAACGCACCATGCTGGAGGGCTGGCTCAACTACCACCGCGACACGCTGCTGCACAAGTGCGCCGGGCTGACCGCCGAGCAGCTCCGGACGGCGAGCGTCGAGCCGTCCACCCTGACCCTGATCGGCCTGGTCCGCCACATGACCGTCGTGGAGCGGGCGTGGTTCCGGCAACGCTTCGCCGGGGAGGACCTGCCCGAGTTGTACGACTGGGCGGCCGACCCGGACGCCGAGTTCACCACGGTCGGCACCGCCGACCCGGAGGCCGACCTCGCCGCGTTCCGGGCCGAGACCGAGGCCGCCGACGCGGCAGCCGCCGGGCACGACCTCGACGAGACGTTCACGCTGCGTCGCCGCGACGGCAGCTCGCCCGAGGTCAGCCTGCGCTGGGTCTACGTCCACATGATCGAGGAGTACGCCCGGCACAACGGCCACGCCGACCTGATCCGGGAACGCGTCGACGGCGCCACCGGCGACTGACCTGCGCCACCTCCCCCGGCCGTCGGCGCTGCCCGGCGAACGGATCGATCACGTGCGCCGAGTCGCCGCTTTCGCGACCGGGAGCAACCCCTTGATCATCCTCTCCGTCATATGACTGGACGGGGCGTGGCCGATCCCGTTCACGCCGACCGACGCCTGCGGGCGCGGCGGGGGACACGGGGGCCGCCACGGCGGGAGCTGACGATGGTCGACGGTGGACGCGCGACGCCTACCCGGAGAAGGACGCTGGGACTGATCGGTGCGGTGGGCGCGTCGGGCGCCGCCGCCCTGTGGGGAATCGGATGGCGGCCGGGCGGTCGCCGGGCGTCGGCGGGTCTCGCCGACCCGCACTATTCGGGTGATCCGGTCGCGGCCGGGAGCGGTCCGGACGTGTCGCCCCGGCCGCTCGGCCGGTCCCCGGTGGCCATCGAGAACACCCGGCCGGGCGCCGCCGGGTTCAGCCTGTCCGGTCACCGGTTCGCCACCGACCGGTCCGGCGAGATCGCCGGGTACGCCTCTGCGACGAGCGTCGCCCCGGGCGAGGAGTTGGTCCTCCGGGTCTCCGTGGCCCCGGCCCAGCGGTACCGCGCGACGGTCTTCCGCATCGGGCACTACGGCGGTGCGGGGGCCCGGATGGTCGTCCAGGGGCCCTGGCTGGACGGGACGACCCAGCCCGCCCCCGCGGTGTCACCGGAGACCGGAGCGGTTTCCTGTGCCTGGTCACCGAGATGGCGGCTGCGGATCGGGGCGGACTGGACGAGCGGGCTGTACCTCGCCCTGCTGAGCACCGCCGACGGTCACCACCACTGGGTTCCGTTCGTGGTGCGTGATCCGTCCCGCACCGCCGCCGGCCTGGTGGTCATCCCGACCAGCACCTACCAGGCGTACAACCAGTGGCCCATGGACGGGCGTACCGGCGCGAGTCTCTACTACGGCTTCGACGACGCGGGCAAACGCGCGGTGGCAGGTCGGTCCCGGGCGGTCAGCCACGACCGGCCGTACGCCGGGAGCGGCCTGCCCAACCTGGTCGCCGACGACATCGGCTTCGTCCAGTGGGCCGAGGCGCAGGGACTCGACCTGGCGTACGCCACCAGCGAGGACCTGCACACCGGCCGGATCGAGCCGGGACGCCACCGGGCGGTGATCTTCCCCGGGCACGACGAGTACTGGTCGACCCGGATGCGGTCGGCGGTCGTCACCGCCCGCAACGGCGGCACCAGCCTGGTCTTCCTCGGCGCCAACAACTGCTACTGGCGGATCCGCTTCGGCGGCGGCGACCGTGACGAGCGACAGGTCTGGTGCGACAAGGTGGACACGCCGCGCAAGGGCGTCGTCCCGGTGACCCCCAAGTGGCGGGCCACCACCAGCCCCGAGCAGCAGCTGATCGGCAGCCAGTACGTCAGCGTCGTGGACGGCCGCGCGCCGCTGGTCGTGGGCGCCAGCGGGCACTGGTTCTGGGCCGGCACCGGCGTACGCGACGGCGACCGCATCCCCGGCGTGGTCTGGGGGGAGGCCGACCAGTGGATGTCCGACACGGCCGGCCCGCAGCTGGTCGAGGAGGTCCAGCTCGCGGATTCTCCGTTCACCCGTAAGGGGAAGACCGTGCGGCAGCACACCCGGCTGTACCGGGCGCCCTCGGGCGCCTGGGTGTTCGCGGCCGGCTCCCTCGGCTGGACCCGGACGCTGCACGACCCGGCGCTCGCCGACCCCCGGATGGACCGGGCGACCCGCAACCTGCTCCGCCAGGTGCTCGGTGGGGACCCCGCCGGAGCGGATCAGCCGGTCGTGGCCAGGGCCGCGCGCAGGTAGCGCAGGTCGCCGGGGCCGCTCCAGCGGTGCGCCGACAGCCCGGCGACCCGGGCACCGGCGACCGCCCGGACCTCGTCGTCGACGAACAGCACCCGGGACGGCGGGGTCTCCAGGGCGTCGCAGGCCACCTGGAAGAACTCCTTCGCCGGCTTGTGCACCCCGGCGACCGACGAGTTGACCACCACGTCCAGCTCGTCGGTGAGCCCGAGGGCGGCGAGGTCGGCGTCGAGCACGTCGGTGGCGTTGGTGCCGAGCCCGACCCGTACGCCGGCCGCCCGGACCTCCCGGACGAACGCCAGCACGTCCGGGTCGACCTCGCCCCGGTAGCGCTGCCAGTCGTCGACGGCCGCGCGCGCCCGCTCCGCGCCCACCGAGGGGGTCAGCGCGTCGGCCACGCTGGCCATCCAGTCGGCGTGGCCGACCTTGCCGGTCAGCACCGGCTGGAGCAGACCCCACGACATGGCGATCTCGCCGAGCACACCTTCGGTGAGCCCGTACTCGCGCTCGACGCCGGCGGCCACCGCCGGGTCCCAGCGGCGCAGCACGCCGTCGAAGTCCACCAGGAGCGCCGTGGCGCGTTCCCGACTCACTCGTTGTTCTCCTGCCCGTCGTCGGCCCGGTTGAGCCGTTGGCTGATCACCTGGGTGACCCCGTTGCGCATGGTCACGCCGTAGAGGGCGTCGGCGACCTCCATCGTCCGCTTCTGGTGCGTGATGACGATCAGCTGGCTCTTCTCCCGCAGCTGCGCCAGCAGCGTGATCAGCCGCCCCAGGTTCACATCGTCGAGCGCCGCCTCCACCTCGTCCATGATGTAGAACGGGCTGGGCCGGGCGCGGAAGATCGCCACCAGCATCGCCACGGCCGTCAGCGACCGCTCGCCACCGGAGAGCAGGGACAACCGCTTGATCTTCTTGCCCGGCGGCCGGGCCTCCACCTCGACGCCGGTGGTGAGCAGGTCGTCCGGGTCGGTGAGCACGAGCCGCCCCTCGCCGCCGGGGAACAGCACGCCGAAGACCTGCTCGAACTCCCGGGCGGTGTCGGCGAACGCGCTCGCGAAGACCTCCAGGATCCGGTCGTCCACGTCCTTGACCACGGTGAGCAGATCACGCCGGGTGGCCTTCAGGTCCTCCAGCTGCTCGGAGAGGAACTTGTACCGCTCCTCCAGGGCCGCGAACTCCTCCAGCGCGAGCGGGTTGACCTTGCCGAGCAGGGCCAGCTCCCGTTCCGCCTTGGCGGCCCGCTTCTCCTGCACCGCCCGCTCGTACGGGACCGGCTCGGGAACCGGCACGCCGTCGCGTTCGGCCGCCGCCACGTCGGCGTCGGTCGGCGGGACCGGCTGGTTCGGGCCGTACTCGGCGACCAGCGTCGCCACGTCCAGCCCGAAGTCCTCGGCGGCCTTCGCCTCCAACTGCTCGATGCGCAGCCGCTGCTCGGCACGGGCGACCTCGTCCCGGTGCACCTGGCTGGTGAGCCGCTCCAGCTCCGCGGCGAGGCGCTTGGCGGCCCCGCGTACCTCGGACAGCTCGGCCTCCCGCGCGGCGCGTTCGCGCGCCACGGCGTCGCGGTGCTCCTCGGCCTGCGCGATCGAGGTGGTGAGCCGGGTCAGCGCCTCCCGGGCGCCGCCGGCCACGGCCCGGGCGATCGCGGCGCCGCGGGTCCGCGCCGCCCGCCGTGCCGCCGCGCGCTCCCGCGCGGCACGCTCGGCCGTCGCCTGCCGGCGCAGCGAGTCGGCCCGGCCGGCGATCGAGGAGACCCGCTCCTCGGCGGTACGCACGGCGAGGCGCACCTCCATCTCGTTCTGCCGGGCCCGGGGCACCATGGCGGCGAGCTGGTCACGCTCCTCGGTCGAGGGTTCGGCGTCGATCGGCGTGGCCTCGGCCAGCTGTAGCCGTTCCTCCAGCTCGGCGAGGGCGGCGAGGTCCCGTTCGCGGGCCGCCTCGGCCCGGGCCCGGGACTCGCCGAGGCGCTCGGTCTCGGCCTTGGCCGACCGCGCGGCGGCGCCCAGCTCGGCGAGCCTGCGGGCGGCGGCGTTGCGGTGGCTCTCCGCCTCCCGCTTCGCGGCGGCGGCGTGCTGCACGGCCTCCTTGGCGGCCGCCACCTCGGCGCGCGCCTCGACCAGCTGCTCCCGCAGGTCGGCGGCGGTGCGCTCGGCGGCGGCGCGGTTGGTCCGGGCCTCCTCGACGGCGGCCTGCACCTCGATGAAGCTGGGCGCCTTGGCCGACCCGCCGGCGGCCGCGTACGCCCCGAGCACGTCGCCCTCCGGCGTGACCGCCCGCAGCTCCGGGTTGCCGACGACGACCTCCGCGGCGGCGGCGAGGTCGTCGACGAGGACGACGTCGCGCAGGGCCCGGTGCACGGCCGGCCGGATCTCGGCCGCGCACTCCACCAGGTCGGGCGCCCACCGGGCCCCGTCCGGCAGCTTCGGGCGCAGCGAGTCGGCGGAACCGGCCATGCCCGGCCCGGCGGCGCTGCCGACCAGCAGGCCGGCCCGGCCGGCGTCGGCGATCTTGAGCATCCGCATCGCCTCGACGGCCTCGTCGACGCCGCTGACCGCGACCGCGTCGGCGAGGCCGCCCAGGGCCGCGGCGAGCGCGGCCTCGTGGCCGGGCGCGACGGTGAGCAGCCCGGAGAGGCTGCCGAGCAGTCCCGGCACCTCGTCCGCGCGGGCCAGCAGCGCGCCGGCACCGTCCTTGCGGCGCAGGCCGAGGGCCAGCGCCTCCTCGCGCGCCTTCCAGGTGGCGGCGTCCTTCTCGGCGGCCCGCTCGGCGTCGCTCAGCGACCGGACCGTCGCCTGCGCCTTCTCCTGGACGGCGACCGCCTCCGCGTGCCGGGCGTCCAGGTCGGCGTTGTCCCGGTCCGCCTCGGTGGACTGTTCGGCGACGGCGTCCAGCTCGGCCTGCGCCCGCTCGGCCCGCCCGAGCGCGTCGGTGTGCGCGGCGGCGAGCCGTTCGATCTCCTCCCCGGCGGTGGCGGTCCGCGCCCGGGCGGAGTTCACCTGCCCGGTCAACCGGGCCAGCCCTTCCCGGCGGTCGGCGATGGCCTTGGCCGCGGCGACCAACTCCCGCTCGGCGGCGGCCAACTGGCGTTCCAGCTCCTGGCGGTGCTCCACCGCCTCGGCCAGCCGGATCTGGTCGTCGGTGAGCGCGGCGCGCAGCTCCTCCTCCTGCTCGCGGACGCGCTCCGCCTCGGCCTCCAGCTGGTCCGGGTCGCGGCCGGGTCGCTCGTCGTCCGGCGTGGCGCTGAGGTGGCGTAGCCGCTCACGGGCGAGCTGCTCGATCGAGCGGAACCGCTCCTGGAGGGCGGACAGCTTGTACCAGGTGTCCTGGGCGGCGGCGAGCAGCGGCGCGTCCTCGGCGAGGGCGGCCTCCAGCTCACCGAGGCGGGCCTGCACCTCGGTGTGCTCGGCCTCGACCTGCTCGCGCCGCTCGCGCAGCGCGGTCTCGTCGGCGATCTCCTTGTCGAGGGTCGCGCGCAGCGTGGCGAGGTCGTCGGCGAGCAGCCGGAGGCGCGCGTCCCGCAGGTTGGCCTGGATCACCGCGGCGCGGCGGGCCACCTCGGCCTGGCGGCCGAGCGGCTTGAGCTGGCGGCGCAGCTCGGCGGTGAGGTCGGTGAGCCGGTTCAGGTTGGTCTGCATCGCGTCGAGCTTCCGCAGCGCCTTCTCCTTGCGCTTGCGGTGCTTGAGGACGCCCGCGGCCTCCTCGATGAACGCGCGCCGGTCCTCCGGCTTGGCGTGCAGCATGCCGTCGAGGCGGCCCTGCCCGACGATGATGTGCATCTCCCGGCCGATGCCGGAGTCGCTCAGTAGTTCCTGGATGTCGAGCAGGCGGCAGGAGTCGCCGTTGATCTCGTACTCGCTCTCGCCGGAGCGGAACATCCGGCGGGTGATCGACACCTCGGTGTACTCGATCGGGAGCGCGCCGTCGGTGTTGTCGATGGTCAGGGTCACCTCGGCGCGGCCGAGCGGCGCCCGGCCGGCCGTGCCGGCGAAGATGACGTCCTCCATCTTGCCGCCGCGCAGCGCCTTCGCGCCCTGCTCACCGAGGACCCAGGCGATGGCGTCGACGACGTTGGACTTGCCGGACCCGTTCGGGCCCACCACACAGGTGATGCCCGGTTCCAGCTTCAGCGTCGTCGCGGAGGCGAAGGACTTGAAGCCCTTGACCGTCAGGCTCTTGAGATGCACCTTCTCGATCCTCGTCCGGTGGCCGCCGTACCGTCGCCGGCTGCGCGGACCTGGTGAACCCGCAGACTAACCCGCCACCGGTGACCATCCCGCACTCGACCCGCCTGGAGCCGCACCGGCCGGCCGCGCCCGGTTCACGTTCCGGATGCGCAACCGACGATTTTCCGCCGTACGAGGTGCGGTGCCGGCCGGAACGGTCGGGGTACGGCGTCCGCGGTCACCGGTTCGACCGGCGGGACGAGAATGGTGCGCACAGAGCTGCGCGCCGGCACATTCGTGTCGGCGCGCCTTTTCGCGTGGTGCTATTCAGTTCTTGCGTACCCGGTGGTCAGGTCAGCGCGGGCTCGGCGATACGGAGCAGGTCGTCCGCCTCGGCCGCGGCCGCCGCGAGACGATCGTTCTCGGCACGCAGCCGCGTGATCTCGAACTCCAGTGCCTGAACCGTGGCACGCAGTCGGGTGACCTCGTCGAGCAGGCGCCGGTCGGGCGCCGCACCTACGTGGCCGTACAGGGCCTTCGCCATGTTGACTCCTTGATATGCGCTGCCGGAATGGCCGGCCAACGCGCGCCCATTCGTACGCGGCTGTCAACCCAGGCGATTCTGGGCATGAGCGGGCGCGACTGGCGACACCTATATATTGAGCCGAAACCCCCTCCTTCGTCAAGTTCCCGCAGGCCGTAGATCATCTCTACGTCGACCTGTCCACTTGTCGGGGGGCTGCCACACGGCGCGGACACTCTCTGTCCGGACACCTTTACTGTACGCCTCGGATCTCCGGAAGTCCCTACCCCGGCGTCCCCGTTCCCCTTAACTCTTTCTTAGCCACGTTGCCGCAGGTCGTGGCCAACACGTAGCGTCACCCCGGCCCGCAACCGACCCGTGGAGGCTACCGGCGTGTACGGCTGGAACGACCCGATCGACCCGGACGGCGCCCGGCGACCCGAGCCGGCGCCCGACGAACCGGCCTGGCTGACCGAGCGGCCCGAGCCACGCTCGGCCTACCTGTTCGGCGACGACCCGGACCGACCGGCGGACGAGTGGCAGCGCGAGCAGCCGACGGCCCACTGGCAGCCCGAGCCGGCCCGCCACGACGCGCAGCCCTGGCAGCCGGCCGACCCCGCGTACCGGGACGAGCCCGCGCAGCGCTGGGAACCGACCCCGACGTGGCAGCGCGAGGAGCCCACGGGTGGCTGGCGGCAGGACGACCCCGCGACGTGGCGGAGCGAGCCCACCGCGACCTGGCGGCGCGACGAGCCGTCGGGCGGCTGGCAGGGCGAGGAGCCCGCCGCGGGCTGGCACCGCGAGGAAACCACCGCGGGCTGGCAGCCGCACGGGGCCACGGCCGGCTGGCACGGCGCCGGGACCGACGGTGGCTGGCAGCACGAGGAGCCGACCGGCGGTCGGCCGGCCACCCCGTCCGGGGCGTACGCCGGTGAACAGGCGACCGGCCCGCTGCCGGCGGTCGCAGCCGACGGGTCCCCGGCCGACGGCGGGCACCGTCGCCTGCGGCGTCCACTGCTGATCGGCGGCGCCGCCGCCGCGGCCACGCTGGTGGTCAGCCTGGGCGCCGGTGCGGTCGCGCTCTCCGGCGGAGACGACGCCACCCCCACCTCGGTGGCGGACGACACCGTCGCGGCGGCCCCGGCCCTGCCCGAGACCGCCGAGACGCCCGCCGACGCACTGGCCCCCACCGGCAGCCCGAGCGCGTCGCCGACCACCGCGAAGCCCTCCCCCTCGGTCACGCCGAGCCGCAAGCCGAAGCCCGTGCCGTCGCGGACCACCGCGCCGTCGCGCCGGAGCCCCGAGCGCAGCACGGCCCCGAGCAGCAGCGGCGGGACGTCCACCGGCACCGGCGTCAGCGCCCAGGCCCGTGAGGTCGTGGACCTGGCCAACGCCGAGCGCGCGAAGGCGGGCTGCGGCGCGTTGAGCATCGACGACAAGCTCATGACGGCCGCCCAGCGGCACAGCCAGGACCAGGCCGACCACCAGAACATGTCGCACACCGGCAGCGACGGCAGCGACCCGGGTGACCGGATCGACCGGGTCGGCTACGAGTGGCGCACGTACGGCGAGAACGTCGCCTGGAACCAGAAGACGCCGGCCGCCGTGATGGACGCCTGGATGAACAGCCCCGGCCACCGGGCCAACATCCTGAACTGCGCCTTCACCGAGATCGGCGTCGGCATCGCGAGCAGCAACGGTCCCTACTGGACCCAGGTCTTCGCCGCTCCGCGCTGAGTCGTACGGTCGACGTCCCGGTGCGAACCGCCGGGGCGTCGACGCGCGCCGGATCGCGAGTCGTCGTCGGGCTGTCCTCGTTTGACCGGGTGAGGTGCGCCGCGGTGGTGCACCCGCCCGGGCGGCGACCGGCCGCCCGCGACCTGCGGAGCTGCCGATGCGGATCCGGCCGCCGACGCGCGCCGTCCGGCGCGGCCTGCGCCGGGCGCTGCCGGCAACGGTCGCGTTGCTGCTCCTGACCCCGGTGTACGCGTGCCACGTGGAGCTGGCCCGGCCGGACGCGGCGACCACCTGGCCGTCGGACGCGGCTCGCCGGTGGCAGTGGCAGTGGCAGCTCAGCGGGGCGCTGGACCCGGACGTGCCCGCGGACGTCTTCCTGCTCGACCCGGTCGCCACGACCACGGCGCAGACCGCGGAGCTGCGCACCCGCGACCGGCGGCTGATCTGCCAGGTGCACGTCGGCTCGGTCCGGCCCACCGACCCGGACGCGACCCGGTTCCCGGCGAGCGTGCAGGGCGCGCCCGGACGCCGTGCCCGGAGCCGCTGGCTGGACGTCCGGCAGTGGGACATCCTGCGGCCGGTGCTGGCCGACCGGTTTCGGCTCTGCCGGGGCAAGGGCTTCGGGGCGGTCGCGATCGTCGACGCGGACGCGTACGCGCAGCGCTCCGGCTTTCCGCTCGGCTTCGACGACCAGCTGCACTTCAACCGCCGGCTGGCCGAGCTGGCCCGCTCGCTCGACCTGTCCCCCGGCCTGGTCAACGCCGTGCCGCAGGTGGCGGCCCTGGCGCCGGACTTCGACTTCGCGGTCAACGAGGAGTGTGTCCGGCTCGGGGTGTGCGGCAAGCTGCTGCCGTTCGTGGAGGCCGGCAAGCCGGTCTTCCACGTCGAGTACACCGGCTCGGCCGAGGACTTCTGCGTCACGACGGTGGGCTACGGGTTCACCTCCATCCGCAAGGACCGGACGCTCGACGCCTGGCGTGAGCCCTGCCCGGCCCGCTGACGCCCCGGGGCCGGGCCGCCTGCGGCGGCCCGGCCCCGACGATCGGTCAGCGTGCGCCGACCAGCTCCGGCGCGGGCGCCGGCGGGTCGATCGGAGCCGGAACCGACCGGGCCCGCATGAAGCGCGGGGCCCACCAGTTCCGGTCGCCGAGCATGGTCATCAACGCCGGCAGCACGACCGCGCGGATGATCGTGGCGTCCAGCAGGATCGCCGCGGCCAGACCGATGCCGAGCTGCTTGAAGTCGATCGTGCTGAGCGTGGCGAAGATCGAGAACACCCCGACCATCACGATCGCCGCGCTGCTCACCACGCCCGCCGAGGAGGTGATGCCGTGCGCCACCGCCTCCCGGTTCGACATGCCCGCCCGGATGCCCTCACGGATCCGGCTGACCACGAAGACGTGGTAGTCCATCGAGAGCCCGAAGAGGACCACGAAGAGGAACAGCGGCAGCCAGGTGACGATCGCGCCCATCGAGGTGAAGCCGAGCAGGTCCTCGGCCCACGTGCCCTGGAAGACCACCACCAGCAACCCGTACGCGGCACCGGCCGACAGCAGGTTGAGCAGGATCGAGCTCAGCGCGACCACCACCGAGCGGAACGTCCAGGCCATCACGAGGAAGGTGAGCGCCAGCACGAAGCCGATGACCAGCGGCAGCTTCTCCCAGACGTGCTGCTCGTAGTCCTCGCTGGCGGCGACGTCGCCGCCGACCGCGTACTCGACGCCGGTGAGCCCGCCGAGGGCGGCCGGCGCCAGGTCCGCACGAAGCTTCTCCAGCGACTGCGCCGACCGCTCGTCACGGTTGGCGTACGGGGTCGCGATCTGCAGCACGGACACCCGCCCGTCGGCCGACACCCGGATCTTCGGGCCGTCCGCCTCGGTCGGCGCGAAGAGCGGGTCGGCGGACGCGCGCCCGGCCAGGTCGGTCAGCGCCGCGCGCACCCGGTCGGCCTCGGCCGCCGTCGCCCGGACCGCGACGGTGTGGCTGGTGCCGTTGCTCGGGAAGGCCGCGGTGAGCCGGTCGTACGCCTGCATCGCCGGCGTGCTGCGGGGCAGGTCCTCCATGCCGGGGAACTGCAGCTTCATGCCGAGCGCGGGGGCGGCGAGGGCGAGCAGCAGCCCGACGGAGACGGCCAGCGTCGCCACCGGCGCCCGCAGCGCCGGCTTCAGCACGGCCGGCCAGAACCGCGGCGCCGAGGGCGCGCCGTGCCGTCCGGTACGCGGCGCGGTCAGCCGCCACAGCAGCGGCACCCGGGGGCGGTCCACCCAGCGGCCCAGCTTGGCCAGCAGCGCCGGCAGCACGGTCAGCGAACCGATCACCGCGACCGCGACCACCAGGATCGAGCCGACCGCGAGCGACGAGAAGACGGCGTCGTTCACCAGCAGCAGGCCGGCCATCGAGATGATCACGGCGAAGCCGGACACCACCATCGCGTGCCCGGAGGTCTCCGCGGCGATCTCGACGCCGTCCAGCCCGGAACTGCCCTTCGCGCGTTCCTCACGCTCCCGCCGCACGTAGAACAGCGAGTAGTCCACGCCGACCGCCATGCCGACCAGCAGGATGACGCTCGCCGTCGTGTCGGTGGCCGGCACGAGGTGGGACGCCAGGGTCGAGAGTCCCAGCGCGGCGGCCACCGAGGACAGGGCCAGCAGCACCGGCACGCCGGCGGCGATCAGCGCCCCGAACGCGACGATCAGGATGGCCAGCGTGACCGGCAGGCTGAGCAGTTCCGCCCGCTTGAAGTCCGCGCCGAGGGTGTCGTCCAGCGCCTTGTTGATCGACGGTCCCCCGACCTGCTCGATCCGCAGCCCCGGATGCGCCTCCTGCACGCCGGCGGTGGCGTCGCGCAGCGGCTGCACCCGGTCGGACGCCGTCTCCGGGTCGCCGGACATGGTGATCGGCAGCAGCAGCGCCGAGCCGTCGCGGGCCGGGACGGGCTCACCGATCGAGGCGACCCCCTGCACCGCCCGCAGCCGGGCCGCCGCGTCGTCGGCCGCCGCCTCGGCCGCCGTCATGTCCAGCGTGCCGCCGCGCGCCGTGATCAGGACGTTCTCGGTCGCCGGCTCGTCGAAGTCCCCGGCGGAGACGATGACGACCGCCCGGCCCGACTCGCCGACCGCCTGGTCGGACTCCTTGGCCTCGTTGAGGCCCGCTGCGTTTCCCCCGACGAAGCACACCGCCACGAACACCACCCACAGCGCGATCGCGCGCCACGGATGTTCGGCACTCCACCGTGCCAACCGCACCGTCACCGGTCTCGCCCCCATGCCGGATTCCCCCTGTCACTCAAACCCCTGTCAACCGTGTCGACGCTAGGGATGGGACGGGGTGCAGGCATCGGGGAACGGCCCCGGTCCGCCCCGGAACCGACACAGCGGCACCGGCGGCGCGCCGGGACGTCCCGGCCGGCGGTTCCCCGGGTCCATCCCGGACGGGCCGGCTCGGCACGCCGGGGCGGGCCCCGAGACACTCAGGGTCAGACCCGGACCGCTCCCCGGGGGCGGGGCTGGCAGCGCGGGCAACTGAACGACGACCGGTTCATGAACGACTCGCGGCGGATGGGCGCGCCGCACCGCCGGCACGGCAACCCCTCCCGCCCGTAGACGTTCAGCGAACGGTCGAAGTAGCCGCTCTCGCCGTTGACGTTGACGTACAGGGCGTCGAAGCTCGTCCCGCCCTCCTTGATCGCCTCGGCGAGCACGTCACGGACATGCCCGAGCAGACGCAGCGCGGCCGGGCCGGTCAGGGCGTCGGTGGGCCGGGCACCGTGCAGCTTCGCCCGCCACAGCGCCTCGTCGGCGTAGATGTTGCCCACGCCGGAGAGCAGCGTCTGGTCCAGCAGTGCACGCTTGACCTCGGTGCGACGGCGGCGCAGCGCGGCGACGAACGCCGCGTCGGAGAACTCGGCGTCCATCGGGTCGCGGCCGATGTGGGCGATCTCCGCCGGCAGCTCCGCGCCACCCTCGCTGACCGACAGCCCGCCGAACGTCCGCTGGTCGACGAAGCGCAGCTCGGGGCCGCTGTCGGCGAAGCGGAACCGGACCCGCAGGTGCGTCTCGTCGGGCGCGTCGGCCGGTTGCAGGAGCAGCTGACCCGACATGCCCAGGTGCCCGATCACCGCGTCGCCGCTGTCCAGCGGGAGCCACAGGTACTTGCCCCGTCGCCGCACGTCCAGGATCGTCGTGCCGGCCAGCACGTCGGCGAAGTGGGCGCCGCCGGCCGTGTGCCGGCGTACCGCCCGGGGGTGGAGCACCTCGACGGCGGCGATCCGCCGCCCGACGACCCACTGGGCCAGCCCCTGCCGGACGGTCTCGACCTCGGGCAGCTCAGGCACGACCCGGGTCTCCGGCCAGGCCCGCCTCGACCGTCCCGCGACCGCCGCCCCCGACCGGTTCCGCGCCGTCCCCGCCGCCCCCGACCGGTTCCGCGCCGTCCCCGCCGGCGCCGGCCTGCTCGCGCTCCGCCTGCGCGGACAGCGTCCGCCAGGCCGACTCGGCGGCCCGCTGCTCCGCCTCCTTCTTGCTCCGCCCCTCGGCGCCCCCGTAGCGGGTGCCGGCGACCACCACCCAGGCGGTGAAGGTCTTCAGGTGGTCCGGCCCGGTGCCCTCGATGCGGTACTCCGGGACACCCAGGCCCTGCGCGGCGGTCAACTCCTGGAGGCTGGTCTTCCAGTCCAGCGCCGCGCCACGCCCGGCCGACTCGGCCATCAGCGGGTCGAAGAGGCGGTGGATGACGATGGCCGCGGTGTCCAGGCCGTACTGGAGGTAGATCGCGCCGAGCAGCGCCTCCAGGGTGTCGGCGAGGATGCTCGCCTTGTCCCGGCCGCCGGTCGTCTCCTCCCCCTTGCCGAGCAGCAGGTACTGGCCGAGGCCGTCCGGGCCCAGCCCGCGCGCCACGTCGGCGAGGGCACGCATGTTGACCACGCTGGCCCGCAGCTTGGCCAGCTGGCCCTCGGGCAGGTCGGGGTGGTTGTGGAACAGCGCGGTGGTGATCACCACGCCGAGCACGGAGTCGCCCAGGAACTCCAGGCGCTCGTTGGTGGGCAGGCCACCGTTCTCGTACGCGTACGAGCGGTGGGTCAGGGCACGCTCCAGCAGCTCCGGCTCCATCGCCACGCCGAACGCCGCCTCCAGGTGGCCGACGGGCGGCCGTCGGCGCTTGTCGTTGCTCATGATGTGCGTACCTCGGTGTCGGTCGTACGGTCAGTGCGGTCCGCGCGGTCACCCGCGTCGGTGCTGTCCAGCAGCGCGCGGACCTGGTCGGCGGCGCGACGCCGCCACAGGTGGGCGGCCAGCGCGATGCCGGAGGCGAGATCATCGCCCCGGGCGGCGCCGTGGCACACCACCACCGTGCCGGCGACGCCGAGCAGGGCGGCCGCCCGGGGGGCGCCACCGCCGGCCGGGGGGCCGCCGGCCATCGCGTACGCGCCCTCGATCGCCTTGAGCAGCACGTTACCGGTGAACCCGTCGGTGACCACCACATCCGCGCGCGTGCCGAGCGAGACGTCGTACCCCTCGACGAGGCCCACGTAGCGGCCGCCGGACGGCAGCGCCGTGGCGGCGAGCGCGGGATCGGCGAGGCGGCGGGCGCGGTCGCCCTTTCCGGCCTCGGTGCCCACGGAGAGCAGGCCGACGCGGGGAGCCCCGACGCCGTGCGCCACGGCGGCGTAGGCGGCGCCGAGAGCGGCGTGGCGGGCGAGGGTGGCCGGGCGGGGCTCCAGCGAGCCGCCGACGTCCAGCAGGACCACCGGGCCGTCGACGGCGGGGAGCGAGGCGATCAGAGCCGGGCGGCGGACGTCCGGCCAGCGGCCGAGCCCCAGCGCGACGGCGGTGACGGTGGCGCCGGTCGAGCCGGCGGAGACCAGCGCGTCCGCTGAACCCTCGCGGATGGCGTGCACGGCGGCGCGGACGGTGCTGTCGGCGCGGGCCGCGGCGGGGTGGTCGCCCATGCCGACGGCGGCGTCGACCGGACGGACGGCGACCCGGGCGCGCTGCTCCGGGTCGAGGGCAGCGATCAGCTCGCCGGCCGCCTCGGTCGGGCCGACGAGCAGCAGATGCAGGTCGGGATCGGCGCGCATGGCCCGCAGAGCGCCGTCAACCACGACGGCGGGAGCGTCGTCCCCGCCGAGGAGGTCAACGGCGATCCGCGCGGTGCCCGGCTCCATCGGAACGCCGGCCGGGGCGGGCCGGCCGGCGTCGGAGGGAGCCGGGGCACCGGGCGTTCGCCAGGGTGCGCGCGCCGCCCGACCGGAGGTCGGGGGCGTCACTCGGCGTCCAGGTCAGACCTCGAGGACCTGGCGGCCGTTGTAGGTGCCGCAGACGGAGCAGGCGGCGTGCGGCAGCTTCGGGGACTTGCACTGCGGGCAGGCCACGGTCGCGACGGCCGCGGTCTTCCACTGCGCCCGACGGGCCCGGGTGTTGCTGCGCGACATCTTGCGCTTGGGGACGGCCACGGTTCTTACTCCTCTTTACGGGTCAGTTGCGACAGGGCCGCCCAACGCGGGTCGACCTGCTGGTGGCTGTGATCGGCCGGCAGCTCGTCCCAGGCCACCCCGCAGTCGGGGCACAGGCCCGGGCAGTCCTCCCGGCAGAGCGGGTTGGTCGGCAGCGTGAGCACCACCGCGTCCCGCAGTGCCGGCTCCAGGTCGATCAGATCGCCCTGCATCCGGCCCACCTCGTCCTCGTCGGCCGTCATGTCCGTGGTGCTGTTCTCGTACGCGTACAGCTCCTGGATCGGGACGGCCACGGTGTCGTCGATCTCGCGCAGGCAGCGGCTGCACTCGCCCTTGATGGGACCGCTGACGGTCCCGGAGACGAGCACCCCCTCGGACACCGACTCCAACCTCAGGTCGAGGTCGAGGTCCGCGCCCTCCGGCACGCCGATCAACTCCACGCCGAGGTCCGCCGGTGCCGGTACCACCCGCTTGACCGTACGCAACGCACCAGGCCGGCGCGGCAGCTCCCTCGTGTCGAGGACCAGCGGCGACCTGGGGTCGAGTGGTGAAGGCGTGTGTTTGGGCATAGTCAGACTCCGGCCGTGAGGGCCGACAAACGAGGTTACCTGGGCGATCGCCGCAGCGTCGAATCGGGGGCGGCGTCCTGCCCGGGGTGAGGTGTCGGCCTGGTGCCCGTGTCGACGTCCTCGGCCCGGCCCAGGACTTCGACACCGGCCCTAGAAGGGTAGCGGGCGTTCGGCCTCGTCCCCGGCGAACGTGCCGATCTCCCGCAGGGCGTGCATCTTGTCCCGGCCACGCTCGATCGAGGCGAGTGCCCGGGTGAGGAACTGCTCGAAGTTCGCGAGCGCGGTGTCGACGTAGTCGTCGACCTCCTCGCGCAGCCGCTGGGCCTCGGCCCGGGCCTCCGCGACGATCCGGGCACCCTCGTGCTCGGCGGACACCGTGATCTCGTTCACCGACACGAGCCGGGCGTGTTCCGCCTCACCCTCGCTGATGATCCGGTCGGCCTCGCGCTTGCCGGCCTCCATGATCTTGTCGCGCTCATCGAGCAGCGCGGCGGCCCGGCGCAGGTCGGCGGGGAGCTCAGCGCGCAGCTCGTCGAGGGCGGCGATCATCTCGCCCCGGTCGACCATGCAGTTGTTGCGCGACATCGGGACGGAGCGGGCCTGCTCCACCATGGCGATCAGTTCGTCGATGCGATCGAGCGGGTCCACCGGCACCTCACTCCTGTCGTTCGTCGGCCGACCTCAATGATGCGGGCTGAACCCGGATTCGGCGCTCCACACATGATGAGGTGTGCCGACCACGTCCACACCATCCACCCCACCCCGGCGCGTCGCCCCGCCCGCGACTCCACTCCGCCGAACGGGCACATTCTGCCTCGACGAGAGGCGCGAACCCGGGCGAAAGGGGACAGGAACCGCACGGTCGCGGGGGTACGGGTTCGGGTCAGGTGCGCGCGGTCGGGGGATGCAGGCGGGTCACCAGGGCTTCCCGGACGACGTCGGGGACGTGGGCGGAGATGTCGCCACCCCACTTCGCCACATCCTTGACCAGGCTGGAGGAGAGGAAGGAGTAGAGCGGGTTGGTCGGCATGAAGAGCGTCTCGACGCCGGCCAGACCGATGTTCATCTGGGCCATCTGCAACTCGTAGTCGAAGTCGCTGACCGCCCGCAGGCCCTTGATCAGCACGCTCGCCTGCTGCGCCCGGCAGAAGTCCACCAGCAGACCCCGGAAGGACTCCACCCGCACGTTGTCGTACGACTTGGTCACCTCGCGGAGCATGTCGATGCGCTCCTCGACGGTGAACAGGCCGGTCTTCGACTGGTTGACCAGCACGCCGACGATCACCTCGTCGAACAGCCGGCTCGCCCGGCCGATGATGTCGAGGTGACCGTTGGTGACCGGATCGAACGAGCCGGGACACACCGCACGTCTCATGATCGGCGACCGTACCAAAGGGTGGTCTCGCCGTAGCGGCGACTGCGCTCGCCGGTGACGCCCTGCACCCAGTCGACCGCCCCGGTGCGGCTCGACCGCTCCACCACCACGAGCGCGTCCGGGGCGAGCCAGCCCTGATCCACGAGTGCGCGGAGCATCGCGGAGACCTCCTCGTCGGGCACCGAGTACGGCGGATCGGCGAAGACCACGTGGTACGGGTCGCCGTCCGGGCCCGCGCCGAGCACGGTCCCGACCTTGCCGGTGACCAGCCGTACGGCCGACCCGGCCCGCAAGGCGGCCACGTTCTCCCGGATCACCCGGACGGCGCGCGGGTCGGACTCGACCAGCAGCACGTGCTCCGCCCCCCGGGAGAGCGCCTCCAACCCGACCGCCCCGGACCCGGCGTACAGGTCGGCGAACCGGGCGCCGTCGAGGTCCACCTCCGCCTGCACCGCGCTGAACAACGCCTCGCGGACGCGGTCGGACGTCGGCCGGGTGCCGGCGCCGGGCGGGGCGGCGATCCGCCGCCCGCCCAGGGTGCCGGCCACGATCCGGGTCACCGCCTGCTCCTCATGGGGATGACGCTACGTCACCCGCCCCCGGGCGACGCCGACCCCACCGGTAATCCGATCACCCACCCTCCGGACGGACGGCGGCAGCCTCAGGCGATCGTGCAGCGGAAGCCGATTCACACCGGATGGTCATCGAGCGATGACCACCGGTGCATCAATGATCACAAATTTACAACATCGCATGGACGTTCTCATCCGGACCCCCGCGATTCATGACCGATCAGTACAGTCACCCATCGCGTCCGCCCGCAACGGGCGCACCGCGTGCCGGGCGAGCGTCGATGAGCCGGCGGGCCATCACTGGCCGCTGCTGTCTCCCGCCCGCCCAGCCACACGTCCACACCCCCCTCATCAGGAGCAGACGTGAACCGTCTCCAGCCCTTGTTCCGGCGCGTCATGGCTGTCGCCGCCGGAACGCTGCTCGGCCTCAGCGGCGTCGCGATCCTCGCCGCCCCCGCCAGCGCCCACCACAGCGAGGTCAAGGTCCAGGCCAAGTGCGACACCGCCACCGGCGAGTGGGTGGTCGACTGGACGATCAGGAATTATGCGCCCAGGAACGTGAAGAAGTACAAGTTCGACGAGGTCTCGGCCAAGACGTTCGTCGGGGAGACGGCCACCGACGTGACCATCCCCGGGATCGCCGTCACCGAGGGCGACAACTACCCGCACGCCACCGACCAGCCGCTGACCGCGACTCAGCGACTGGACGGAAAGATCAGCAAGGCGTCGCTGTCCGTCCAGGCGGCTTGGGACAACGGCTTCAAGGAGCACAAACCGGTCTCGGCTGCGATCGAGCTCGGCGGCACCTGCGTCAAGGACCAGCCGCCGGCGCCGAAGACCCCCAAGCCGACGGCCAGCGTCACCGCCGACTGCGAGGGCGTTGTCGTGGTCAAGCTCGAGAACGCCGAGGACGCCACCGCCCCGGCGGGATTCATCGTCACCGGTACGGACGGTTTCACCGAGACGGCCACCGTCGAGCCCGGCAAGAACGCGTCCGTCACGGTGCCGGCCAAGAACGCCGGCAGCATCAAGGTGGTCGTGGAGGGCGTCGAGGAACCGCTCTTCGAGGGCAAGCCCGCTCCGGCCGAGAACTGTGTCGAGCCGGGCGAGCCGGCCGGCGCCTACCAGTCCACCTGCGACGAGCTGATCTTCGAGATCAGCAACCCTGAGGACGGCGAGACCGTCACGGTGACCTTCACGCCGAACAAGGGCGAGCCGAAGACGCTGACCGTGAAGCCGGGCGAGAGCGGCACCGTGTCGTTCCCGGCCGAGGAGGGCCTGACCGTCACGCCGAGCGCCGAGGGCCTGGAGGACACCGAGCCGATCGCCTGGGAGAAGCCGGCCGACTGCGCTCCCGGTGGCGGCGGCGGGGACGAGGACGAGCCGACCCTGCCCCTGACGGGCGCCGCCACGGGCGGCATCATCGCCGGCGCGGCCGTGCTGCTCGCGGGCGGCGCGGTGCTGTTCGTGCTCGCGCGCCGCCGGAAGCTCCGCTTCACCGCCTGAGCGGAATCCACCTGAGCGGGGAGGGCGCGCCGACCACCGGGTCGGCGCGCCCTCCGTCGTTCGGCGCCGCTCCGACCAGCCGCCGTCCGTCAGCCCTTCTCCAGGTACTCCGCGCGGTCGGCGTCGACCAGGGCGGCCACCGAGGCGGCCAGCGCCGGATGACGGGTGAGCTCGGGATCCTCCTCGACCAGGGCGATCGCCTCGGCGCGGGCGTCGCGGATCAGGTCCGCGTCGCGCAGCAACGACAGCAGCCGCAGGTGCGAGCGGCGGCCGGACTGGGTCGCGCCGAGCACATCGCCCTCCCGGCGCTGCTCCAGGTCGAGCTCGGCGAGCTTGAAACCGTCCGTCGTGGACGCCACGGCGTCCAGCCGCTCGCGGGCGGGACCGCCCTCGGTCGCCTCGCTGACCAGCAGGCAGAGGCCCGGCGCGGCACCCCGGCCGACCCGGCCCCGCAGCTGGTGCAGCTGGGACACGCCGAACCGGTCGGCGTCCAGCACGATCATCACGGTGGCGTTGGGCACGTCCACCCCGACCTCGACGACCGTGGTGGCCACGAGCACGTCGAGGTCACCGCCGGCGAAGGAACGCATCACCGCGTCCTTCTCGTCGGCGGGCAGCCGGCCGTGCAGCACGCCGATGCGCAGCCCGTGCAGGGGCCCCTCGGCGAGCAGCGGCGCCACCTCGGTCACGGCGAGGGGTGGTCGGCGCCCGGTGTCGTCCTCGCGCGGCGCCTCCTCCTCGGCCTGCGCGCCGTCGCCGATCCGCGGGCACACCACGTACGCCTGGTGGCCGGCCGCCACCTCCTCGCGTAGCCGGCGCCAGGCCCGGTCCAGGAAGGCCGGCTTCTCCGCCGCCGGTACGACGTGCGACGCGATCGGGGATCGGCCCCGGGGCAACTGGGAGAGTGTGGACACCTCCAGGTCGCCGTAGACGGTCATGGCGACCGTGCGCGGGATCGGCGTGGCCGTCATCACCAGCACGTGCGGCGGCTGGTCGGCCTTGGCCCGCAACGCGTCCCGCTGCTCGACGCCGAAGCGGTGCTGCTCGTCGACCACCACCAGGCCGAGGTCGGCGAAGTCGACACCCTCGTACAGCAGCGCGTGCGTGCCCAGGACGATGCCGGCGGCCCCGCTGCGCACCTCCCCGAGCGCGCGGCGGCGGGCCGCCGCGCCGAGCGAACCGGTGACCAGCTCCACCCGCGTGGCGTGCTCGGCCGCGTCCAGCTCACCGGCCCGGCCGAGCGGCCCGAGCAGGTCGAGGATGCCCCGGTGGTGCTGGGCGGCGAGCACCTCGGTCGGGGCGAGCAGGGCGGCCTGGCCGCCCGCGTCGACCACCTGGAGCATCGCGCGCAGCGCGACCACCGTCTTGCCGGAGCCGACCTCACCCTGGAGCAGCCGGTGCATCGGGTGGGCGGTGGCCAGGTCCGCGGCGATCTCCGCGCCGACGTCGCGCTGGCCGCCGGTCAGCTCGTACGGCAGGCGGGCGTCGAACGCGTCGAGCAGGCCACCCGGCGCCGCGGGGCGGGGCCGGGCCGGACGGGCGGCGGACCGGTGCTTGCGCTGCACCAGCGTGAGCTGCACGGCGAACGCCTCGTCCCACTTGAGCCGGCGCCGGGCCCGGTAGAGCGCCTCCTTGCTGGACGGGCGGTGGATCTCCCGCAGCGCGGTGTCGAGCCCCACCAGGTTGCGGGTGGCCCGCACGGTGGCCGGCAGCGGATCGTCCGGCGGGGTGACCGTGTCCAGCACGACCCGGACGCAGCGGGCGATCACCCACGTCGGCACGGCGGCCGCGGCCGGGTAGACCGGGATCAGCGCGCCCGCGAACTCCTCGACCTCCTCGCTCGCCGCCGCCTCGCCCTCACCGCCGGAGCCGAGCAGCACGTACTCCGGGCCGTTGAGCTGCCGCTTGCCCCGGAACTCGGTGACCTTGCCGGCGAACAGCCCCCACCGGCCGGGGCGCAGGTCCCGCTCGCGCCAGGCCTGGTTGCCGAAGAACGTCAGGGTGAGGGTGCCCCCGGAGCCATCGCCGACCGTCACCTCCAGCAGGTTGCCCCTTCGCTGCCGCATCGGCCGCACGGCGGTGCGCTGCACCTGGGCCAGCACCGTGACCTGCTCGCCGACGTCGAGCGAGCGGATGTCGGTGTGCTCGCCGCGCTCGTCGTACCGCCGGGGGACGTGGTAGAGCAGGTCGCCCGCGGTGTGCAGGTCGAGGTGGCCGGCGAGAGCCTTCGCCGTCTTCTCGCCGACCAGCTTCTTGAGCGGGGTGTCGACCGTGGCCTGCTCGGACGTCATTCGACCCCCACCAGGAGCGGGTAGTACGGCTGGCCACCCGGGTACGCGTGCACCTCGACGAACGGCCAGGCCCGGGTGACGTGGTCGCGCACGGCGTCGGTGAGGCCGGCCGGGGCGTCCGCCCCGGACAGCAGCGTGACCAGCTCGCCGCCGCCACCGAGCATCCGGTCGACCACGGCGGTGCAGGTGTCCAGCAGGTCCGACCCGATCAGGTGCACCTCCCCGTCGACGAGGGCGAGCACGTCACCCGGACGGCAGGGGCCGGCGACGGTCAGCGCCTCCCGGCTGGCGTGACAGACCTCCGCGTACCGGCAGGCGCCGGCGGCCTCGGCCATCGCGATCACGTCGTCCTCGAAGCGCCGGCCGGGGTCGCGGACGGCGAGGGCGGCCAGGGCCTGCACCGGCGACCGGGTCGGCACCACGCTGACCTTGACGCCGAGCCGGTGCGCCTCCTTGGCCGCGTTGCTCGCCACCGCCTGCGTGTTCGGTTCGTTGGGCAGCACTACCACCCACGCGGCGCCGGTCGCGCGGATCGCGTCGAGCAGCTCGCCGGTGGACGGGTTGCCGGGCACCACGGTCGCCCCCTCGCCAGCGAACAGCTCGGCGATGCCGGCCCCGGCGGCCACCACCACGGCGGCCCGGCCGGCCGGGACCGTCGGCGCCTCGTCCGGTGGGCCGGCCGGACCCGGCCCGACCTGGTCGGCGAAGCGGGTCACGGTGATCCGGTGCGGGCGGCCGGCGACGACCCCCGCCTCGATCGCCGCGCCGACGTCGTTGACGTGCACGTGCACGTTCCACGTGCCGGCGGAGGCGACGCCGTCGCCCACCACCACCAGCGAGTCGCCCAGGCCGGCCAGTTCCTCCCGCAGCCGCTGCACCGCCGCCGGCTCGGCGTCGAGCAGGTACTGCACCTCGTACGCGTACGCCTCGGAGCCGGTCTCCCGGACGGCGGTGGCCGGCGGGCCCACCGGGCGCGGCGGCGCCGCCGCCGGATGCTCCGGGCGCTCGCCGGTGATGACCTCGACCAGGGCGTCGAGCAGCAGGCAGAGGCCTCGGCCACCGGCGTCGACCACGCCGGCCCGGGCCAGCGCGGGAAGTTGCTCGGGGGTGCGGTTCAGCGCATGGCCCGCCTCGTGCGCCGCGGCGCGGGCCACGGCGCGCAGGTCGTCGCTGTCGGCCCGCTCGGCCGCCCCGGCGGCGGCGGCCACGACCGTGAGCAGCGTCCCCTCCACCGGGGTGGCGACGGCCGCGTACGCGGCGGTGGTCGCGTGGCGCAGCGCGGCGGCCAGCTCGCGCCCTCGCACGGCGGGAGCGGCGGCCACCGCGTCGGCGAAGCCGCGCAGGATCTGCGACAGGATCACCCCGGAGTTGCCCCGGGCGCCGAGCAGGGCGCCCCGGGCCATCAGCCGCAGCGCGTGCCCGTGCGGGGTCGGCGCGTCACCGGGGAGCGTCTCCAGGTCCATCGCCAGCGCCTGCTGCGCGGAGGTGAGGGTGAGCACCAGGTTGGTGCCGGTGTCGCCGTCGGGCACCGGGTAGACGTTGAGATCGTCGATCTCGCTCTGGTGCCGCTTCAGCGCGGCCAGCCCGCCCGCGCACCAGCGGCGGACCGCGGCGGCGTCGAGGGTGTCCAGCACGGCGAGTAGCCTACTGGCGCGCACCGACACGTGCCGGGGGTCGGCGGGCGGCGCCCGGCGTGTCCGGCCGCGCCGGGGGCGATTGGTCGCCGGGCCGGGGTATCGGGTAACCTGGCCAGGTTGCCCGGGCAGCGCCTGGCGGCGACCTCATGAACGTTTCAAACCCAGGAGTATCCCGTGGCTAGCGTGTGCGACGTCTGTGGCAAGGGGCCGGGCTTCGGCCACAACGTGTCCCACTCGCACCGGCGGACCAACCGCCGCTGGAACCCGAACATCCAGTCGGTGCGGACCCCGGCCGGTGGTGGCAACACCAAGAAGATGCAGGTCTGCACCTCCTGCATCAAGGCCGGCAAGGTCACCCGCGCCTGACGCGGTAACAGCTCGGCAAAGCCGGCGGACCCCTTCGGGGCTCGCCGGCTTTGGCGTGTCCGGGTACTGGTGAGTGGTGTTAGGAAGGGACCCTTTTAGTGCACCAGGCGTTAGGAAGGGGCCCTTCCTTTCAAAGGGTGCGGGAAAAGGAGATGCAGCCTGGGGCGTCCTTGTAGAAGCCGAAGTTGGGGATGCGCTCGTAGCCGGCCGAGGAGTAGAGGGCGATCGCCTCGGGCTGCTTGTCGCCGCACTCCAGGACGATCCGCTTGCGGCCCTGCTCGCGCGCCGACCGCTCCACCGCCGCCAGCACCGCCCGGGCCACGCCCCGGCCCCGCGCCTCGGGGGCCACGTACATGCGCTTCAGCTCGGCGACGTCCCCCTCCGCTCCGTGGCTGCGCCAGCCGCCGCAGCCGACCGGCCGGCCGTCGAGCAGGGCGATCAGGAACGTGCCGGCCGGCGGCTCGAACTCGGCCGCGTCCACCGGGGTCTCGTCGCCGCTGCCGCCGTACCGCTGGCCGAGGTCGGCGAGGGCCGCCCGGATCAGCGCCTGCGACTCGGGCGCGTCGAAGCGGGCGGCGTGGATCTCCAGGTTCTGCACACGCAAAGGGTACGACCGACCTGGGCCCTTACCGGAAGTGGTCCCAGCCGGCGGGGCCCTCCCACGGCCGCCCGTCCACCGTCACGCCGGAGCCGGCCGTGACCGCGCCGACCGGCCGCCACCCCTCGGGCAGCGGCGCCGTCGGGGGGAAGGTCGCCGCGAGGGCGTGGTCCTCGCCACCGGCCAGCAGCCAGGTGTACGGGTCGACGCCGAGCGCCTGGGCGGCGTCGCGCATCTGCCGGGGCACCTCGAACGCGTCCCGGCGCACGTCCACGGCCACCCCGCTCGCCCGGGCGATGTGCCCGACGTCGGCCAGCAGCCCGTCCGACACATCGATCATGGCGGTCGCGCCGGCCTCGGCCGCCTGCGGACCGGCCGCGTACGGCACCTCGGGCCGCCGGTACGCCTCGACCAGCAGCCGGGGGGTCCGGAAGCCCCGGGACAGCACGGTGAGCCCGGCCGCCGCGTACCCGGTCCGGCCGGCGAGGGCCACCACGTCCCCGGGCCGGGCCCCCGCCCGGGTCACCGGCGCCCGGCCATTGAGATCACCGAGCGCGGTCACCGCGATGGTCAGTGTCGGACTCGACGACATGTCCCCGCCCACCACGCTGGCGCCCACCGTGGCCGCCTCGGCGGCCAGCCCGTCCGCCAGTTCCTCGGCCCAGGCGGTCGCCAGGTCCGCCGGCATGCAGAGGGCGACCAGCAGGGCGGTCGGCCGCGCGCCCATGGCCGCCACGTCGGCCAGGTTCGCCGCGGCCGCCCGGTGGCCGATGTCACGCGCGCCGGACCAGTCCCGCCGGAAGTGCCGCCCCTCCACCAGTACGTCGGTCGAGGCGACGACGCGGGCGTCGGGTGCCGCCACCACCGCCGCGTCGTCCCCGGGACCGAGCAGAACGGTCGATCCGTACGACAACCGGGCGGTCACCCGGTCGATGAGACCGAACTCCCCCACCCCCACGACGCTCGTGCCGTGCTCGCTCACCGCTTCTCCTTGACCACCGATCGGATTCAGACCTGGTCCGTAAGGTACTTTCTCCCTTCGGGCCGCTCACGCAGCGGCGACGGACGGAGGTCTAGTCGTGGTTCAGGCGTACATCCTCATCCAGACTGAGGTCGGCCGGGCGCGTGACGTGGCCGGTGAGATCGCGGACATCCCCGGCGTGGTACGCGTCGACGCCGTCACCGGGCCCTACGACGTGGTCGTGCTCACCGAGGCGAACACCGTCGACGAGCTCGGCAAACTCATCGTCAGCAAGGTGCAGATGGTGCCCGGCATCACCCGCACCCTCACGTGTTCGGTGGTGCGCCTGTAAGTGGACAAGATGACCGACTCCTCCGTGACCGACGACACCCGCGACGAGACGAGCGAGCCCGCCGCGGCACCGGGCCGCGACCGGCCCACCCGCGGCGCCGCCCTGATCGCGACGGCGGTCGCGCTGCCGGTGACCGTGCTGGTGGGCGCGCTGGCGTTCGCCCAGCTCAAGCCGGACGAGCCGGCGGCGGGGCCGACCCCGTCGGCGTCGGCTCCCCGGGCGCAGTCCACCGCCCCGGTCGAGATGGCCGCCCCGCCCCTGGCCGAGCGGCCCGCCACGGTCTGCCGCGCCCTGCTCTCCCAGCTGCCACCGACCATCCGAGAGCTGTCGCAGCGTCCGGTCACCGCGGGCGCCGAGCAGAACGCCGCGTACGGCGACCCGGCGCTCACCGTCGCCTGCGGCGGCGCGGAGCCGACCGTGGGCGCCACCGACGACGTCTGGCTGGTCAACAAGGTCTGCTGGCACGGACGGCAGGAGAGCGACGCCACTGTGCTGACCACGCTGGACCGCGAGACCGCGGTGGTGGTCCGGGTGCCGCGGGCGTACGAGCAGCCGTTGCAGTGGGTCTCCCCCATCTCCGACACGATCGTCGCGTCGGTCCCGTCGGCCGGCCCCGCGCCCTCGGGCTGCCGGGGCTGACCCGTACGCACCGCACGCCGCCGCGCCCGCTGCGAAGCGCGTCTCCGTGCAGGAGTGGCCTCCCGCGCCTCGCGGAGGCCACTCCTTCCGTGGCGGGCGCGGATCCACCGCGGGGTGGTGGGCGGCCTCAGTGCAGGCCGACGCCCCGGTGGAGGGCGGTGCGGATGAGGCGGTTGACGAGTTTCGGGTACTCCAGCCCGGAGGCCGCCCACATGCGCGGGAACATCGACGACGGCGTGAAGCCCGGCATCGTGTTGATCTCGTTGAGGTAGACGTCGAGCTCCGGGGTGACGAAGAAGTCCACCCGGGCCAGGCCGGCACAGTCGATCGCGGTGAACGCGCGGACCGCGTACTCCTGGATCTGGCGGGTCACCCGCTCCGGCAGGCCGGCCGGGATGTCGTACTCGCAGGCGACGTCGGCGTCGATGTACTTCGCCTCGAAGTCGTAGAAGTCGTAGTCGCCGACCACCCGGACCTCGGCGAGCACGGACGCCTCGGGCGCGCCGCCGGCCTCGCCCTCCAGCACCCCGCACTCGATCTCCCGGCCGGCGATCGCCCCCTCGACGAGCACCTTCGGGTCGATCTGGCGGGCTACGGCGACCGCGTCGTCCAGCTCCGCCCAGTCGCTGACCTTCGTGATGCCGAAGGACGAACCGGCCCGGGAGGGCTTGACGAAGACCGGCAGGCCGAGGCGGCGCTTGTCCTCCTCGCTCAGCGTCATGCCGTTGCGGAGCACCACGTACGGGCCGACGGGGATGCCCTCGGCCGCGCAGAGCTTCTTGGTGAACTCCTTGTCCATCGCCGCGGCGGAGGCGAACACGTTCGCCCCGACGTACGGGATGCCGGCCATCTCCAGCATCCCCTGAATGGTGCCGTCCTCGCCGTACGCGCCGTGCAGCACCGGGAAGACCACGTCCACGTCGGCGAGCGCCCGGGGACCCTCGGTCGGGTCGAGCACCATCAGTCCGTTGCCGGTCGGGTCGGCGCGCAGCACGATGTCGGTGCCGGACTCCGCGGTGATCTCCGGCAGCCGCCGGGCGCTGATCGCGAGGTGCCCGGGGTCGCCGCTGGTCAGGACCCACTGGCCGGCACGGGTGATGCCGACCGGCACGACCTCGTACTCGTCGGGGTCGAGTGCCGCGAGCACACTGCCGGCGCTGACGCAGGAGATGCCGTGCTCCGGGCTGCGGCCGCCGAAGACGATCGCCACGCGGGTCCTGCCTGGGGTGGTCATCGGCCCTCACCTCTTCGTACCCGACTCGCGCTCACCCGGTTGACCTTACTGTGCGTGGCGAGGGTCGGCGGGCCATACCCGGGCAGACGTCGGCGTGGTCAGCAACCGGTCGATCGGTGCTACACGGTGCGTAACCGGACCGTCAGGTCCACCGGGGCCTGCTCCCGCCCGTTACGCTGCTCGTCCTATGAGCTCCGACGCCCTCATCGACTCGCTCTCGGCGGCCCTGGACGGCCGACCGGACGACCTGCCGCTCCGCCTGCACCTCGCCGCGCTGCTGCTGGACGCCGGCCGGAGTGGTGAGGCGATCGCCCAGATCGGCCAGGCGCTCGCCCGCGATCCGGGCAGCGACGAGGCGCAGGCGCTCATGCAGCGGGCGCTGACGGGTCGCGTACCCCCGCCGCCGGCACCGACCCCGGCGGTCCCGCAGCCGCCGGCGCAGCCGGCCGGAGACGCGGCCGGCGCGACGGCGGATCCGCTCGCCGCCTACGAGCAGGAGCTGGCGGACGTGGTGCCGCCGCGCTTCGCCCGGGCGGGCGACGAGCCGGAGCCGGTGGCCGGGGACGCGGACCGGTTCTTCGACGTGGAGGTCTCCGCGATCCGGCTGGCCGACGTCGGCGGCATGGCGGCGGTCAAGGAACGGCTGGAGCTGGCCTTCCTCGGCCCGTTGCGCAATCCGCAGCTGCGGAAGATGTACGGCAAGAGCCTGCGCGGCGGCCTGATGCTCTACGGGCCGCCCGGCTGCGGGAAGACGTTCCTCGCCCGGGCGGTCGCCGGGGAGATGGGCGCCAGGTTCATCTCGCTGTCCATCGTGGACGTGCTCGACATGTGGATGGGCAACTCGGAGCGCAACCTGCACGAGCTGTTCGAGGCGGCCCGCCGCAACGCCCCCTGTGTGCTCTTCCTCGACGAGGTGGACGCGCTCGGCCACAAGCGCTCCCAGGTCAGCTCCAGCTCGATGCGGACGCTGGGCAACCAACTCCTGGCGGAGCTGGACGGCATGGAGGGCAGCAACGAGGGCGTCTTCGTGCTGGCGGCCACCAACACTCCCTGGGATGTGGACCCGGCGCTGCGCCGTCCGGGGCGGCTGGACCGGGTGGTGCTGGTGCTGCCGCCGGACGCCGAGGCCCGACGGTCCATCCTGGAGTACCACCTGCGGGAGCGCCCGATCGCCGGCATCGATCTGCCCAGGGTGGTCGCCGCCACGGAGGACTTCTCCGGCGCCGACCTCGCCCACCTGTGCGAGACGGCCGCCGAGTTCGCGATGGCCGACTCGGTGCGGACCGGCGAGGTGCGGATGATCGAGCAGCGCGACCTGGACCGGGCGCTCAAGGAGGTCCGGCCGTCGACGCGGCCGTGGATGGCGACCGCCCGCAACGTGGCGATGTTCGCCAACGAGGGCGGCGTCTACGACGACCTGGTCGGGTACCTGAAGAAGCGCCGGATGCTCTGAGCGACGCGGTGGGGACGGCCCGGCGGGTTCCGGCAACCCGCCGGGCCGTCGTCTATCCGCGGCCGTGCCGCCGGCCGATGGCGATCACCTTGACCCGCTGCCGGCCCGCCCGCACCATGCCCAGCGCCATGAACGCCCCCGCGATCCGGTCGGCGGCCTCGCGACTGCTCGCGCTCACCACCTGACGCCGCCGCTCCGGGCTGCTGCGCTCGTCGCGGTCGCCGTCGTCGGAACGCACGTCGGTGAGCACCACCAGGAACCGGGTCAGCGCCGAGCCGTTGGCGCGCTCGGGTCGGGGCTGCTGGGCGTTACGCACGTCGAGTCCCTTCGGCTGGCCGGCCACCGGGCGTGGCACGCGGCGATCGGGTACGGGGGAGAAACCCGATCGCCGCGCGCCCCATCCCCTCCGGTCACTCACCGCCGCCGTCGCCACGACAACCGCCGGTGAGGACTTGATGACAGATTGGCATCACGACGGCCATGAATGCAACTCTCACCCGCGTTCTCTCATGTACAGGTTCCCGGAGATGTGCGACGATCGATACATGGCTCCGAAGACCGCCCGCGCCCGCCGGTTGGGCATCGCCCTGCGCACGCACCGCGAGGCCGCCGGGCTCACCCTGGAGGCCGCGGCGGACGAGATCAACAGCACCCGCAGCACCCTGTCCCGCTACGAGAACGCGCAGACGCTGGTCAGCCCGGCCACCGTCCGCGCCCTGCTCACGCTCTACGGAGTGGCGCCGGACGAGGTGTCCGCGGCCGTGCAGCTCGCCAAGGACGCGCGCAAGCCCGGTTGGTGGGTGTCCTACTCGTACCTGCTCGACCGGCGCACCATCGACTTCATCGCCCTGGAGGCCGAGGCCACCGGCATCGCCAACTTCGAACCCTCGGTGGTGCCCGGCCTGCTCCAGACCGCCGACTACATCCGGGGGGTCATGCGGGGCGGGCCGCACACCCTCGGGGACGAGCAGGTCGAGCAGCGGGTGCAGCTCCGGCTCGACCGGCAGCAGCGGCTCGTCGCCGACGCCCCGCCGATCTTCGACGCGATCATCGACGAGGGCGCGCTGCTACGGCCGGTGGGCGACCGCACCGTCATGGAGGCCCAGCTCCAGCACCTGCTGAAGATGGGCGAGCTGCCCAACGTCACCATCCAGGTCATCCCGCTGGCCGCCGGCTACCACCGGGGCACCCGCGGCTCGCTGCACATCCTCGAGTTCGCCGACCCGGAGGACCCGATCATCGCCTCGGTGGAGACCGTCGCCGGACAGATGGTCCTGGACCGGCCGGGCGACCTGCGTACCTGCACCAAGATCATGGAACACCTGCGGAGTGTGGCCCTGAGCCCGGCAGCCAGCCGCGACCAGCTCCGGCAACTCATGAAGGGACGGTAGGACGATGACCCCGACGACAAACGCGGAGCTGGCCCGGGCCGGGTGGCGCAAGAGCAGCCACAGCGGCGACGAGGGGGCGTGCGTCGAGATCGCGACGCTGCCCCGCGTGGTGGGCGTCCGCGACTCCAAGGACCCGGCCGGCCCGGTGCTCCTCTTCCCGCCGCACGCCTGGGCGAGCTTCGCCGGGGCACCGCCCCACCGCTGACCCCCGCCGGCGCGGGCGGTGACGGTCCCTCCACCGCCCGCGTCGCCGGGCCCCGGCCACAGCTGCGTCGACGTCGGGCCCCGGGCGGGGCCGAACCCGTCGCCAGGCCCGGCCGGGTGCCGGCTACCCGCCGACCAGCGGCTGCGGGGCCGGTTCGGCCCGCAGCGCCTCCAGCGCCGCGATGGCCACTCCGCGCGCACCGGCCATGTCCCGGTCCGGCACCAGGGCGAAGGTGGCCACGGCGGCCTGTTCCGCCCGCAGCACGGTGTGCTCCCGCACCGTCGCCAGGAACCAGTCCCGGAACTCCGGCGCCGCCTCCACCACCCCACCCCCCACGAAGTACGCGTCGGGATCGGTGAAGTTGGCGGCGAGGGTGAAGAGCCGGCCGATCGCCATGGCCTGCTGGGTGAAGATCTCCCGGGCCAGCGGGTCACCCCGCTCGCCGAGCCCGCGAACCAGCTTCGCGGCCCGCTGCGGCGGCTCGGCGGCCAGCGGATGCCCGGGAAAGCGGGTCAGCCAGTACGGCAGCAGGTTGCGCGCGATCCCGGTCAGGGAAGCGACGCTCTCCGCGTCCCCGGTGAAGCCGCAGGCGCAGGTGGGCTGCGCCTGGCCGGGCCCGAGCAGCCCGTCCATCGGCAGGTGCACGTGCCCCAGCTCGCCCGCCATGCCGGCCGCCCCGGCGATCACCCGGCCGCCCTCGACCACACCACCGCCCAGCCCGGTGCCGACGATGGCCGACACCGACGAGCGGCGCATCGCGTCGGCGCCGAAGTACGTGTGGTGCGCGTAGAGGGCGGCGGCGTTGCCGTCGTTGAGGTACGCCACCGGCAGGCCCAACCGCCGTTCCAGCGCGCCCCGCACGTCGTAGCCCCGCCACGCGGGCTGGGAGAAGTTCGTCGAGCCACGGGAGGAGATGACCCCGGTCGCGCTCGCCGGCCCCGGCGTGTCCAGGCCCACCGCGCGGACGAGCCCCCGGGGCACGCCGGTCGCGGCCAGCGCCCCGTCGAATGCCCGGGCGAGGGCCTCGATCGCCGACTCCGGGCCGGCCTGCACCTGGCTCGGCGTCTCCATCAGCCCGTCGACGAGGAACCGCCCGTCCACGGTGAGAACCGTGGCGTTGTTGCTGGTGCCGCCGTTGTCCAGGCCGACGACCACCGGCACCCCTGCGCTGCCCACGAAACTCCGCCCTCCCGCCCTCGTGACCTGACGTGAGGCTAGTTCCCGTCCCGACGCCCCGCCACGCCCCGCCCCGCCCCTTCCCACCCCGCCAGGACATGCCGCCGCCGCGGGTGGAACGTTAAGAAGGGGCCCTTCCTCTACCGCAGGCGTTAATAGGGGGCCCTTCCTTACCGAGGGCGCTGGGCGGTGAGGGCTGTGCCGTTGAGGTCGTCGTTCGAGATTGCCGTCGGCGTCAGGCCGAGGTCCGCCAGGAACGCCGCCAGGGTGGCCACCTGGTTCGCACCGGCCTCCACGACCAGGTGCCCGCCGGGCGCCAGCCACCGCGCCGCGCCGGCCGCGACGCGGCGCAGCACCGCCAGGCCGTCCGGGCCGCCGTCGAGCGCCACCCGCGCCTCGTGCAGCCGGGCCTCGGGCGGCATCAGCGCCATCGCCTCCGTCGGCACGTACGGGGCGTTCGCGACCACGAGGTCCAACCGGCCACGCCACTGCGGCGGCAGCGGGTCGAACAGGTCGCCGGTGTACACCGGTACGCCGTACCCGGCCAGGTTGCGCCGGGCGCACGCCACCGCCGCCGGGTCGACGTCCACCGCGGCGTGGAAGCGGGGCGCGAGCCGCCCCGCGAGCAGCACGCTCAACGCACCGGAGCCGCAGCACAGCTCCACCACGGCCGGCGCCGGGCCGGTCAGCGCAACCGCGGCGGACACCAGCAGCAGGCTGCGGGCACGCGGCACGAAAACGCCGGGGTCGACGGCGACCCGGATCCCGCCGAGGTCGGCCCAGCCGAGGAGGTGCTCCAGCGGCTGCCCGGCCACCCGGCGCGCCACCAGGTCGGCCAGCGCGTCGGGAGTGGCCGCGGCGGCGACCAGCAGCTCCGCCTCGTCCTCGGCGTAGACGCAGCCGGCGGCGCGCAGCCGCGCCACCAGGTCCGGTGCGGCGGCGCCGGCGGCGGGTGACGTCGGAACGGGCCCCGGGGCGCTCCGGTCGCCCGCCCCGGTCACCGGCCCGCCGTGTCCAGCGCGGCGGTCACGTCGGCGACCAGGTCGACGATGTCCTCCACGCCGCAGGAGAGGCGGACGAATCCGGGCGCGGTGTCGTCGCCCCACTGCGCCCGGCGGTCGGCGGTGGTGTGCAGGCCGCCGAACGACGTGGCCGCCGTGACCAGCCGGGACGCGTCCAGGAACCGCGCGACCCGGTCGGCGTCGCCCAGGTCGAACGAGAGCACCCCCGGCATCCGTCGCATCTGGACCGAGGCCACCGGGTACGCCGGATCGTCCGGCAGGCCCGGCCAGCGCAGCCCGGTCACGTCGGGGCGGGCCGCCAGCAGGCGGGCGAGGGCCCCGGCGTTCGCGGTCTGCCGCGCCAGGCGCAGGTCGAGGGTGGCCAGCGAGCGGTGCGCCAGCCAGGCGTCGAACGGCCCGGGGACCGCCCCGGTGATCGTCCGCCATCCCGTCACGGCCTCCAGCAGGTCGGCCGACCGGGTGGCGACGTACCCCAGCAGCAGGTCGGAGTGCCCGGTCAGGGCCTTGGTGCCGGAGGCCACCACCAGGTCCGCGCCGAGGTCCAGCGGCCGCTGCCCGAGCGGGGTCGCTGTGGTGTTGTCCACCGCGACCAGGGCGCCGGCGGCGTGCGCCCGGGTCACCAGCGCGGGCACGTCGACGACGTCCAGGCCCGGGTTGGCCGGGGTCTCCACGAGCACCAGGCGTACGCCGGCGAGGTCCGGGTACGGCCCGGCGGTCGGGGCGAAGACCACCCGTACGCCGATGCCGGTCAGGGTGTCCGTGGCGAACGCCCGCACCGGAAAGTAGCCGTCGGACGGGAGCACCACGGTGTCCCCCGGCCGCAGCACGGTCAGCAGCAGCCCGGTGATCGCCGCCTGGCCGGTGGCGAAGACCCGGCAGTCGCCGCCCTCCAGCTCACCGATCGCCGCCTCCAGCAGCCGTCGGGTGGGGTTGTCCGGGCGGCCGTAGCCGTTGGGTGCCGCCGCCGGCCCCGCCCACGGGTCCAGGTGGTACGGCGCGGCGAACACCGGGCCGGGCAGGAACGGCTCCCCCGGCGCGGGCTCGGGCAGCCCGGCGCGGACGCAGCGGGTGCCGTCGTGGTCGTCCGCCATGCCCCTCACTCCGGTTTGGTCGTGCGGCTCATCAACGCCTCGACCGCCCGCCGGGGGTCGACCCCCTCGTGGCAGACCAGTTCGACCTGCTCGGTGATCGGCATCTCCACCCCGTGCGCCCGGGCCAGGTCGCGGATCGCCAGGGCGCTCTTGACCCCCTCGGCGGTCTGCCGGGTGGCGATCCGCGCCTCCTCCAGGGTCGCCCCCCGGCCCAGGTGCTCGCCGAAGGTGCGGTTACGGGCCGACGGGGAGGAGCAGGAGGCGACCAGGTCGCCCATCCCGGCCAGGCCGGCGAAGGTGAGCGGGTCGGCGCCGAGCGCGACGCCCAGCCGGGCGGTCTCGGCCAGCCCCCGGGTCACCAGCATGGCCCGGGTGTTGTGGCCGAAGCCCATCGCGGTGGCGATCCCGTACGCGAGGGCGATCACGTTCTTGACCGCGCCGCCCAGCTCGCAGCCGATCACGTCGTCGTTGGTGTACGGGCGGAAGTACGGCGTGGTGATGGCCCGCTGCACCAGCGTGGCCCGGTCGACGTCGGTGCAGGCGACGACGGTGGCGGCCGGCTGTTCGGCGGCGATCTCGGGGGCGAGGTTGGGACCGGAGACCACCACCACCCGCTCCGCCGCCACCCCGGCGGTCTCCACGATGACCTCGCTCATCCGCTTGGTGGTGCCCAGTTCGATGCCCTTCATCAGGGACACCAGCGTGGCGTCGGGGTGCAGGTGCGGCGCCCACTCGGCGAGGTTCCCGCGCAGCGTCTGCGACGGCACCGCGAGCACGACCAGTTCCGCACCCTTGATCGCCTCCAGGGCGTCGCCGGTGGCCGTGACCCGGTCGGGCAGCACGAGACCCGGGAGGTACTCCGGGTTGCGCCGTTCGGCGCGGATCACGTCGGCGACCTGCGGCCGCCGGGCCCAGATGGTGACGTCCCGGCCGGCGTCGGCGAGGATCTTGGCGAAGGCCGTCCCCCACGAGCCGGCCCCCAGCACCGCCACGTGCCCGCTGGTTCGTTCGACAAGCTCGCTCATTGGTGCACCCTTGTCTCACTCGAGCTGATGTTGGTTCGAGTGCACCGGTGACCGTCGGGCCATCGCCCAGCTCGCTCGATCTTTGAGGT